>CALVJY010000005.1 GCA_944332455.1 uncultured Clostridia bacterium
CGGGCATTTCACGTTATACGTCATTGTTTTGTAAATCCGCCTCCCTTGCGTTTGTTAGTTTTCCAAATCTTTAATCACTTTGATAGCAACACCTTGTATTCGACAACTATTAACCACAATATCTTTCATTCGTTTGTTTTCGGGATGAAGTACGATGATTCCCTTTTCATTATCGGGACGATAGCGTTTAAGAGTTACTTCATTCTCCACAAGCGCAACTACGATATCATTATAATCCGCAGTTTCCTGTTGTCTTACAAGCACAAGGTCTCCGTCATTGATTCCTACGTCAATCATTGAATTTCCGCTTGCCGTGAGCAAGAAACACTTTTTTGCGTTTCCTACAAACGATGCCGGGAGTCTAACATATCCGTCTATACACTCATACTCTTCTGCAAGCGGACCACAAGGAACATATCCAAGCTTTGCAACCGACACGGTTTTCTCCGTTCTCGACTGCTCTATGGACTCATACCCATATTCGCCTCTCGCAATTATTCCTTGTTCCGTCATATACTCCATGTATCTCTGCACAGAACTCTTTCCAAACTCCCAATGCTTCCGCTATTTCTCGAATGGGAGGTATTCTCCCCATTTGCTCGCACTGGTCTTCAATGTATGATTTGATTCTTTGAACTAACTCGCTGTCTTTTGTTCTCATTTTGTGATGGCCCTCACTTTGCCTATTCGGGACACTTGTCCCTGATAGCAACACTATTATACTTCTTTTGCTCAAAGAAGTCAAGGCTCTAAAAGGTATAAAATTAGGGGTGTCCGCACTCCATGACACCCCTAATTTTTTAGCCACTATAATGTTGTTTACGCCTACTCATTCACCGCAGTAAATACTTTAGAAAATAAAAGTTGTTTAAACAATTCATTTATTTGCTTGACTATTTTTTCTGAACACACCTGAGTCCCTATTTCTATATTCCCTGCCATGCCATGATACGATAAGTTCGCTGAAGAAATCAAAACGTCAGCATCATCAACCATAAGAATTTTTGCATGAAGCGCAGCCATCTTATCTTCCTTGTTTGTATAATTATAAACCTGCAAAAATTTGCTTCTATAACGAAGTATTTTTTCAATTGAGACTTGGCTTTTAATGTCATTAAAGAAAATTTTTATCAGCACTCCTTTCTGGCTTTTCTCAACCAATGTGTCTATCATTTCTGATACAAATTCCGATACTGAATAACCTGTCAAAAGAATGCTTTTTTTAGCATTCTTTATCAAGTCTTCAACAACATTTTGAATCCTTTTTGTTTTCAGAGAAAATGCTGGAGGTACTGTAGCAACCAAGCTTATCTTTTCTTTTTGTTTTTCAGATAACGCGTTGCTCACGAGTTCTACTAATGAAATAGCTTGCTCTCTGCTTAATTGAGGATATTCTCGTTCTATTAAAGCCAATGATTTAGGAAATAATGCACATTCAAGACTTCCTCCACTTAAAGCCGCCATTTCATCTTTTATAGTATCATATATTAACTCCGTTTTTAGACTTCCAAATTGCATAAATCCCTCACAAGATCACGGAAGAACGACTGTTCCTCTCGTCCTCCAATAGGAACCACTAACGCTCTATCCAACAACCTATTTCCGTTTTCACATGCTGTTTCAGATATCATCGCACATGAATGGCACGCTGCACCATTCGATTTTTCAACAGTCGGTAACGTCTCCATACATTCTGGATCATTAGTGCAATTCATTGCGTTCTCAAGAGCCCCTTTTAACAATGGAATCAACCTATTATAATTGCCCAATTCCACAAGTCCACCTAGGGAGCCTTCTTTGTCGGAACTTCCTGTATACAACAGTATTCCGCACATGTTTTCTCCGAAATATATTCTCTCTTTAATTGAAGAAGATGAGTACCCTGATTGCAATGACATTTCTTTTATAAGCAAGTGCGCTAGTGTATGCATCAATACATATTCCGCATTTTTCTTAACTCCTTGCGTCCACCCTCTAGAGGCACAGTACTGCTCGTAGCAAAACTCATATTGACTCGAAAGAGCCTTTACTGTCGGTTTTTTACTCCATTCAGCCAATGTTTGTTTATTAAATTCAATAAAAATACCCTCTCCATTAATCTCCACCGCCGGTAACCAAGCCTCTCCTTTTGACTTGTTTAACTTTACTATATTGACTTGTTGTTCCGCATCTGGATCTGGTGCGGCAGTTCTTGTGAAGCCAAGTAAAACCATCACATCACGTAAACGAGTTATTTTTATAACACGCGAAAAAAACTTTTTAAGACCGCTAGGCAATTCGTCTTCTTCCGCCTTAAAGTGTTTTTTGTTGGACGCATATGACGGATCGTTATGATGAGTAATTGCCAAGTACTCCATCAATTTAATCTCTGTAAATTCCTTTATGTTTTTACGTCGATTTTCTAGTGCTTTGTCAAACTCGTTCCTAGAATAGTTTCCCGAAAAATATTTATTGTAAATTAATGTTTCCGCATCCTGAACTCCCATTTCTATCATCTGTTCCAATATTCTAAGATGCTCGTCTATCAGGTTATATAATGGGTCTGTCCAAGGTGGAATAGAAATAGCACTTCTAATTACAGGAAAATACACATTAGATGCACCCCTCTGTGACGGAATAACAGCACTATCACACTTCTCGGGCTTTACGGTCGGTCTAAATGGATGCTTTCCTGTACACTTTTTGTCCTCAAAAGCATCTTCTTGCATTGCACCACTTAATGAACGTTTTTCTCCACAATCCAAACATTCAACCCACATATCCGCTAATGTTGATGTATACCCTGTAGAATACAGCTTAAAATTCTTATGACCCGTAGTTTTTCCTTTATGTATCCACCAATCCCAAGGAAAATCATCCATGTGGCCCTTTTCACACATCACAATAAATCTTGATGGATATGCTATTCTGTGGCATATGGGACATGTTGGTCCATAAATCTTATACCGCTCCTCATCAAAATTATCGCGGACATCGAATAATCTGCCACATCTCGGATCTGAACAAACATGATAATTAGGGAAAGAAACTACAGGCAGATCTCCTTTCTTTGATGTTTGTGGCATATAAAAATACGAAACACCCAAATAAGCCGCTAGCCTACCGTCAATTATCTTCTTTCCTTTTGATGTCCAATAATTCGTATCAAGAACCGTTACCGAATCCTTAACAGCATCAACAATTGCCCCAGGACCAAATGTCGTTATTAATTGATTCGGTCTGATTTCTCCAATTTTATTTTTATCAAAATAAGCCATCTCAATCCTCCGTCCAATAGAATAAAGTTGCGGATGCTTCTACTTCACGCATTGAGTTTAGAGTTCCCTTTTCCGTTATTGAACAATCTTCACTATAATAGTTCATCAACCTATTATACTTTTCAAGATATTTATTTCCGACATAATAAACCAGCTTCTTCGATTGGGCTGCAATGCACTGCCAATCCCCCAAGAACCGCTCTATTTCGTCTTTTGTTTCATCCCTCGCTTGAGGATTTACTATTGCCAAACGATCTAAAATAATGTTGCAAAGTTTGTCCTTCTGCTCTACCGTCAATTTGCCGATATCTTTTGCTTTCATATTGTCTGCATATTCCGGTATCTCTAATCTTAGCGCAGCAATGACAAGTGCATGCAACACCCTATCGCGCGCACGAGCCGAGAATGGAGTTGCGGTTGTTCCTTCCACATATCTATAAAGTTGACTATGATATCCGACAAAATTCTCATAATGAGACAAATCTCTTGGTCTATATGGATTATACATCGTAAATACTAACCCTGGGTGTTGACGCCCAATACGGCTTGTTGCCTGTATATACTCAGAGTTTTGTTTCGGTTGCCCCATTACTGACATTAGCCCAAGTCGATCGACGTCCATACCTACAGCTATCATATTTGTAGCTATCGCCGTGTCCAATGCCCCTTTTTGATCACTAGAAACTTCCAGCTCTTTTAGTTTTTCTGTAATTTTACTCGACGCAATACGAGAGGTTATCTCTATTTTCTTATTTAAATAGCGCGTTGTTTTAAACTTATATTTCTTCTTTAAGCGATTTATTCTCTTCGGAATATCGTCTTGCAATAACCGTACAGTACCGCCCAATTCTCTTATACTGTTAAAATACCCCACCATTGTATAGTATGGATCTATTGCATCCTTATATTTTTCATCGGTCATCAATTCTGAAACTGTTTGCAACACAATTGCATACACTCTTAGTGTAGTAGTCTTCATTGATTGCCCGCTTGCACTTATACCAACATATTTCCTAAAAGGCTTTTCCGTTGTCGGAATCTCTTTAATAAAGAAACTATCCCCTATTTCAAACCCATTCGCAGGAAATTGCATTGAACGGTTTCTACCATATAAACAACGAATTTGTTCGGACGCATTTTTTATTGTAGCAGTCGAAACAATGTATTTAGGCAAAATCTTTTTCCCGTTAGCCGTATAAGCACACAAATCTTGAATGATTGTTTCATAAGCACCATATATTGTTCCTAATGGTCCCGTTATTAAATGCAACTCATCTTGCACAATAAGTTCCGGCGGAGCAAAAGGCTTAACCCCTACAACGTTCGCCATAGGAAGTTTATCTGTTGCATTGTGACGGCTTTCGTGCGAAACACCCATTGCGATATATCCATCTCGTTCGCATTTTCTATCCACTCTTCCAAACAGTGCGTTTGCGGACGGATTCCAAGGAAGGTTTGCAAACTTATCAACCGTTGCCAAAATGACGGTAGGACACTTGTTATAGATTTCTTCATCAACAAGATATACTGGAATACTCATCCTTTTAGGCATTTTGTATTTGTAAAAAATACAATTTTCGTCTTCACAGTATATCTCTACTGTTTTTCTTTCCAAGTCAATATAATAGTTTTCTTTTTTTAATTCCTTTCCGCAAAACGGACAGGTTAATAACTGTTTATATAAGAGATTACGATTATTTCTACCCCCTTCAGGATTATCTGCGTTGTCTTTAAGTGACTCAAACGTGTTCGGGGTAACACCACCACCAACCCAAAATCCTATACTAATTGGTTCTTTGCCATAGCGCGGATATTGGCGCTGACGCTCCATTTCCGCCGCAATAACCATTTTTGTAAGTCTATCGCGCTGCTGAGTTGTAAGCAAGCGCAAAGTATAACGCAAAATCGCAGTTACACCACCGTCATTGTTATATTCACTATTTTCATTGTTTCTCAAGCGTCTGTTAGCAATAGTAAATGCTATTAAGCCTAAGTATGCCTCCGTTTTACCACCACCAGTCGGGAAATAAAGCAAATCGACTATCTCCCTGTCATCATGCAATGGATCAACTATGCCATTTAAATTCATCAGAACAAACGCAATCTGGAACGGACGCCAACAGAACATATTTTCTTTTCTCTTCGGATCTACAAACTCGCCAAAATTACATTCTATTCCTTTACCATGCTTTTTAGAAAATGAGCTAATGCTCCTTTGCAAAGACATTACACTATTCATGAAGCAAAATGCTTCAAATGCAATATCATCATTTTCTATCAACTTGATTCCTTGTTCAATTCTTCTTAACGCCAGCTTGCATTTTTCAATAACATCATTGCCGACTTTTTCCTTGAACGAAGAATCTGACATGCGTTCATCATTAACTAGTTTTGTTTCTATCCACTTCGAATAAGCATCGCTTAATGCGCGTAACCGAGCAATTGTTTCTTCTTTGTGCTTTGGACGCGCCATAAAACTCATTAAAAAATGGTCCTCAGCAAAACCATCAATGGTTGCCCTTACTCCTGGGAATTCATATTCAGGAATAAAAGAGGTGTACACCTTAGATGCATACCTTTCATCTACGCTATCCCACATAATTGCACAACCACGTCCACGTCCAAAAATCGGACGTTGAGCATAGTAGAATTCGTCCGGAGCTAAAATATCGCGACAAATATTTTCTGCCACAAAACAATTCTCACGCTCCTCGCTATATGCCTCGATTTTAGCTTGAAAAATAATAGATTCTAATGTAGAATTCCCCTTTGGCCTTTTATTGGTTAAATGCAGTGTAACCAACATATAGCCATTATTTAAGCCTATCCTTGTAACATACAGATGTAAATTCGAATCGACAGGCAACAGGTAATCTTGATGTTTTTCAAACGACTCAAAATCTACATCTATCATTTCATTCATCGGTTGACGAGTGTACAATGACCGAGTCTTTTCTTCACCTTTTTCATTCGTATATTTTTCGGAAGATTTTATATAATCGCCCCAAGAAATATCTGCCATTATGTGTTTGGTATCTTTCTTTAGATAAAAGCTCATGCCAATAGTTGACTGCTGACTAAATTTTGTTGCAGTCATTGGTTCATTATCGTCTTCATCCGGTTGTGGAGTATAGTTTGAATCTTGTTCGGTTCTATCTACATCTGCATCGAGTTCTTGCTCCATTTCCATGCAATCCACGAGAACTTGCGGATACAACATTCCCGTTAAGTACTCAAACATTGGGCTTTCATCTAAGACTTCATTTTCTTCTAACGGTCCAACCAAGTCTCTCCTTAAAGCCTCAATTATTTTTTGCCTAACCTCAGACTCCAAAAAGCTTTTATCGTCAGCCATCTTATTCCTCCACTTCTATTTTTTCACTAAGCCCCAAGATATACTTCAAGGTATTGCCAACGGAAATCACTTCATCCGTTATAAGTTTGTACTCCCACGGCTTTTTATCAAAGTCAACGATTGACGCGTACTTACACCACTTAATACCTTCTTTTGCCTTGCCTACAACGTCAGGATTATTGACTTCATTTTTGGCTTTTACTTCGATCATATATTTTGTGGTTGGAGTTTCCACCAAAAAATCGGGATTATATTGTTGTCCGGCCTGCCAAAACAGCCCAAGTTGATTAAGCGGTGGCTTTATCCAACGAATAACGTCTTTATCGTCTTCTAAAATAACAGAGACAAGCCTTTCCGTATCGCTATCAAAAGCGTTTATGTTATAGTAGGATTTTTTATATCCCGTAAAAACATATTTCTTGATTTCGCTCTTGTTTGCAATAGTTTTACGGAAATTGACTTCGCCCCCATCCGCCCTCACATTTCTAACTGCCTTTCTAAACACAATCAAGTCTTTCTGAACAACGTGCGTGTAGTAAGTTTGCCTATCCATATTCTCGTGGATCTGCTTAACTATATCATCAATAATTAGTTTCGCATAGCGACGCACGATTTTGTTTTTATCAGCCTCACTTCCGTCAATCAAGGCAAGATACTGCTGAACAATATTTAAAATATAATCGGCGTCTTCGTCAACGGAAATCTCACTTAACGCATCACAATCAAGCAACATACATGCAAGAGTGTTTACTGCATCGTCAACCGCCAAAATTTCGGCATCGAAAGACTCAAGCATCTCGGCATTAACAGCATTAAATCTCTCTATCTTGGACGCAGCAACCTCGAAATCTGCTATATTTCTCTTAACGGTAAACGGTTTCAAGGTTACCGTAGAACTCGGTTGAACCAAAATCTTAGGAACAGAAATTGCCTTTTTGCTCAGCTCCGTTACGGTTGCGACAAAATCTTCCTTTTTCATCGGTTGGGTCTTCTTTTCCCCTAAAGAACTTCCTTCTCCATTATGGGTCGTTGTCTCAACCGTTTTCTCGTTTCCATCTTCATCTATATAGTCAAAAATAGAATACTGCGGAGGCACTTGCTTTTCAGGCTTCTTTGTTCTACCGAACGACTTCATATACTCTTCGTACATTTTGTCTTGCGTTTTAACGTCGCAAACATCATTAAACGACTTGACGCCAGCACTAACAAAAATATCATCTAAAAGCGAAAGTTGCCCGTCTCCAATACCATTCGTTATTTCTACTACCTTGGTAGGCTCCACGCCCCTATCGTCCAAATCTCGATACTTAAACGTGTCGCTATTTTTAATGTCTTCCACAATTTCACGATAATGGTCATGTGCAACGATATCGAGTGTATCAATTGCTTCGTTGCCTGTTATTACACCAAACGGTAAACGCAACCCGCGACCAATCGTTTGAAGCGCCAGAATATCACTCTTGGCTGCATTAAGTGGAATTATCGTAAACAAGTTGTTTACGTCCCAACCTTCTTTCAATTTGTAAACGTGAAGAACAATTTCAACGGGATTCTGCGCACTTTCGATAGAAAGAAGTTTGCGGATATTTTCTTCTGTTTCTTCCCCTTTCATATTGGAGTGAATCTCGATGACTTTTCCACGATATCTGCCGTTGTTGAAAGAATCACTGTCAATCATCGCACGAATCTTCTTTGCATGCTCTGTGTCTTTACAAGCAATCAATACGATAGGTTTTACATAGTCCAAATTGTTATCTAAACAATATTGATAAACAACTTTCTTGCGGTTTTCGTGCAAAGTAAGACCATCTCGGATTTTCATTTCTTCAATATCATCCGCGCTGTATCCACCCGTGTTTGTTCTACCCATTACAACGGGTATTTTCAAATACTTCCCTGCACCCTTAGCTAGGTCGTAACTGTATATAACGTTGTTATGCGACTTTGGAGTAGCGGTAAATTCCAAACCTAAAATAGGCTTTAAGTAACTTATTGCCTTCATAGACGCAGGCGCATAATAGCGATGAGCCTCGTCCATACAAATTACAAGATCGTCGAACTTTGCAAGTACGTCGGCAAAGGAAGAGCCGAGCGTTTCTTGATATTTATGAAACTTAAAGGTCGTATCCGTTTTACTATTGAAAATTTTGCCGATATTAAAAATGAAAAGTTGTATCTCGGATGTTTTTTCAATTTCAATTTCGCCTTGAACAAACCTTGCCGGATATCTAACGTAGTTCTCACCGTCATATACCTTAGGTCTGCCCATTTCCGCTTCTAAGCCTTTGAATATGTACTTTGGGTGTGCAGGATTAGACTCTTTGCGCAACTTATCGTAAATTGTGTTGCTGGGTGCAAGGATGAAAAAGTGTTTGTATCCCTTTGTTTTATACAAGTAATAAATTGCCGCGCCCATCAAACGAGTTTTACCAATACCCGTTGCCATATCAAAGCAAAATGACGGAAATTTGAAATTGTCATCAACTTTTATGGTATGCTTGTCCTCACAATTTGCAGTAGCAATTGCTTCTATTTCATCAAGTGTGTTGCGCTTATAATCGCAGCTTGACGAAATAGCGTCAAGATACTGGAGAGCTTCCTTTTGCGGCTCTCTTAAACTCATTGCATATCCAATTTGATTAACGATATTATCCATCATTTTACCTCGCTTTCAAACGTGCATTTATCAAGCAAATCTTTCGGTATCTTTTTAACGACTATATTATCGGGGAGTCTAAGGCCCGATTGTATTTTCATTCCATACACTAACAGCGATTGCCCTTCTCCTAGGTTTGCAAGCAAACTGTTGACGTATTCGCCGTTGACAAACTCTTTTGTGATATGTATAAACCTTTGCTCACTCGACTTGCCTTGGAATTTTCCATCAGGCTTGTACTTAAATCCCTCTAATTTGCAAATCGCCTCGCACATCATTTCAAACGTGTATTCAGGGTTTATTTGTTTGATTGTCGGCAGTTTCGGATTAGGCACAAGCAGACTCGGTGCAAGTTCATAAAACTTATATCCACCACCGCCTTGCCAATTGACAGACTTGCTAATACCACTTTGTTCTCCATCTATAACGCTATCAATCCGTTTTTTACAATGTGAATAACAATGTGGAGCAAGTTCAATACCAATCCATTTTCTGTTCATTTTCTGCGCAACAGCAACAGTTGTACCAGATCCCAAAAAAGAATCCAAAACATAATCCCCCTCATCCGTGGCCATTTCAAATATTCTCTTAATTTGAGTCTCTGGTTTTTTTCCTTTTTGAAAAGTTACGCCCCCTTCGTTTGCTATTCCTTGATAGTTCATATCATCCCACAAGTTTGTTACCAACTCAGCCGTAACCGTTTTCCCATCAATAACTTTTAATTTATCTTTGTAAAATAGCAGCCTATTACCGTTACAAAGGTAAATATCAGGATATCCTTCTCTCTTTTGCAAATAAAAAGATTGTGGGTTCTTCTTTGATAGATCTATCAAGTCTCTCGTCTCTTGCCCAACAGATTTATAATCTGGCTGAGCAAACCTTACTACTTGCGACGGATATTTACTAATCATATCCTCAATGGACAGCTTTTTTTGGGTCATTGCTTCTTTTATCGGAACAATTCTCCAGTTGTGATAATCGTCTTCTATATTCTCCAAAAACAAATTGTAAGCTTTGTCGTACTCTCTCTTTCTATATACAGGTTTATATTTCCAAAGTTCTTTGTTTTTAGCATATACGAGCAATAAATCACAGATTTGCACTGGCGTTGGATTTATTGCTTTATGTCCACTCACGGAACCTCTCTTAACGGTAATTTGAATAATATAGTTTTTCCGCCCAAAAATTTCATCGCATATTATTTTTAAATAATGACTTTCCTTTTCATCAATACTTATCCATATTGACCCTTCATCATCCAGTAATGAATATAGCAGTTTGATTCTATCATACATCATTGATAGCCATACACTATGCTCTAAACCATCATCATACCCAACCTCCTTACCATCTGCGTCAATGCGTGTGCCCGTATTGTAAGGCGGATCAATATATATACACTTGATTTTCCCTGCATAATCTTGTTCCAATGCTTTTAATGCAATCAGGTTATCTCCGTGAATAAGCATGTTGCCAGTATCCTGATCACCATAACTCAAATCAGGATTTTCCACCAAAATTCTCGGCTCTATTTCTTTTTGTTCGTACTTACCCACCCAAGTAAGTTCCAACTTTCCGCTCTTTTGCATTATCGCGTCTCCTTAATCTCGCTATGTCGTTTTAAGAATAATTGCTTTTTCAAATCGCTTGATAATAACAATTTATAAAAATCACACTCGTTCTCGGTCGGATTTAAATCCAACACTTTTTGCTCCAACACTTTTTCAAAGCCTTGCCTATCTTTCTCCATTCTTAGATATAATTCTTCACATTGTTTCTTTCCGAAAACAATCGCTATACTTTTTATGTAATACGCTTTTGTCGTAGGATCTACGAAAGTTTTGTGTATTGATGCATTTAAGTCAATCAGTCCCATCGTATTAACCGCGCCTGCTCTTTGTCTCAACATATTAACCCTGATATTTTCCAAATTCATATCATCTAAATATTTCAAAAACTTATAGAGCTGTCCTATTTGTTCCAGTTGTTGTTTTCGTTTAGACTCTTCTTTGGTACTATACAAATCCACAAAGATTGGTGGAACAGCAAAGATAAACGAAACCGCTACACCTATCCAATCAATTAGCTTTAATACATAGAGTACAACACATGCTACGAGCCATAAAAGCAGTATGACTCCATATATAATCATCTTTTTAGCCATGTTCGTCTCCTTAAAATTTTAGAACTATTTTGAAAAGCAATATCGGATTTGTTATCAAGTGCTTTTCAAACTCTTCTATTTCCTTTTGCACTTCTTCATTGATTTGCGATACCTTTTGATGATAGTTGTCCATCATCTTTTTTGCCTGTGCCAATTTTTCTTCAGCATTCTTTCGTATGTCAACTTTTTCATAAAAGTTGTTGCACTGTTTTGCTTGCTCAATTAATCCATCTGCTTCTTCGGTTATTTCTTGAATGTTAATCATCAGCTGCTCTTCCTGGACTTTTGCCCAGTTTTCAAGTTTGTGCCGCTGATATGCTATGTATTGCTGATTTTCGGCGTTGTGCTTATCCATCATTTCTTTGAGTAGCTTATCATAAACACCGTTGACAATTTTTTGATCTTCTTCCGACAGTTTGTATGGATAGATATCTATATCGTCAATTTGTTCCAGTGTCGGCAATAAATCATCTTCATCAAAATCAACATAATTTCCTTGATCGTCACACAAAAGCAGTACGGGGAAAAGCAGTTTAGAATTGTCGCACAATGCACCAACAAACAGCCAACCATGAGAACCTAAGACTTGTTCACCCCAATTTGGCGTTCTCCAGATATTCATCGGTGGAAGCCCTAGGTCTTCATCTTCCACGTCGTTCCAATACTCCACTTGTTTTAAATATTTGTCAATTTCAACCTTTACCGCATCAAGATCGGCGCATTTTTGTTCGCTCGTTTTTGTTAGAAGTATATTTCTTAGTTCTCTTGCTTTCTTATTCCGTTTTGCGTCAAGCTTTCTGTCTAATTTATCAAATTCGCGCTTAATTTCTGCCACCGTATTACATTTTTGATAAATTGCCAAAACTTCTTGCTCAAAGTTAATGCCTGACTCCAATACTCCCAAGGCGATATCGGATGAGCCGAATACACCGTCGAACAATTCAAACTTTTTGGAGAGTATCTCGTACACTCTCATATCCGCCTGGTTTCCAGTATTAAGCAGGTTTATCGCAACCACGTCATTTTTTTGTCCATAACGATGGCAACGGCCGATTCGCTGCTCAATTTTCATCGGGTTCCAGGGAAGATCGTAGTTTATTACCGTATTACAGAACTGCAAATTCAGGCCTTCACTACCGGCATCTGTTAAAATTAGAATTTTTGCATTATTCTCAAAGTAGTCAACGATGGCGTGTTTTCTTTCAACAGATGGTCCATAATTTGTTTTTCCAAAGTTTTTGACTTGATACGCCTTGTAAATTTCTCTTGTTCTTTCATCCGAGTTTTCTCCATTGAAAAGCACTATATCCTCTTCACTTACTCCGCTTGCCATCAATTCATTTGCAACGTATCGTTGGGTTCTTTTTGATTCTGTGAATATAACTACTTTTTGCGCGATTTCCTTTTGTCGTTGCATATCAAAAGCCGCCTCAATCGCTTGTTTTAAGGCTTTTACTTTCGCGTTTGTCTTTATTTTTTCAGCATTCTCGATAATTGCTTTTACTTCGTCAATTTCTTCTTGTATTCTTTGCTTTTGAAAGACTGTTTCCGCATCTTCTTCAGGTTCTGCGTCTTCATCATAGTCATCGTCAAGATAGTTCCAAAAAAGTTCAAACCCTTCTTGTGCATCTTTCGACTTTGTTCCTTCCAGCAGTTTTTGCAATCTATCCAAGATTACTTCAAAGGTTTCAATAAGAGCAAAACTCGATGACGCTAGCAACTTACGAATAACAAGAGTCAGTAAATTCCTATTTGCCGTCGGCAACGAATATAAATAATCACGCTTCAAGAAATTGTTTACACGCATATACAACGCGGCTTCGTCATAGCTTAACTCAAAATCAAACGTTCGACTAACGCGATTGGCAAATTGCATGTATTTGCTAACGTCTTTTCTTAGCGTTCTATATAGTACTGGGGCAAGATTTTGCTTTAACTCCGCGTAGTTATTATCTTCTTTATACTGCTTATTAAAGGCTTTCTCCGTACCGAAAATTCTTGGATCTATAAAGGAGACCAATCCGTGTAAATCACTTAAACTGTTTTGCAACGGCGTTGCTGTCAATAGGATTTTAGGGATATTATGCGTTTGTTCGTAAAGCCTTTTAGCTCTTTTTGTTCCGTGAAAAATGTTGCGCATATTATGCGCTTCATCAATCACAACAAAATCCCACTTTACAGTAGGGTACTGTTTCATCAGTTTTGACGAAAAATCGTATGATGTAAGCGCAATACTCACTTTTTGAGAATCTTTCAGCCAATAATCGACTATCCCTAAGGGATCATAATTAATGGCTTGTCTATCCAATATCTTTATAGTTTCTTCGGGAAAGCCAAACTTCTCAAGCAATTCAACTTCCCACTGTTTCCTTAGCGATGCAGGCAAAGAAATTAATATCTTTTTCGCACCAGTTTTAATTACATATTTGATTACGAGACCAGCCTCAATAGTTTTACCAAGACCAACCTCGTCAGCTAAAATGATACCACCCGTTTTCAAAGCTTTTACGGCAGCACAAAAGGCATCCACTTGGTGTGGATTTATATCTATTGACGTATCTAAAAGACAACTATATGGGTTTTCATCTAGTTGCTGTCTTTTGTACTTACCATACTGCTGAATCAACAGGTTGTTCATCTGTATTTCCCTCTTATTGGTTCTCTATTTGTTCCCTTATCTTTTCTGCTATCGCCTTTGCCATTAGTGGCGGTACTGCATTCCCTATTTGCGTAAAAGCCGCAGTTCTGCTTCCTTCAAAATAGTAGTTATCTGGGAAGGACTGAATTCTTGCTGCTTCTCTAACAGTTATCGAACGGTTCTGATTTTTATCTGGATGAATAAAATAATGCCCGTCCTTAGATATGTGTGCCATCATGGTGTGACAAGCCGGCATATCCCACTCAACAATCTTAAATCTATCTAAAAATGACGTAACATTTTTATGAGTTTTTAGTTCATTGGGTAAATCCACATACTTTAATCTCTTGTGTCCATCGTTCCAAGCATCAATAACTTTGTTATAGATTTCTTTATCTCGCGTAATATGCGGACGGGCAATGTGATATGTTAAGATATCGCTTTTGCTTCTGATCCCAAACTCAGTAAGGTATCTCGACGGTTTGGCGGCATATTCTTTTCCTTCCTCGCCCGCTTGTATACTTGGAAGGTCTTTTAGCAAATCGTTAACTATAAAGTTATGAGGAACATCTTCGAATTGCGGATAAAAGTACTCGCCGTCGTATTCTGCCTTCCATCCAATAATAATAATTCTCCTCCTATTTTGCAACACACCGAAGTTTTTTGCATTTAATTCTCTGTAATCAAGTTTATATCCTACATGTGCCAAGTATTTTTTTAGGTTGGCAAAATGCTTTCCATTTTTAGCCGTAAGCAATCCAGGAACATTTTCGAAAACAAACATCTTTGGCTGATACCGCTTTAAGAACTTGCAATACTGTTTGTACAAATAGTTTCTTTCATCGCCATCCATGTTGTCTTCTTTTACCGCCCTTCCAACAAGCGAATATGCCTGACATGGCGGTCCACCAATGATTACATCGACCGACTTCTCACCAATAAGATTGTCGACTTTCTCAAAAACCTTTCTTATTGTTTCATCGGACATTTTCTCATTGATAACGGATTCTAACAATTCTTGTGGCACTAGACTGTATAGTTCTTCCCTTGTAATCTTTCCTTGTAAGTATTTATTGTAGTAACGCAATTTATTGTTATCCTTAAGATAGTGATAACAAAGACGCGTTTTTAAGGTAAAACAAGCGTCTTCATTCATTTCAACATGAGCGAGCGGAGAAAATCCATTTTGTAGAAATCCTTCTGATAATCCTCCCGCTCCAGCAAATAAATCTATATAGTTCATCTTGGTATGCTCCATTATTAAAGAATTGCCTTTAATCTTTTTTTATCTCTATGATATCATCGAATTCACAATCCAGCACTTTACAAATTCGGAGCATTACATCCATAGAAACCGTCTCGTTTTTACTCATCTTTGCCATAGTTGAAGATGACATTTCCGCTTTTATACGTAACGCATTTTTTGTCATTTTTTTATCTATGAGTTTTTTCCATAATTTGTCGTAACTTATCGTCATAAGATTTCCTCTAATTCTTTTTTTTTACATTATATCATAAATAAAAAAATAAATCAATTCGATATTCGATAAATCAAAGAAAAACTTTAATTATCGGACACATTATTCTGATTGATTTCGTTTATAAACTTGCGTCAACGATTGAATATACTCGACTACTTTTTCCACCACTTCATTCGGACCGACCACTTGCAGTTTGTCTCCGAACGACAAGCACCATCCGTAGAATGCTGGACTTAGTTGTACTGAAGTCGCAAACCTCACCGCATTTTCACTTTCAGGTGCAAGTTTGACTGCATCTCCAAAAACATCAAAAATTACGTCGAGCAAACTCTTATCCGCAATAAACTCCACTTTTTGTTCTTCGCCTTGGAACATCCCAAACAGTGTTTTTTTGTGATGTTGCAAATCTATAGGATTTCCCTTATATAGGTCTATAGGTTGATTAACGACCATTTCAACGTGATCCATTCGGTCTATGCGATAATGAACCACACCCTCGTATTTACCGTAATAGCATATAAGGTAGTAGTTATCATCGTCATAAATCGTAGCAAGCGGGTTAACATAATAACGCTTGCCATTTCGTCTATATACCCGTTCGTGTTTTTCATTAAAGTCAAAGTATTCAAATGAAACCTTCTTTCCATTTTCTATTGCGGCATTGATTTCGCTTATTGAATAAAAAATGTTTTCATTTATACTTTTAGTCGTATTAAACTTTACAATATTGCTTTGTAGCAGTTCCGCGCGATGACTTCCCCCAAGATTAGCAATTTTATCAACAAGTTCTTCGGTCTTTTTCGGTGTAATAAAACTCGATGCCTGCACTGCATCAATAAGAATGCGTAACTCAGGAACATCAAAACTACGATCAATAACACAATATTTATTGGGCTTACCAGGACTTTTTTCGCTAAGCACTTCGTACCCATAGCTATTTAAGACTTCTATGTCAGCCGCAAGAGTTCGCCTATCGCATATAATCCCCATCGTAGCGAGTTTTGACAAAATTTCCGAAGTATCGATGTAGTTATCCTCATCTGAATCCTGGCGTAAAATCTCCAAAATTTTTATAAGTTTTATTTTATATGCTTTCTCTTGCTTCATACTTCGTAGACCACTCCTATTATTAGTATGAAAATTATATCATATCTCTACTTAAAAGTAAAGGTAGAGGTGTACAATTTATCTGACACCTCCACCCTCTAATTCACTTCATTACTTTCTGCAGTTATTCATCATCAGAAGCCGTTCTCTTTACAATTGCGACCGCCTGTGTCAAATTGTATATGATGGCATTCGAGTCGGGAACGGATACACCGCGTACTCTGTATGATTTGTCATCAAACCACCCCATCAGTCTGCGGATAGCCTCGTGTGCAGGTTTATTTGTTACGTTAAGTACGGCGCGTTTTGCCAATTCCCCGCTCGGACTGGGAAATTTCACGGCATTCCTATCATCTGCATCACAAACCTCGATTGCAAACCTTTTCGTGTCTGTGTCGATCAAAAATCTCACATGGCTGGGTCTTTTCAGTTCGTCTGCGGTGACGGAATTGAATTTGAAATATTTGTTTGTTATACTCACGGTCGAGTCACTTGCGTTTCCATACAACTCGATTACTTTAAATCCTTTAAGCATTTTTTGTCCTCCTGATTTTTGCTTTAATTGATAATTCCTTTAACTGTTCAAATAAAAAAACCGACCTCGCATTTTTGCGAAGTCGGCTGCCGTTTTAACGTCTATCTGTAAATGCTTATTGTTTTCAGTATGTCTGATACCAAGTTCTTTCCACTTCGAGCATCGCTCGGTGTTTTGTGCAGGGTAATGACATACTTTTCGTTTCCCTTGTATATCAGTCTATAATGGTTGCTGTCCGAGATTACCTCGAAACCAAGGCTTTGCAAATCCAACAGGTCGCGCTCTTTTATGTTCTCACCTTTGGATAGCACCCGCTTTAGCATCTCATCGACCGCCCTTCCCTCGCCCTGCACCTCGTTTTCTGCAAGTATGCCTTCGAGAAGTTCATATGCTCGAGTGTCGGTCTCTGTGTTCCGCAATGCCTTTGCAAGGATTGTAACCACGAGGTCGTATTGTTCTCCGTTGAAAAACTCGTCAATCGGTGCGGACCGAAGCATTTTCTTCCCTTCGTCTCTGGAATTTATGGCTTGAATGAGGTTTTCATTTTGAGCCACGAGCGACTTGTTTTCTTGTACCGCGCGGTGCAACTTTTCTTTCGCTTCTTTGAGTTGTTCCTCTAATGTCCCGTTTTCGTTAATAGTTTCATTTAGTAATTCCTCGCTTTCTTTCGCTTGGTTTGCAATCATTTCGCTGTGTAACTGTTCCCAGGATACCCCGTCGGCATCGGTTTGGGCTGTTATGTATTCTGCGACATCTTTCTGTATTGTCGAATTGAGTGGTCCATACCTTTTCCAATCGGACGGTCGATATTCCTTCGAGTTTCTTGATTTCGGGAAGTATATTCCAATGTGTCCGTTGAATGGATTGTTCCTGTTCGTCTGTTCTTTTAGGGTTTCGAGATAGTTATCATCCTCTTCCGCGAGGACAATGGCAATGCCCGATAGGTCTTTCGCTAACCTCTGAATATCAACCTCTTGTCCCGCCGAACCGAAAAACTTGGAGACATAAACCACAGGAAGGCTGCCGTTGTACTCGCCATTTATCACTTTCACGGCAAGACCGACTCGCTCTCTGGTCAGCATCAATGGTTCTACCGATATCGGAAGCTCCTCGACTCTTACCCACCCGCTTTTTACGAAGGCTCGGATTACTTCTGTGCGAATGGTTGGTGTCTCATCGAATCGTGTCGTGTCGCCCAGACAGTTGATGTTGATGTACACTTTGGTTTCACTCGGTCCTTTTTTTTGAATGATATCAGTAACCCACGTTTGGTCTCTGTAGATGTGTGTCAGTCTGCAAGCAGTATACTCGGCATCATCTTTTTTTAGGGTGAATGTTTCCAGAGTGCAGTATCCTGCTTTTAGAGTCGATGGTCGGAGGAAGTCCTGTTGCTCAAACCTCTCGCCGACCTCTTTACTCGGTGGTCCGTCTTTAAGCCATTTTACGATTGTTTCTCGGAACTGCTTTGTCGAGTAGCCATCCCGCATCGTCAGTTTTGTCGATAGTACCTTCATATTGGCTTTCCTCCTTCGCCTTAAATACTACCATATTTATGCGTAAAAGTCAATTCTAAAGGTGTTCGAAAGGAGGCTCGCGCACACAATATATTGTGTTCTGTTCCCCTTATCCAATCCATTTTGTAGTTTCGACTTTTTACCAAATGTATGGAATGTCTCGGTTTTGCTTTCTCCGCATGGCATAAAAAAATCACCCCTCTCACCCTAATAATGAGTGAAAGCGGTGATTTTAACCCTAAATTGCCCCGAAAAAGGCTATTTCCGTTCGAGACAAATTAGAGTTTCAACATGCTTGGTCTGGGGGAACATGTCGTAGGGGCGGATGAAGGTCAGATCGTACGGGCTTTCGGGAGGCAGGCCCTGCAGCACCCGGGACTCGCCCTCGGCGGCCTCCGGGGCCTCCTCCAGCTCGGAGAGCCTGGCAAGCGGGGGCAGGCCTTCCCTGGGCGAGCCGTCCGGATTTAATGTGCCCACCAGGATGCCGACGTCCCGGGCCAGCGTGGAGGGATTGCAGGAGATGTAGACGATGCGCTCGGGCTGGGTCTCGGCCAAAGCCGCCAGCACGGCGGGATCGCAGCCCTTCCGGGGCGGATCCAGAATGACGCTGACCTTCCGGCCCTCGGCCCGCAGCCTTCTGACCAGCGGGGGAAGCAGCTCCCTGCAGTCGCCCAGCAGATTTTCCATTTTCCCGGTCAGGCCGTTGACCATGGCCAGGGCGTTGGCGTTTTCCACGGCCTCGGGGACGATCTCGATGCCGTAGACCTTGCCGCAGCACCGGGTCAGATAGGCCGTCAGCAGTCCTGCCCCCGAATAGGCGTCCACGATGACGTCCTCCTCCCCGCCCATGCACAGGGCGGCGACCTTCTGATAGATCCGGTTGCGGACGTAGGTGTTGATCTGGGAAAAGCTGTTGGGGTGGGTGAACACGGTCAGGCCCAGCTCCGAACTCTTGACGCAGCGCTCCCCGGCCAGCAGCTGATACTGTTTGCCGGTGACCACGTTGGTGGGCTTGTCGTTGAGGTTCAGAAAGACCGAGCTGGTGGGAAATTTGAGCAGAAAGCGCTTGACCAGCACCTCGGCGTGGGGCAGCACGGGCCGGGCCGAGACGATGACGATCATCAGGGTGCTGCCGACCTCCCGGGCCACCAGGTGGCGGACCACCCCCTCCCCCGTACGCTCGTCGTAGGGGCGGATGCGGAACTCGTTGAGGAAGTTGCACAAGATGTCGGTCAGATCCCTGGCCCAGGCGGGGTGGAGCATGCACCCCCGGACGGGGACGATCTCGTGGGAGTCGGGGGCGTAGAAGCCGCAGACCGCCTTTCCGTCGGCCACCCCCACGGGAATCTGCAGCTTGTTGCGGTAGTGATAGCTCTCCCCCGACTTGGCGCACTCCGAGACCCGCACGTGCAGTTTGGCCACCTTGCGGAAGGCCTCCCGCACCAATTTGGTCTTGAGCCGGATCTGGAAAGAGTACTTGAGGTGCTGCAGCTGGCACCCCCCGCACCGGCCGAACACCGGACAGGGCGGGCGCACCCGTTCCTCGGCCGGGGTCAGCACCGCCACCGCCCTGCCGTAGGCCGTATTCTTTTTCCGATGCACGATCTCCACGCTGACTTTTTCGCCGGGCAGGGTGAAGGGCACAAAGAGCACGCCCTCGGCCGTTCCGGCGATGCCCTCGCCGTTCATGCCCAGCTCGCGGATGATCACCATCTGTTTGTTCGATTCCATAAAAAGTTCCCTTCCGCGGGGCCGTGGCCCCATCCTCCTTCTGTCGGAGGCTTCTTTTGATCTTCGCGCCTTCCGTCAGCCCGCCCGTCCGGCGGGCCTTCCCGAAAGGTCATAGGGGCAGATCTCCTGCCTCAAAAAGATGTCTGAATGTTTTGTTTACACAGCGTAAAAACCCTTCTTCCGCACCGGCTTCCGCCGAACACCGCACCTGTCGGCAGCTCCTCGCTTGGCGCCATTCCGTCAGGCGTTCTCTTTGCACGATTTGGGGCCGGCCCGCAAAAAGCCGGCTTCTGTCCTTTCCGGGAAAAGGCCCGAAAATCCCTTCAGCCTCACCTGGCCGCCCTTCCGGCCTTTCTCTCTCCTCCGGCAAGGGGTTCAAGTCCTCTTGTCCGCACCGCTTCCCCTCCTCCCCGGCGGGCCTATTCCTCCAGGATCAGCCCCCGGGTGAGCACGCCCAGGGCCTCCTGCCGGACCTCCTCGCACATGACGATGCGGCCCTCGCAGACGTGGACGGCCAGCCCCAGGGTGGGCTCCAGCACGAACACCCAAAAAAGCTCGTCCTGCATCTGCCGGAAGGAGCCGGGCTTGCCCTCCACCAGGTCCGCCACGCTGGAGAGCAGCTTGACCTGGAAGGAGTAGATCTCCCGGGTGCAATAGCCGGAATGCAGAAAGCGGACGTAGTACTGCAGCTTGTCCGGGTTTTCCAGCAGGTAGTCCAGAAAGCTGTTCCACAGCAGGGAGAGGGACTCTTTCAGGTCCTTTTCCGTCAGGTCCACCGAGGCCGCCCGGCGGTTGATCTCCCGGCAGATCTGCAAAAAGGCCTGCTTTAACAGATCGCTCTTGTTTTCGAAGTGGCGGTAGATGATCCCCTCGGACAGGCCGGCCGCCGCCGCGATGCGGGCGATGGTCACCTTTTCCACCCCCTCTCTGGCCACCTGGCCGTAGACGGCGTTTATGATGCGGATCCGGGTCTGCTGACTGTTTCCCATAGCTCTCCCCTCCTGAAAAATCGGGTATGTGCCGGAAAGAGGCCTCGCTTCCCGGAATTTTGCCGAGGCGGCATGACGAAGGCGACCCGGGCCTCAGCTTCTCTTTCCCGAGGGCCGCCCTTTTTTGGTTTTTGCCCCGCTGCCGGCAGGCCGCACCACCTCCCGCCCGAACTCGGCCGGCTTGGGCGGGACCGGAAACAGAAAGGAACGGGCCGACAGGGCGATCAGGCTGCCCACGGTGTTGCGCATGAATCTGCGGGTGTCGGGATCCAGCTTCTGCCCCGAGGCGTACAGGGTGCGGGTGCAGTTCTTCCAGTCCGCCAGCACCGCCTCGGAATCGGTGTAGCCGTTTTCGGCCAGCAGAAAGAACAGGGTGTCCACGAAGCGCCTGCGGTCGGCGTCGCTGTAGCGGGCCATCCAGCGGTTGATCACCACCCCGATCTTTTTGGACCAGGGCGACAGATCGGGCAGGGTCTCGAACTCGGTCCCGGCGATCTGCCAGGACAGGGGGTCGTGCTGCATCAGCAGGGTACGGTCCGAGCGCACCACCTTGACCGGCTCGCGCTGGGAGAGGATCATGCCGAACACCGAAAAGTTGGGCATGCTCTTGTGCAGCTTTCCCAGCATCCGCCCGTAGGCGGGGTGCTCCAGCACGGCCGGGCGGAATCCCGGCCCGTCGTGGTTGAAGACCGCCCGGATCCGCTCCTGGATGGGTTCCCCGCAGAACAGCGAGGCATAGACGGCCAGATTGCCGCCCTTGGAGTGTCCCCCCAGCCACAGGGGCAGCGAACAGCTTTTGGCCACCGTCTTGAGGTAGCGGACGGCCTCCTTCTGGGCGGGTACGCTGTCCGCAAAGGACATGTTCATGTCCTCCTTCCACCCGGTCATGGAGTTGTCCGTCCCCCGGAAGGCCAAAAAGGCCAGATCCTTCCCCCGGAAGGTCATGGCGCAGAACTGCACTTCCTCCTCCGGGCGGGCGCGCAGGCGGAAGTGCGAGAGGACCAGATCGCCGAACCGCGGGCTGTCGGCCACCGCGTTCAGAAAGGCGGCGTGCGGCACGGGGTTTTTGTAGCGGCGGGTCAGCTCGTCCAGATTTCCCCGGAGCAGCTCCCGCAGCGGCAGGCGCCGCCGGCGGTCGGACAGGGATTCAAATTCATAGTAGCACAGCTGCGACAGCACCAGGCTGTCCACGTCGTGAAAAGCAAGGGCCTGAAAGCTTTCCCGGCAGCTCCGGGCGTATCCGGTGATGTTCATAAGACCCCGCCTCCTCCTGCAAAAAACTTTTTAACCGGCCGGCCTCCCGATCGCTTCAAAAGCCCGAAGATCCGTCCCGAAAAGGTTGTAAAAGCCAATATCTTTCAAAAGGTCTGACTGAACGGCGGCGCAAAGGAGGGCCTCTGCGGCTCCGCCTCTCTTTTATGCATGACACGCCGCCCGGCAAAGCAGGCCCGCAGGCCTCCCGGCGCCCCCGCGGACAGATCCCGCCAAAAGGGCGGTATCCCCTTCTGCGGCGAAAAAATTACGGTCCGCCCCTTTCAGAGTTTCCCTTCCTGCCGCGCGCAAAAAGAGGGTCCCCCGAGGACGAAGATCCGGTCGGAGCGCAGCAGCACCCCGGTCCCCTCGGGCAGGGCCTTGAAGGCGGCCGCCCGCATGGGCTCCTTCAGGTAACAGCCGGCGTGCAGGCAAAACAGCAGACCGAAAGCGGCGCGGACGAAGTTGTCTCCGCAGAGCGTCAGCCCGAGCAGCAGGGCCGAAAAGGCCGCATAGGAGACGAGGAGGGCGGCCCGGGCCGAAGGGATCCCGATCACCCGGCCCACGGAAGTTTCCCTTCCCCGGCAGGCAAAGGCCCAGATCTTCAGAAAGCCCTCCTTGCCCAGAAACAGGGCCAGCGCCCCCAGCAGCAGCACGGTCAGCCCCATGCTCAGGCTGAAGAGGTCGGAAAAATCGAGGGTCAGGCCGGGCGCGAAACACAGCCCGACCCACGCCAGGGCCAGGCCGCCGCCCAGCAGTCCGCCGGTCAGCCGCTCCCTGCGGAGGGCCTCTTTTGTCTGACACGATCTCAGCTTCACAGCACTATTATACCAATTTTTGAGCGTTTTGGCAAGCGCATTCCCCGTCTGCCCCTCTTTCCGGAAAAAGAGGGCCCTTTTTTCTCGCTTTTTGCCGCTCGCACCGGTCCGGCAAGGCAAACAGCGCCGCCGCTCTCCTCCGGGAGGTCATTCAGGGGCGCCGCAAAACAGCTCAGAGCAAATACCGGGAGCAAAGAAGGGAGAACAAAAGCCGAGAGGGTCCCCGCCTTTCGGCGGGGACCCTCTCGGAGCCGGGGATCACAGATCGTCCGCGTCCTGCACCGGATGCTCCCCGAATTCATCGGAGGGCACGCCGGTGTAGCTGCCCATTTTGTCGGTCTCGCTCTTGAACTCGTCGACCAGCGACTTGATGTTGACCTTTTTCTTTTTCATGGTCCGCTCCTTTGGGAAGTCTCCCAAAGAAAGTTTTCGCCTTTTCCGCGTTTTTATGCGGGAAAATACCGCCTGACCTTTGCCCTCCCCCTTCCGGGGGACTCCGCTCCGAGGGGGAACGAAGCGGCCGAAGGCAGGGATCCCCGGCTTTGACGCCGCCCGCCCGCCCTGAACATGACCAGGCGCCGCAAAGACCGCCGGCCCCGGTCGCCTGGATTTTTCCGTCTTTTGTCTGTGTTGCGCAGGATGATCTTCCCGGAAAGGAGCGTCCCGTTCAGCGGACCCGACCTGGAATCGGTGTTTCGGTCTGTTCCGCTGCTTTGGCTGAACGCCGCCGCTCAGAGACCGCCCGGCGAAGCAGTCTGCCGGAAGGCCAACGGCTGACCATCTGAACAGGAGGGAAAGGGATGGACAATTTGACATGCCTTCCCGATCTTTTCCCTGCCTTCACCCGTACCCCGCTAAGCCTTTCGTGCGCCTACGAGCTTAGGGAAGAAGGAAAGATCCGGCCATCCTCACTTTTTGCGCAGATCTTACAGTTCCGGCGCGGCCAGCAGATCGTTGGCCTGCTCCAGCAGATTGGCCAGCTTTTCCTCCTGCTCGTCGATGACCGGGATGAGTTCGGCCGCCTTTTTGTCCGCCTTGCGGCGGTAGATGGGGTAGTTGACCGCGCACAGCACCACGCCCACGATCCCCAAAAAAATGCCGCAGATCAGGGCGGGCAGGCTGTTCTCGACGGTCATGACCAGGCTCATGCCTCCGCCCAGCACCAGGGCGGCCAGGCAGCCGAAGACCAGCGAGAACACCGAGGCCCCGCTCTTTTTGTTCCGCTCCAGCCGGTCCAGGTTGGCCTTGGTCTCCTCCGCCTTGCGCTGCAGGCGGTCGAGTTCGGGCTTGTGGGGGATTTTGCGGTCCCGCTTGAAGGACAGCGCCGCCCCCTCCGCCGAAGCCGAGGTCTCGGTCAGCTCCCAGCCGAAGGCCTCGTAGAGGTCGGTCACCCGGGACTGATCGCCCATTTTCACTCTTCTGGACATGTACTCATAGGTCGCGAAGTTCTTTTCCATTGCCGTTCTCCTTGATTTTTTTTGCCCCAGAGGTTCGCTTTTCTGTTTGACTTTCCGCCTGAGACAAGTGTATTATAGTATGGGAAGCCGAAAAAAGCAAGGGCGGAAGAGGGCAAAGAGACAAAAGCGCCGAGACCGTCTCGCCCGAAAAGACAAAAAAGGGGGACCTGTTTCATGGAATTCATCGCAGGCGACTACACCCGGCACTATATCGTACAGGCTCTGTTCAAGCTGATGGCGGTCAGGGACTTCCACGAGATCTCGGTCAGCGACATCGTCCGCAAGGCCGGCGTGGGACGGGCCTCCTTTTACCGCCTGTTCGGCAGCAAGGAGGAGGTCATCCGCTACTACTTTGCCCGCGAGAGCGCCGACTTTCAGGCCCTCCGCCTCCCCCGCCCCCGCTGCCTGGAGGACTACCGCGAACTCATCCTGACCATCATGCGCACCTTCGAAAAGAACAAAGGCCCCCTGCGGCTGCTGCAGAAGGCCCATCTGGAATACCTTTACCTGGAGTATCTGAACGAAAAATTCTCCGAAACGTTTTCCGACGATCTGCTGGAGACCAATCCCTACAAGGCCCTGGCCTACAGCGGCTCCCTGTTCAACATCTCCATGAAGTGGCTGTCCGAGGACTGCCAGGCCCCGGCCGAGGAGGTGACCGAGGCCATGCTCTCCGCCGTCTTCGCCCTCCGCCGGTCCGAATCCTGAGGGGCGCCTTTGAAAGCGCCGCATCGGACGTTAAACCCTGGCAGGCAGGCCGGAAAAAGTACCGCATCGGCGCTTTCGGCCCTGAAACGGCTTTAAGGGGATCCGGGCATACAGGCCTTAAAAGGCTTCAACGGCCTTCCCCCCTTTCGTCGGTCGGAAATCCGGCGGCAGACTGCGCCCCTCTCCGCTTCCCCCACGCCGGAGGAGTCGGGCGGTCCGGCGGCGGATGGCAGGCCGCTTTCCGCATTTCAACATCTGCCCCGATAATACGGCCGGGCCTCGCATTTCGTCCCCGATAATACGGCCGGGCCCCGCATCTTCCGAGAGAAGATGCGGGGCCCGTTTTTTATGAAAAGACAAATGAAAAGGGGCGGCGGGGTTTTGGAAAAGGTCCCCGCGTTTTGCCGCCCACGGTCAGCCGGCCGATCAGAGGAAGCGCCCGGTTTGGCTTTCGGGGATCTTGGGCAGATCCTCTGGCAGGCCGGCGGCCACCACCCGGCCGCCCTCCTCGCCCCCGCCCGGGCCCATGTCGATCACGTAGTCGGCGCTGCGGATGAGATCCAGATCGTGCTCGATGACCACCACGGTGGCGCCGTGGTCGATCAGGGTCTGGAAGACCCCGATCAGGGTCTGCACATCCAGAGGATGCAGGCCGATGGTGGGCTCGTCAAAGACGAACAGGCTGTCCCCCTGGGAGCGGCCCATCTCGCTGGCCAGCTTCAGCCGCTGGGCCTCCCCGCCGGACAGGCTGGGGGTCTCCTCGCCCAGGGTCAGATAGCCCAGCCCCAGGTCCTCCAGCACCTGCAGCCGGGGAAAGACGGTCTTCATCTCCCGGCAGGCCTCCAGGGCGGAGTGAATGTCCATGGCCATCAGCTCGGGGAGGGAAAAGCTCTGCCCGCTCCGGCTGCGGATCTGCACCGTGCCGGCCTCCCTGGCGTAGCGGGAGCCCCGGCAGTCCGGACAGGGGATGTCTACGTCGGGCAGGAACTGCACGTCCAGACTGATGCTGCCCGTGCCGTCGCAGACCGGGCAGCGGAGTTTGCCGGTGTTGTAGGAGAAATCCCCGGCCTTCAGTCCCCTGGCCTTGGCCTCGGGCGAGCGGGCGAAGATCTTGCGCAGCTCGTCGTGGACGTCGGCATAGGTGGCCACCGTGGAGCGCACGTTGATGCCGATGGGCGTGGCGTCGATCAGCTTGACCTGCCCGATGCCGGCCGCCTCCAGGGCGCGGACGTGGGCGGGGAGCTTCCGGCCCTGCGTCAGGGCCTCCAGGCCGGGCACCAGGCTCTCCAGGATCAACGTGGTCTTGCCCGAGCCGGACACCCCGGTGACCGCGGTCAGCCTCCCCTTGGGAAAGTCGACCTCCAGGGGGCGGACGGTGTGGACGGCCCCCGTGGACAGGCGGATTTTCCCCTTTTGGAACATCTCCTCCCGCGAGGCCCTCTGGCGGAGGCTCCTTTGCCCCTCCCCGCCCAAAAAAGGGCCGATCTTCGAGGCGGGATCCTTCCGCAGCTTTTCCACGCTCCCCTGCGCGATCACCCGGCCGCCGGAAGCGCCCGCCCCCGGCCCCATCTCCACGAGGTGATCGGCCACCGAGAGGATCTGGGCGTCGTGGTCGACCAGCACCACCGAGTTGCCGTCGGCCACCAGGTCCCGCATCACCCCGACCAGGCCCACGATGTTGGCGGGGTGCAGGCCGATGGAGGGCTCGTCCAGTACGTACAGCACCCCCGTCGTGCGGTTGCGCACCGCCCGGGCCAGCTGCATCCGCTGCCGCTCCCCCGTAGACAAAGTGGAAGAGGCCCGGTCCAGGGTCAGATACCCCAGGCCCAGCTCCGTCAGCCGCCCGGCCGCGGTGCGGAAGGACTCGCAGATGCTCTCCGCCATGGGCCTCATTTCCGCCGGCAGGCTGTCCGGCACCCCGTCCACCCAGGCCGAGAGCTCCCGAAGGGTCATCCGGCAGGCCTCGTCCAGGGGGATCCCCCGCAGCCGCGGGGCCCGGGCGGCCGCGCTCAGCCGGCTTCCCCCGCACTCGGGGCAGTCCTCCTGCTTTAAGAACTTTTCCACCCGCTTCATGCCGCTCTCGTCCTTGACCTTGGCGAGGGCGTTTTCCACGGTGTAGACGGCGTTGTAGAAGGTAAAGTCCAGCTCGGTGGCCACATCCGAATTTTTGGCCCGGTAGAGGATGTGCTTTTTTTCGGCCGGGCCGTGCAGCACGATCTCCTTTTCCCGCTCGCTCAGCTCCTTGAACGGAACGTCCGTGCGCACCCCCATGGCCCGGCAGACGTCGGTCATCAGGGACCACATCAGGGAGTTCCAGGGCGCCACCGCCCCCTGGTCGATGGTCAGGCTGTCGTCCGGCACCAGGGTAGCCTCGTCCACCCGGCGCACCACGCCCGTCCCCCCGCAGGCCGGGCAGGCCCCCTGGCTGTTGAAGGACAGCTCCTCGGCGGAGGGGGCAAAAAAGACCTCCCCGCAGACCGGGCAGGTCAGCGGCTGTCCGGCGGCCACGGCCAGGGTGGGCGGGTGGCAGTGGCCGTTGGGGCAGCGGTGGCCGGACAGGCGGGAGAACATCAGCCTGAGGCTGTTCAGAAGCTCGGTCCCCGTGCCGAAGGTGCTGCGGATCCCCGGCACGCCCGGCCGCTGATGCAGGGCCAGGGCGGCCGGCACATACAGGATCTCGTCCACGTCGGCCTTGGCGGCCTGGGTCATCCGCCGCCGCGTGTAGGTGGAAAGGGACTCCAGATACCGCCTGGAGCCCTCGGCATACAGCACCCCCAGCGCCAGCGAGGACTTCCCCGAACCCGAGACCCCGGCAATGCCCACGATCTTGTTGAGCGGGATGTCGACGTCGACGTTTTTGAGATTGTGTACCCGCGCCCCGCGGACTTCGATGTGATCTTTCATGTTGTACCTCTGCGCATCGGGCGAAAAACTTCTTCCCTCTGCTCGATTTTCCGGCTTTTCAACAGCAAGATTCAATGTGTAAAAAACGACCCCTTTGGGAAAAAGGGATCGTTTTGAGTGCCTGCCCTTTTCGCCGGGATCAGTCCTCCGGCTTGTCCTCCAGGGTAAGGGGGTAGTCGCCCAGGTGCTTGACCTTGAAGCCGTTCTTTTTGTAGGTCTCGTAGTCGAAGGCCTCCAGCTCGTCGATGGCCAGCTTGTGGAACTCGTAGAAGTTGTGCCACCACTCGTAACCCGAGCCCAGCTCGGCCCCCAGGTAGGCGTCGGCGATGTCGCAGCCCATCTGCGGCGCCACGTAGAAGGCCCCCATGGCCAGCACGTTGACGCCGTTCCCGGTGATGGCGCGAAGGGCGGCGGGCACGCTTTCCACCACGCCGGCATGCACCCCGGGGCACTTGCTGGCCGCGATGTGGATGCCCATGCCGGTGCCGCAGAACAGCAGGGCGCGCTCGAACTCCTTTTCGGCGATCATGCTGCCCGCCCGCAGGCCGATGCGGTGGAACATCAGGTCAGTGTCCTCGCTGTCCGGATCGGTGACACCAATGTCGGTGATCTTCCAGCCCTTGCGCTTGAGGTGGGCCACCACGGCCTCCTTCAGGGGATAGCCGGCAAAGTCGGCGCCGACCAGCAGATACTTGTCTTTGATGGTTTTCATACAGTTTCCTCCTTAAAAAAATCATTCCACAACAGAAGGGGGTCTCCCCCTCCTTTGGTGCAGAGAAAGAAAGGCGCCTCCCGCCAAGAGCGGCAGACGCCTGTTCGGGGTCGGTCAGTCGATGAGGAACTCGGAATACCGCCATTCGTAGGTGGTGGTGAACCGGTTGTTCTGGTCGTTGAAGTAGTCGTCGCGGGCGGCCTGAACCAGATCGGTGTAGGCCTTGTTCTGGTTCTCGGTCAGCATGATGTTGTAGAGCTTGTAGGTCACGGTGTTGGAGGCGTTCTGCTTGGTCAGCAGCTCCTCCTCGGTCAGGGTGGAGTTGTCCCGGATCATCAGCTCGTAGACGGCCTGATTCAGGTTTTCCGAGCCCACGGTGATCTTTTCGGTGCAGAGCACCAGATGGAAGCCGTAATCGGTGGCCACCAGCTTCATGGCGCCGGGCCCGGCGTCGACCACCGCGCGGGCGGCGTCGGCGAACTCGGTCATGTAGGTCTCGGTCTCCCCGATGTCCACGGCGGGCTGGGAGAGGTAGCCGGTGTTGTTGTTGAAGATGCCGCTGTCCTCGTTGAACAGGAAGATCCAGTCGGTGAACAGATTCATCAGCTCGTGCAGGTCGGAGATGGTGGAGGAGCTCAGCGTGTCGTTCAGATGATCGGGATCGTTCGAGGCATAGTACTCATAGTTCTGCCACAGCGAGCCGACGGTCAGCCCGAAGGCGGACTCGAAGGCGGCGCAGAAATCGCCGATACTGGTGTTCGGGCCCAGACTGCTGACCGGGTGGCCCTCGGCCTCGGCCAGGGTGTTGTGGTACTCGGTCAGGTTGGCGTCAAGGGGCTTTTCGGTCAGGGCGGCCTCGTCCAGGTTCAGCAGCTCTTCCCGCTCGCCCTCGTCGATCTTGGTAAACACCAGCTTGGTGAACACCTTGCCGTCGGTCTCGTAGTCCTGCAGGGCCTCCAGGACGGCCCAGATCTCGTCGTACTGGGCGTACTTGACGGTGGAGTCCTCGGTGTCCCCGGTCAGGCGGTAGGTGATCTCGCCCTGGGTCTGGAACTCGGAGAGGCTGCGGACGGTGATCTGTTCCAGCAGCGCGGCCCGCAGGGCCAGCCGCTCGGCCTCGGTCAGGCCGGAGGCGCCGGCGGCGGTGATCTGGGCGGACTGGGCGTCGTCGAACTGGATCAGGATGTGCTGGACGTAGCCGTAGCCGGAGACCGGATGGTAGGTCACAAAGGTGCTGTCGCCCACCGAGGTCAGGTTGGTCACGTAGGTGTCGGTGGAGATGTCGTAGCTCTGCTGCTCGCCGAACTGGATGGCGTCAAAGCGATCGGTCAGCGCCTCCCAGGTGATGGTGTTCAGGCTGCTGTCCAGCAGCTGCTGGTAGCGGGTGACCAGCGAGGACTCCAGGTAGGAGACCAGCTGCTCGCTGTAGTACTCGTCGTAGGTGTAGTCGTTGGTTTGCAGGGTGGCCATCATGCTCTCGATGGCGCCCTCGCGGATCATGCGCTCACTGACCATCTCGCCGGACTTGGTCTCGATGTTCAGCTCGTCGCTGATGTGGCCGGTGTACAGGGGGATCTGGTCGTAGTTCTCCAGAAGGTTTGCCTCGTCGCCGGCGGCCACGTCCTCGGGCAGGGTGATGGTGACGGGCTCGTCCTGCTGGGCCTCCTCCCGGACGGGACGGGATTCCGAATTGGTGGCCGAGCCCAGGATGTAGTCATCGTCGTTCTCGGTCTCCTCGTCGTCCGCGCTGTCATCCTCGATGACGTCCCAGCGGGTCTTGACGCTGTCCTCGTAGGTCTCGAGCTGGGAGATGATGGAGTCGTTGATGGTGTTGACGGCCTCGTGCAGCAGGGCAAAGCGCAGATCGTCCTCGGTGTAGCGGTAGTCCGCCGACAGGGCGATCAGATTGGTCGCGGCCGCGGCAAAGTCGGCCTCGGCGTCCACGGCGACCTCCCCGGTCAGGCCCTTGAGGTAGAAGTTGAAGGCCTGGGCCTTTTCGGCCTGGGTGGGCTCGCCGCTGCCGAACACGGTGACCGTGCCCTCGGGCTGGTTGTTCATGACGTAGATGACCGCTTCCTGAATGATGACGCGGCGCTCCATCAGGGCGTTCAGCACGTACTCGGTGACGGCCCGCGGGGTGTCATAGCCCTGGGAGGTCAGCGATTCGTACTGATTGTTGATCACGTTGACCAGCTGCAGCTTGGTGATGTTGTCCTGGTACAGTGTATTGCCGGCATCGTCCGTAATGCCCACTGCGGCCACCGTGCGGGCGTAATCCTTTTCAACATCGACCGTAAAAAGATTGCATCCGCCGACGGTGAACAGCAGAATGACCATTAAAAACAGTGCGATAAGTTTCTTCTTCATGGTTACCTCCAGGCGACGTTGGGACCCGAAAATTCCTTCCTGCCCGCCAGGCGGGGGCCGAAGGGTGCGGATCATGCCCGTTCCGGGGAGGACAGACCTCCCAGATTAAACGGTATCATTGAAATATTATACACAAGTTTGACAAATATTGCAATAAAAAACCCGGCCGCAATTACAAGTTTCTCAAAAATTTGTACATATTCTCGAAGACGGCCTGCCCGTTCCGCCCTCCGAGGGGGAAAATCAGGCGGGGACGGTCCGAAAAGGCCAGCGAGCAGATCTTCTGACACCGGGTCACCAGGTCCAGAAATTTGGGGTCCGAAATGCCGGTCATGTCCTTGAAGACCATCTCGCCCCCGGTGTTTTTGAGGCTGATCTTCTCGATGCCGTGCGCCCGGGCCAGCTGGCGCATCAGGGCGATCTTGATGAGGTTGAGCACGCACTTGGGCACCGCGCCGTAGATGTCCCGCAGGTCTGCGTTCAGCTCCCTGGCCTCCTCCAGCGCGGTGATGCCGGCGATGTTCTGGTACAGCTTGATGCGGGCGGAGTTGTCGGGGACGTAGGTGTCCGGGATGAAGGCGTCCACCTCGAGGTCGATCTCGGTCTTTTCGGGGAGCACGGGCTTGCCGGACATCTCGTCCACCGCGCTCTTTAACAGCCGGACGTACATGTCGTAGCCCACCTTTTCCATGTGGCCGTGCTGTTCCCGGCCCAGCAGACTGCCCGCCCCCCGGATCTCGAGGTCCCGCATGGCGATCTTGAAGCCGCTGCCCAGCTCGGTGAATTCCAGAATGGCGTTCAGCCGCTTGTAGGCGCTCTCGCCCAGCACCTTGTCCTGCTGGTAGGTGAAGTAGACGTGGGCCAGGCGGTCCGAGCGGCCCACCCGTCCCTTGATCTGGTACAGCTGCGAAAGCCCCAGCCGGTCGGCGTCCACCACGATCAGGGTGTTGGCGTTGGGGATGTCGATGCCGTTCTCGATGATGGTTGTGCAGACCAGCACGTTCTTTTCCCCGGCGTAAAAGGCCATGATGGCCTTTTCCAGCTCCTCCTCCTTCATCTGCCCGTGGGCCACCGCGATGTCGGCGGCGGGGACGGCGGCGGCCAGCCGGTGGGCGAAGGCGTAGATGCTGTCCACCCGGTTGTACAGTACGAAGGCCTGTCCCCCGCGGTTGAGTTCCCTTAAAATGGCGTCGGCGGCCAGGGAGTCGGTGTACTCGGTGACGTAGGTCTGCACGGGCAGCCGCATGCGGGGCGGGGTCTCCAGCACGCTGATGTCCCGGATGCCGGTCATGGACAGGTGCAGGGTCCTGGGGATGGGGGTGGCCGACAGGGTCAGCACGTCCACGTTCTGCTTTAAGAGCTTGATCTTTTCCTTGTCCTCCACCCCGAAGCGCTGCTCCTCGTCCACGATCAGCAGGCCCAGATCGAAAAAGCGGACGTCCTTGGAGAGCAGGCGGTGGGTGCCCGAGACGATGTCCAGCCGGCCCTCGGCCAGCTTCTGCACGGTCTCCCGCTGCTCCTTCTGGGAGCAGAAGCGGTTGAGCTGCCCGATGCGCACCCCGAAGCCCTCGAACCGCTTCAGGCAGAGGTTGTAGTGTTGCTGGGAGAGGATGGTGGTCGGCGCCAGCAGGGCCACCTGCTTGCCGTCGCAGACCGCCTTGAAGGCCGCCCGCAGGGCCACCTCGGTCTTGCCATAACCCACGTCCCCGCACAGCAGGCGCTCCATGGGCCGGTCGGACTCCATGTCCTTTTTGATCTCGGCGATGCTCCGCAGCTGGTCGGGGGTCTCCTCGAAGGCGAAGGCGTCCTCGAACTCCCGCTGCAGGGGGGCGTCCGGGGAAAAGGAGTATCCTTTGGCCTTGGCCCGCTCGGCGTAGAGGGCGGCCAGATCCACCGCCATCTCCCGCACCGATTTTTTGACCTTTTCCTTGAGGGCGGCGAATTCCTTGCCCCCGATCTTGCTCAGCTTGGGGGCGCCCTCGCCCCCCGAGTACCGGGCCAGGCAGTCCAGCTGGTCGCAGGGGACGTACAGCATGTCTCCGTCCCGGAACTCGATGGCCAGGTATTCCTTCTCGTAGCGGACCTTCAGCCGGGTGATCCCCCGGCAGATGCCCACGCCGTGCACCTCGTGCACCACGTAGTCCCCCACCTCGGGGGCGGTAAAGACTTCCTGGTTCTTCCGCCGGGAGACCGCCGTCTTTTTGCTCCGCAGCAGGTCCCCCGAGCCCACCACGACCAGCTTGCTCTCGTGCAGCACAAAGCCGCCGGGCAGCTCGTAGGGGGTCAGGTAGACCCCGGGGGCGGGGGGCAGCAGGTCGTCGCAGTAGACCGGATGACCGCCCTGGGCCCGGATCTCCTCGGCGGCGGAGGCGCAGGTCTCCCGGTCCCGGCACGCCACCACCACCCGGTAGCCGTTCAGGGTCCAGTTGGCCGCGTCCCGGCAGAACTCGTCGTAGCGGCTGTGGTAGCGGGGGGAGGGCAGGCTCTTGAAGTTGCAGATCTTGTCGGTCCGGAAGATCTCCCCGCCCGCGATGTTGAAAAAGGAGGTCCGGCAAAAGGGGGCAAACTCCTCGAACAGGGTCAGCCGGTTGCGGAGCTGGCCGTAGTGGCCGGGCAGGATCTCTCCGCTCTTGATCAGGTTGTCGAAGCGGGCGTCATGCTCGGCATAGAGCAGCCTTAAGTGATCGGAGATGGCCTTGGGATCGAACAGGGCCACCGTGGCGTCGGGGGGCAGAAAGTCGGCCAGCCCCCCGGTGACCGGGGCGTAGGGCAGCACGTAGGAGAGCGAGATCTCCCGTCCTCCGTTCTCCAGCTGGCTGCGGACGTCCGCCAGCACCCCCCTGATGCGGGCGCGGGCCTCGGGGGAGACGTTCAGTCCCCGGGCCTCCCGCTCCATTTCGGCCAGGGCGGAGGCGATCTCCTCCGGCTCGAGCAGGATGTCGGTGGCCGGACAGACCTCCACTTTGTCCCGCTCCCCCACGGACTTCAGGGTCTCGGGGTCGACGTTGGCCATGCGCTCGATGACGTCCCCGAAGAACTCCAGCCGCACGGGCCGGTCGGCGTCCACGGGAAAGAGGTCCAGAATGTCCCCGTGCACCGAGAACTGCCCCTTTTCGGTGACCTTGGGTTCCCGTCGGTAGCCCGCCCTGACCAGCCGGGCGATCAGCCCGTACAGGTCGGTCTCCTCCTTCAGCCTTAAGGTGAACGAGGCGGCCTCGAACCTGGATCTGGAGGGAAAGAGCCGGGTCAGGGCGGAGGCGGTGATGACGGCGGCGGACAGGTTCCCCCGCAGCATTCCGAACAGGGCCGAAAAGGTGCGGTAGCAGGAATCCGGGGAGACCGCCTTTTTGTAGAGCAGCACCTCCTCCCGCTGGGCGATGATCTCCACCCGGCCCCCCCGGAAGAGTTCCAGGGCCTGGCGGGCCCGCTCGGCCTCCAGCTCGTCCGGCACCACGCAGAGCAAAAAGCCCTCCAGGCGGGAGAGCAGAAAGCATCGGGCGTAAAAGGGCAGGCCGAAGGCCGCCGTCACGACGTGACGGCGGGTGTCGTTAAGATAGTCCCGGCTCTGGGGACCGGGCTGAAACTGTCTAAAAATGTGCTGCATACGGGTTGCCCAGGCGAGGGGGATCAGTCGGCCTCAGGCCCCTCCCCCTCCTCCCCCTTCGGCCGGCTGTCCGGCTCCGGGGGCTTCTTTTTGGGGGGGCGTCCCCTCTTTTTGTCGGGCGCGTTGTACTTTTGCATGAGGTCGTCGAAGGAGGCCCCCCCGATCCACTCGATCACGGCGTCGGCGGCCCGGTTGAGGGTCTGCACCATCAGGGGCTGATCCTCCTTGGGGATCCTGGCCAGCACGTAGTCCTTCACGTCAAAGCCGGGGTGCGCGGGCCGGCCGATGCCCACCCGGATCCGGGGGATCATGGGAGTGTTCAGGCAGTAGCAGACGTTGCGCATGCCGTTGTGGGTCCCGGGCGTGCCGGAGGGCCGGATGCGGATGATCCCCCGGTCGAGGTCGAGGTCGTCATAGACGATCATCACCCGATCCAGGGGGAGCTTGTAAAAGTTTACCAGCTCCCGCACGCTCTCTCCGCTCAGGTTCATGAAGGTCTGAGGGCGGGCGAACACCGCCTTTTCCTCCCGGATGTAGGTCTCGGCCACCTCGGCCTTGCACTTGCGCTGGCTGAACGAGAGGCCGAGCTTGGCCTTTAGGGCCTCCAGACAGAGAAAGCCCATGTTGTGAAAGGTCTCGGCATACTGCGGGCCGGGATTTCCCAGCCCTACGATGAGATGCATAAAAATTCCTCCAAAAAAGTTCCGACCAGGCGCGATTTTTGCTTCGCAAAAATCGGTCGGACTTGAAAGACAAACCGCTGTTCGCTTTCCCTTTGGGAAAGCTCGGCAGCGGTTTTTCTCTCTCAAAACCGCTGCGCGCTTTTGATTCACTCTTTTCCGCCGTGGCTTTGCTCACCGCAAAGCCACGATCGTGCAAAAGCCCGGCACAGGTCCGGCCTTTTGCGAAAACAAAATTCCGGCCAGACGCAAAATTCCGCTGTGCGGAATTTTGGCCGGACTTGAGGGGACAACCGTTGTTCACTTTGCCTTTCGGCAAAGTTCTGCAACGTTTTTCCCCTCTCAAAAGGCGTTGCCTTTTGATTCACCCTTTTCCACCCACGTTTTTACTCACCGTAAAAACGTGATTGAGTCCGATGGCGGCGCATGTCCGCCATCGTCGCGACAGATTAAAACCTTGTGCGAAAACAAATTTTAAATTAAGAAATACTCTGCACGGGCGTACAGGGTGTGCCTTCAGGCACCCCGGCGTTGGCGCCACGAGATCAAAAGCCCGGCGCAAAAACGGGCTTTCAAGGAAAAAGCGATTTGTTACGGTGTATAACTCTTTTAATAGGATGGTCTGTTTTTAATAAACATGGTCTGGCCATAACGTGCCGCAAAGCGGCACATATCGAGCAAAGTGAGCGTAGCGGAACTTTGCATATCGAGTGGGCGCAAGCCCACATATCGAGCGAGGCACAGCCTCGCATATCGACAGATATTTATCGCAGGAACAAATAATCAATATTCCCGCTCGCTCGGAGTGGGCGTATTGCACGGTGCCGCCGGCACCCGCCTCAGACGATGGCGTCGAGGTCGGAGGCGCCTTCCACGGTCACGGTCAGAAAGTGCGGGGCGCAGACGATGCGCTGACCGACCAGGGAGACGGGCGCAGTGCGCACGCAGGTCTGCGAGGGGCAGTCGGCGGATTCCACAAAGACCCGGCCGGCCTCGACCACCACCACGTTGGTCCCCCATTCGGTGACGATCTCGGCGCGGGCGTCCCGGTCCAGGGGCAGGGTGCGGACGATCTCGCCCCGCACCCGGACGACCGCCCGGGTCCCGTCCTCGGAGGCGGGAAGGAGCAGAAAGAGCAGGGCCAGCAGACAGAGGGCGAGGGCGGCCGCGATCTCGGCGATCCGGAAGGGCGGCCGGGAACGAAGGGCCCGCAGCGCCTCCTCACCCGATCTCATAGCGGACGTAGGAGGAAGAGACCTCCTCAAGTTCCAGATTGGTCCAGTAGCGGTCCTCCTCGGCCAGAATGGCCGAAATGCCGTGCGCTTGGCAGAAGGCCGCCCCCTGTTCCAGCCCCATGACGAAGAGGGCGGTGGACAGGGCGTCGGCCCGGGCGCTGACCGGGTCGGCCACAAAGGTCATGCACAGCCCGCTGCGGGCGGGCGCGCCGGTGTTTTTGTCCAGAATGTGGCAGTAGCGCACCCCGTCCTCCACGAAATACCGCTCGAAGTCCCCCGAGGAGACCGCCGAGGTATCGGCCAGAGCGAGCACGCCGAACAGGGCGCTTCCGTGCTCGGCCGGACGGGGATCGGCCACCCCCACCCGGAAGGGGCTTCCCCCCTTGTCGCCCAGAAACAGATGATTGCCCCCGATGTCGATCATGCCCGAGGTCACCCCGAAGGAGCGGGCGATCTCCCCGGCCCGGTCGGCGGCATAGCCCTTGGCGATCCCCCCGAAGTCCAGCATGGCCCCGGCGCGGGACTTGACCAAAAGGCGGTCCTCCCCCTCCCCGGAGACCGAAAAGTGTTCCAGCCCGCAGTCGGCCAGGGCCGCGGCGATCTCCGCCTCCGAAGGGACGCGGGTCTGCCCCCCGAAGCCCCACAGCAGGGTGAGGGGGTAAAGGGCGGGCGAAAAGGCTTCGTCGGTCAGGGCGGCGATCTCTGAGGCGAGGTCGAACACCGCCCAGAACTCCGGAGAGAGGCTGAGCGCCTCCCCGGCCTCCGCACGGTTGACCCGCCACAGGTCCGATCCCTCCAGAGCGGGATCGAGCAGATCCTCCAGCCGGTCCAGCTCGGCCGTCACCGCCCGCTCGACCCCTGCCGCATCCCCGTCGTAAAAGGTCAGCGTGGTCACCGAGGCCAAAAAGCCGGGCGGATCTTCCCCGCCGCAGCCGGTCAGGCAGAGGCAGCCGAACAGGCAAAGGACAGTCAGCACCCCGAGAAGCCTGGTCTTAAAAGAAAAAGTCGAAAACATGGCATAAGATCGGCCGCGCCCGGGTCTGACGCGACCGGGATCGGCGGCCCTGCTGCTGCCGGGAAAACGGAACGGCCACGGCGGGCGCCCCTCGGACCGGCACTTCTCCGGACAACCTCTGCGGCCCCGGGAAAGAGCTCAGGCCTTTTTGCGGTGGAAGATGATGCCCAGGGTGTCCGGCCCGCAGTGGGAGGCGATGACCGGGCCCACGATCTGCCGGTGGATGCGGCGTTCGGGGGTCAGGTCATGGACCATGCCGCACAGCTTGTCCAGATCCTCCTCGCAGTCGGCGCCCACGATCCAGACGTCCCGCCCGTCGTCGGCCGCCCCGCTGCGGTAGAGGTCAAACAGGGCGTCGATGGCTTTTTTGCGGCCCCGGGCCTTGGCCATGGGCAGCAGCGCCCCTTCCCCGTTGACGGTGAGAATGGGTTTGACCCCCACCATCGTGCCCAGAAAGGCCGCCGTTGGAGAGATCCTCCCCCCTCTTTTCAGATGATTGAGATCGTCCACTGCGAAGTAGCAGCCCACTTCGGGTGCGAACTCCTGCAAAAAGGCCAGGATCTCCTCGTCCGACTTGCCCTCCTGCTTCATCCTGGCGGCGTAGTACACCGAGATGCCCGCCCCCACCGAGATGTTTTTGGTGTCGAAGCGGGTGAATTTGCGGCCGGGATACTTTTCCTTGAGCTCGGCCACGGCCTGATCCATGAACTCGAAGGTCCCCGAAAGCTTGCCGGAGAAGGAGAGATACAGGATATCCTCCCCCGCCGCGAACACCGGCTCGAAGTAATCGAGGTAGTCGGCCTTGTTCAGGGCCGAGGTCTTGGCGTCGGCCCTGGCCCGCAGCCGGTCGTAGAAAAACCGGAAATCGGTGTGTTCTCCCAAGTCGTAATAATATTCCTTCCCGTCCAGGGTGTAGGGCATGCGGATGACGTGATCCAATCCCAGCTCTTTGGCCTCGGTGTACCAGATCTCGCAGTTGGTATCGCAGAAAAGTACGCTCATGGCTTCCTCCCGTATGACATGATCCCGCCCAGCCTCTCTCGCCGCGGCGGTCGAAAAAACTTTTTTCTATTATACCACACTTAAACCGAAGAAAGCAAGAAAATTTCAGTCCCCCCGCCGGCCGTCCCTCCGAACGCGAAAAGGCGCCCCTTGGGCGCCTCCTTTTTCCCGGTTCTGTTTTCTTTCGGCAGACACGGTTCCCCTCATCGGATCGGCGAGTTACGAAGGGCCGCGCTCAGCCGCCGCCCAGCCGCTTGACCCCGGCGGCCTTGCAGAACATCTGCACCACGCAGCCCTCCTTCTCGTTTTTGCACTCCAGCGAGAGATCGTCCGGCGCCAGCTCGAAGTAGTTGCGGAGCACGGCGTACAGATCGGCCTTGAGGGCGTCGAAAAACTGCACGGGGGCCTGCGCCTTTTCCAGGTGCAGCATCTTTTCCAATCGGTCCAGTTCGATCTTTTTTCTCATTTCTCCTGCCTCCCGTTCCCTGACAGAGCCGCCGCCGCGCAGCTGCGGCCCTTGCCTTTTTCCATGCCGGTATGTCTTATGTTTTGCGCTGCAAGATGTGTTTTTTCCTCTTTCGCGGGATCCCGGCGATGTGATACCGCGCTGTTTTGATGATGTGATACCGCGCTGTTTCAATATTGTGCTATTTCAATATTACAATACTTCAATATTGCAATATGATGATCAAGCGATATTCCGCTGCCGCGGGCAGGACAATCCCCCCCCTCGTTCTTTCGAGCGAGCGCCCCGTCCGCTAGATCTTGCGCTTGAGGGAGCGCTTGACCGCCCCGAAAAAGCCCCGGTAGCGGGCGGTGCAGTCAAAGACCTCCCCGGTGTTGTCGGTCAGATTGTCGGCCAGCATGTTGAAGGCCAGATCGGGGGCCCGGCCGTAGCTGACCATGCTCCCGCCGGCGGTGGACAGGGGAAGGTCGTCGTCCTCGGGGATGGCCCCCAGCAGGGGGAGCTTTAAGATGTCGGCGATCTCCTCCGGGCTCATCATGTCCCCGGACATCATCAGATCGCCCCTGGCCCGGTTGACCACCAGATACACCCCGGCCAGGGCATAGCACCGCAGCAGGGAGGTCACCCGGTCGGCGTCCCGCACCGAGGAGATGTGCGGGGTGGTGACCACCACGGCCTCCCCCGCGGCCGAGACCGCCCGGTGGAAGCCCTGCTCGATGCCGGCCGGACAGTCGATGATGACAAAGTCGCACATGGCGGCCAGCTTGTCGGTGACCGCCCGCACGTTCTGCCCGGTAATGCCGCTCTTGTCCTGCAAGTGCGCCGAGGGCAGCACGCAGAGGTTGGGATAGTGATCCACCTCCACCAGCGCCTGGGACAGCCGGCACCGCCCCTCGATGACGTCGATGAGGTCGTAGACGATGCGGTTTTCGATGCCGCAGACCACGTCCAGATTGTTCAGCCCGATGTCCAGATCGCACAGGCAGACCCGGTGCCCCGCCCGGGACAGCTTGGCCCCCAGATTGGCGGCCACCGAGGTCTTGCCCACCCCGCCCTTTCCGCTGGTAACGACGATTCTCCTTGACATATCCTTGACCATGACCTCCCGAAGCGGAGCCCAAACAGGCCCCGTCCCTCCCGCCCGGCCGGCGGGGTTTTCCCCATTTTAGCACACTTTAACCGCGCGGTCACTCCTTCTGGGGGCGCGGACGGGAAAGCGACGCCTTTCGACGGCCTTCCCCCGAAACGCTCCTCCTTCGACCCCTCTTTTTGCGCCTTCTGACCTCTCTTTTCCCCGGAATTTCCTTCTTCCCAGGGGCCGAACGGGCGCCCGGAGGGGAAAAAGACAGGATCCGACACCGGGATTCCCGAGAATTTTTGGTAAAAACACTTGATTTTTTTCGGGCTTTGGATTATAATAGAATCGTTCGGAGGTTTGCTCCGGCGCGGAGAAGGATCGGCTTTCCGTCCCCCCCCACCGCGCGAGAGTCGTTCAATGGTAGAACGTCAGCTTCCCAAGCTGATACCCGCGGGTTCGATTCCCGTCTCTCGCTCCACTCCCGCCCGCCCGTCATCGGGCGGGCGGGATTCTTTTTGAAGACATCGGAGGAAAAGTTTTATGGCAAAAAAACGTTCGGGCAGAAAGTCCATGTCCCTGAGCATCTTCAGCATTCTGGCGCTGGCGCTGGTCATCATCACCGTGCCCCTTCTGCTGGTCCCCTTCTACAACATGCAAGGTTCAATCCTAACGATTGACGGCGAACTGCATACGGCCGCCGGGTTCGACTTCCTGGGCGGTTTCTTCACCCAACTCTTCGGCGAAGAAGTGGGGCTTGAAAATTTGGCCCTGTTCGTGGCCTTCTCTAACGAGACCAATGCGGCGGCCATGCTGACCGGGGCCTTTGTGCTGGTCCTGCTGATCGCCGCCGCCCTCTATCTGATCTTCTTCCTGCTGGGCGTGTGCGGGGTCATCAAAAAGGCCAAAAACCTGCTGAACGGCATGCTGATTTTGGGCATGATCGCCATGGTCGCCGCCACGGTGTGCTGCTTCGTCATTGCCGGACACAACTTCAGCGATTTCCCCTCGATTGGCTCAATTAAAGGCTGGACGTTTGCCTTTATCCCCCTGATCACCCTGATCGGCGCCGCAGTTCTGAACGGCATCAAAAAATGACCGCTTGAGGCCCTGAAAATCGGGGACGGGGTAAAACCCGGCCCCAAGGTTTGAACGGTCTCAAAAAATCAAAAGCCGGAAGTCGGGGCGGCCGGTCCTATCCCGGCGGCAAGAGTAACAAGAGTTAAGAAGTTAAGAGTTAAAGAGTAAAGAATCAAAAAAGAACAAAGAATAGAGAGGGGGACGGACGAGGAGTCGGTCCCCTTTTCGGAATCGGAGCGCGCAGGAGGTCTTTTTATGGTCAATCTGGAACTTTACCGCGTCTTTTACACCGTCGCCAAGTGCGGCAGCCTGACCCGGGCCGCCGAACAGCTTTACATCTCCCAGCCCGCGGTCTCCCAGGCCATCAAGCAGCTGGAGAGCCAGCTGGGCGGACAGCTGTTTCTGCGCACCTCCAAGGGCATGGAACTGACCGAAAAGGAGGGCCGCATGATGTTCGGCTACGTCGAACAGATCATGAAGCTGGCCTTCGCCGCCGAAAACGAGTTCAACGAGATCCAGCAGCAGGCGGCCGGCACCCTGCGCATCTCGGTGTCGGACACCATGTGCAAGTACTTTTTGCTGGACTATCTGGCCGAATTCCATCAAAAATATCCCCAGATCGTGCTCAACGTGCTCAACTCCACCACTCAGGAGGCCATCAGCCAGGTCAAGGCCGGCAAGTCCGACCTCGGGTTTGTCAACCTTCCCGTGGAGGAGCACGGCATCAGCGTGGTCTTGCAGACCCAGGAGCTTCACCACATCTTTGTGGGGGGGCGCAAGTACGCCGAAATGGCCCAAAAGGTGCACAGCCTGAAATCGCTGGAGGACTTTCCCCTGCTGATGCTGGAGACCAACTCCTCCTCCCGGCAGATGCTGATCAGCTACTGCCACTCCCTGGGCATCCACCTGCATCCCGAGATCGAGCTGGGCAGTATCGACCTTTTGAAGGGCTTTGCCCGGGCCAATCTGGGCATCACCTGCATCCCCCGCGAGTACGTCACCCGCAACCTGGTCGACGGCTCCCTGATCGAGATCCCCACCGATCCCGCCATCCCCTCCACGGCCACCGGGCTGATCACCTCCGACAAGGCCCCCCTCTCCTTCGCGGTCCGGCACTTCATCGACATCTTCAAAAAGGAAGACGACCGGCCGGAAGCGTGAGACCGAAAGGTGCGGCAGTTTCTTCATCAAAAACCGCTTGTCGGCAAACACACCAAGCGGAAATGTCAGGTGACAAGGCTTTTCATCAAAAACCGCTTGTACGGCAAAGACCCGAAACGAAAAGCCGCCTGACGGCGACAATACGAAACAGCAGAACGTCAAAGGACCCGGGATGGCCATCCCGGGTCCTCTTTTGTCTTTTTCCTGCGGGCGTCCTGCGGGCTTTTCCCCCCTTACTTTCCGCCTCTTTCCTGGCCCTGTTTCCCGAGACCGAACTTCTCCTGCTTTTGCGCCTGCGCCTCCTGTCCGGACTTTTGGCCTGATTTTTTTATTCAGAAGGCGCCTCTGCCCGACTCTTTCGGGTCGGGCGGCGGACCCCCGATCTCTACGGAGGTCCGTTTTTCTGCCCTCTTCCGGCGTTCAGGCGCTCTTTTCCCCTGTCGGCTCTCCGGGAAGCTCCGGCCCGAGGGGTGTTTGGACGGCTTCCTGTTCGCGCTGGCGGCACTCCATCTTCCGCCAGCTGAAAAAGCCGTAGAGGTCGTTGACCAGAAAGGCGGCAAAGCAGACGACCACCGACACGTAGGCGGGATCGGCGAGGGCGGCCAGCACCCAGAGCACGATCAGCACGACGTCGTTGGCGGCATAGCCCAGGGCATAGCCGGGACTGCGGCGAAAGGTCAGGTAGACCGCGAGAAAGCTGGTGGTCACCGAGATCGTGCTTGGGATGAGGTTGGCGGTGCGGAAGGCCCTTAAGATGAAGTAAAAGCCCACAGTCACCGCCAGGGCCAGCCCCCACATCAAAACGGTCTCCCCCCGGCCGAGGCGGTTGACCCTGACCTCGGCCCGATTGCCCTTGAAGGGGTGCCTCAGCCAGGCCACGAGGGCCACCACGGCCATGGGCAGGGTCATGCCGAGGTAGGTGATCATCTCGCCGTAGTAGGCAAAGGTGTAGGAGATGAGGCCGTAAAGCAGGCTGAAGACGATCATCAGGGCCTGGCCGACGGAGTTGCCCTTGGCGTTGAAGATCAGCGAGGTCACCCCGATCAGCGAGGCGGCCAGCGTGAGGTATTGGGCCCGGTCGAAGATCGCAAAGGCGGCCACGATCCCCGCCGCCGAACTCAGCCACAGGATCTTTTCGGTCCGGGAAAAATAGTTGAGCTTGTCTTTGAGCATTTTGACCTCCGAAAAATGTTTTTCTTTTGAAAGAAACCGCCTGATCTTCACGATCTCCGGAAAGCATTGTCTCGGCTCTCCTCTCGTCCCGGGTCCGCCTTTTGCCCGGAAGGGTCCTGGGGGCCGGCCGACGAGACCCGGCGGGCGATGCCGCTCCATGGCGCGGGGCAAAAAAAAACACCCGTCCGCGCGTCTTCCAAGACCTAACGACGCGCAGGCGAATGCCCTGCTACCCGGTGGCAGCTTTCGATTCGGTTTTGACCTATTATAGCACAGTCCGCCTCATTTTGCAACCAAACAGCGGGAACTTTTATGTTTTTTCAACTTAGACAGGATACATCTTGAATTTTGAGGACAAAAGCTCTCAGCGCTCTTGCCCTCAAATCCACAGAACTAAAATATAAATTTTATGTCTGAATCCTTTCAATCGTTTCTCTTAATCTTAAAATTTAATATTTATCTGTCTTTTTAGCATTGCAATCCTTACATAACATTTGGCAATTTTCAGGTGTTGTATGTCCACCCTTACTCCAAGGTCTTATGTGGTCACCTTCCATTTCTTCAAAAGTAAAATGGTTCTTGCAAATAGGACATATCCCGTCCTGCTTGCTGTAAGCCGCCATTTTATCCCGCTTGTCAAAACTACGCAAATTCAAAAGCCTCCCAGCAAACGGGTCAATATCCCGACAAAGCAAAAATTCATAAATCCCTTTTGTCTTTTGCACATCTTCATCTTCGTGCAGACGTTTTACTTCTGCTCCCATAACGGAAGAATTATAGGTGCGACTGTGATATTTGTTATAAAGATGACACCAATCAAGACCTTTCATATCTGAATAATATTTCGGAAATATCTTTTCTATCCAGTGAATAACATCTTGAAAATATTGCCACAATTCATCGGCATCTGTATCCGATTTGTGTAGTGCCATATATTCTGTAACATCATTAATCCCTTGATAATCACAAATGCCTTTCAATGCTTTTTCAAGAAGTTCTTGGCGATTGGGGTCTCCTGTTATATATCTATCCGATAAAAATTTTGCTGCGCAGTTCCTCTTGGAAAAATGCTTTTTAGCATCTGAAAGCCATGGGCCTGTATAAACAGAATTACGAAGTTCTTGATCTGTCAATTTCTCGCCGGCAATATTCACTACCTTAAACCATTCTAATTTTTCAGATTCCTCTCCCTCGCAGATATAAATCATAAATTCATAGTTCACAATCGCATTATATTTATCATTAGGCAAAGCATCCCAATAGTATTTTTGCCCGTCAAGAACAACGGAAAATTGATGCTTCAAATATTGCATAACAGACAGCGTCCTTTGCTGCCCGTCAAGAACCTCAAAGCTATTCTCTCCGACTTTTACCCAATACATGACATTCAGCGGAAAGCCCTTTAATACAGTCTGTATAACCGCCTCTGCCTGCGCGTTGTCATAAACAAATTCCCGCTGATATGGAGGCCGGATTGCAAGCTTTCCGCCATAGGCAAAAACGCCATTATCGCCGTTGTCAGAATATCCCTCAAATATATCTTTAACCTTGATTTGTTTTGGCTCAATTTTCATTGTTCGTTACCCTCCCTTTGATCAAAATTTTTGATCTCTATGGATCACCATTTCGCTATTTACATCTTTCTCTTGATGAATAGCCTCTTATATTTTCTTTCACCGCGGACAATGGGTTGAGCAATTCCGCTATCAGCATTCCACAATCCTTTTGAGAAGCCCTTCCCCTCACTCTCAGTGGCTCCAATGATCTCGAATTGATCAGGATTATATTTATCAAGGAATGTGATTGGTACACCCATCACGCCGTTACATCTTGCGCTTGATAATGATTCTGAAGTAAGGCGTAATTCTTGTCTGTCTGTCTGTCTGTCTGTCTGTCTGTCTGTCTGTCTGTCTGTCTGTCTGTCTGTCTGTCTGTCTGTCTGTCTGTCAAAAGATTATCGCATGGTTTTACTGTATATGTCAAGTCTTTTTCATCATTTCCTTTGCGAAATTTTATAATTTCGAATTGTTCTGGGTTGTGTTTATCAAGATAAGTAATCGGAACTCCTATATCCTCAAAGTAGTCACAGGGAATATCTGCAGTTTTGTCAACATTGATTGCATCATAGTTGTCATAATGTGGATATTCCTGTTCATTCCCATAATAATGCTTGTAGAGAACTAGTTTTTCATGACGTTTGTCATGATCCAGATTTGTATACCAAATACTGGCAACGTTTATTAGTTTTGCACCATTTACAGTTTTTTCTGTTTTCCCATCGTAGTCAGCATAAAACCACATTCCTCCAGAGAACCCCCTGTACCCTGTCCAAAGTTTATTCTCTTTGATAAGAGGAAATATTTCCTTATATGTAATTGCATTTTTGTTCCCAATAATAAGGAATTTTTTTTCGTATTTCACCAATTGTGCAATGTATTCTCGGAAAAGTGAAAAAGGAGGATTTGTAACAACTACATCGGCTTGCTTCAAATATTCAATACATTCCTCCGATCTAAAATCTCCATTACCCTTTAACTTTTTTACACCTCTTTTTTTTGAAAAAAGCAAAGCCTTAATATCATTATCTGACACCCCTCTCCCATTTTCCATGGGAATCTCCTGGACATCAATAACATATCCATTCCCTCCAATAACAGGAGCATCTTCTTCATCAAATAAAGTCAATTGGCGTCCAACTACTCGTGATGCATAGTACGAAGTGCATATCAACCTCTTTAAGCCCAAGTAGTTAAAATTTTTCAAAAAAAACTTACAGAAATTACTCTCAAATGGGTCATCACAATTACATAGTACAGTAGCTCCTTTAAAGTGTTTTTCATAATGATTTAATTCGTTTTGAATATCCTCATACTGCGTATAGAATTCACTCTGCTTCGCTATATTGGCCGCATGTAAATTTGTATTCTTCGCCATTTCCTTTCACCTTTCATCTCAAAATTATTATGGAAATCTTTTCTGTTTTATTATTGTAACTGATTATCTCTCTTTTTGTCAACTGTTTCTTCTCGCTGAACTTGCTTCATCTGTTCTTATATCTACTTCGCCAGTTATATCTTTTGCATCAAATATCCTTAATTTTGCCAATATTATAAAATATTCGTTTGAAAAAGTCAATCTTATATCGAACATTATGTATCAAATTTGCCTAAACTGCTTATACCCATAGTAAAAATAATGTTTTGCGGAAGCGACAACTTTGATCCAATGTTTTCTACTAATCTTTTCATTCGCATTTTAATTTACAAATTTCGACAAATATGGTAAACTAGTGTTATCATGAAAGCCTCACTGAAAAAGATCCTGACCGTCTGCCTGGCGCTGACGGCTGTCATATCCTGCCTCGCGGGGGCCCTCCCCGCCTCGGCCGCGGAGAATCTGGAGCTGTCCCTGTACGGGGACACGGCGGGCTATGCCCTGCTTCAGGACCCGCAGAAGGCGGCCGTTTACGGCGACCGCCTGTATGTGGTCGACGTCCGCGAGGGCGCCGAAGGGGCGGGGTACGTCCTTTTGGTCTTTTCCCGCTCCACTTCCACCCTGACGGCCTGGGCGGAGCTGGACTTTTCCCCCGCCCGCATGGCCGCCGCGGAGGCCGGCCTTTACCTGCTGGAGGAGGGGGCTTCCCTCTCCCTGGAGGGGAACTCCGGCGAGGTGTCGGGACTGTACTTCCTGCCCGCGGAGGCCGGGGCGCTGACTCCCGCTCCCCTTTCCCTGGGCTCGGTCTCCCTGAGCGTGGCCGACATGGTCCTTTCGCCCACCGATCTGCACGTGAGCGGGGAGCAGATGTTTTTGCTCGGCCGCACCGAGCGGGACAACTCCGTGACCTACAACCTGTTCGGAGCCTCGCTGGACGGCAGCGTGCTCAGCTATGACGACGCCGAGGCCGTGCGCGTGCAGCTGGGCAGCGAGCAGATGCCGGCCCCGCCCGAACACTTCCAGCTGAACGCCGACAACAGCTTTTACTACAACCTGGGGCCCAATCTGTACCGCTACACCGCCGGACCCGCGGGCGAGATCGGGGGCGGCTCGGCCGTGCAGCTGACCCTGTCCATGGAATTTTCCTCCTTCGCCTTTCTGGAGGATCGGACCCTGCTCCTCTTCTCCGAAAACGCGCTGACGGCCTACTTCCCCAACGACAACGGGGAATACGCCTCCTCGGGGGCGGCCACCCTGAGCGGGGACAACACGGCGGAGGTGTACGCGCCCGGCGCCATTGGCAGGCTTTCGGGCTTCTGCCTGTGGGACGGGGTGATCTACCTGACCGACGGCGGCACGGGAGCGGTGCTTTCCTACACCTTTGACTCCGACACCGCGGCCTTTACCGAATCCTCCTTTACCCTCTGCTCGGCCCGGGCGGGCGGGCTTTACGCCCCCTCGTCCATGACCTCGGCCGAGATCAGTTCGGACGGATTTCTGACCTCCTCGTTTTCCACCCTGATCGCCGACAACGGGCGGGTGTTCGCCCTGACCGAGAGCGGGGCCGAACCTTACCTGACCGAACGGAACGAAAACGGCGACCCGGTGCTGGAATACGGCGCCGAAAAGGCCCTGACGCTGGAGGGCCTTTCCGCCCTGGCGCTGGACGGGAACGGCGATCTGTTCCTGGTCCTCAGCGGTGAACTTTTCTGCTGGGACGAGCAAACCTATGCCCCCCGCTCCCTCGGCCTTTCCCCGGTGACGGCGCTGACGGCGGCCGAGGACGGCGGGGTTCTGGCGGTCTCGGGCGGCTTCCTTTACCGGGTGGAGGCGGACGGCGCCCGGACCCGGCAGGATCTGCCCGACGCCGAGGGACAGGCCCTTTCCCTGACCGGACTTCTGGCCCTTTCGGCCTCTCCGCGGGACGGCCTGCTGCACCTGCTGTTTGCCGACCGCCTGCTGTGCTATGCGGACGGCGCGCTGCGCTGGTCCGTGTCCGGGAGCTTCGGGGGAAGCGTGGGCCTGTTCACCGACTTTGCGGGGACGGCCTTCTTCACCGACGGAAGCACCCTTTGGACGGCGGACCGTCTGGGGAATCTGACCGCCCGCACCCTCTCCTTTGAATTTACCGGCACCGACCCCTCCGTGGACGGCCTGACCGCCCATCCCGGGACCGGAACGCTGCTGTTTTCCTCCTCCTCGCACCACACCCTGTTCGAGGCGGACGGAAGCGTGCGGGCCTCGGTGGCGGCCGACTGCCCCCCCCTGCCCGAGCGGGAGACCGACCTGACCGCCGAGGAGATCCCCTTCCTGACCGCGGCCAGGGTGACGGGATACCCTTCCAACCTGGTCTATCCCAACGGCGAGGGGGAGATCCTCCGCCTGCCCGTGGGCACCGACGTCCTCGTGCTGGAGTACTTCGTCGATGACGCCGCCCCCCTCTGCAGCGGGCTGTACGCCCTGGTCGTAGCCGGGACGCAGACCGGCTGGGTGCTGACCCGGGACCTCGAGGAACTGACTTCCTCCCCCCTGTCCCTGACTTTGGAAGTCCTGCACGACGGCACCGAATTTTACAGCCTGCCCTCGGCCGCCCAGGGCGAGGACGGCTCATTCTTCCTGCTGGACACCCTGCAGAAGGGGGAGTCCGTGACCGTGAGCGAGGATCTGGGCGAGATCAACGGCATCCGCTTTGTCCGGGCCGAGTGCGGCGGCGTGAGCGGCTTTGTCAGCTACCACGCCCTGGCCCAGCCCGTGGACGACGGGAGCGAGGTCTCCGAATACGTGGTCCTGCGCGGGGACGTCAACCGCGACGTTCCCCTCTACGCCCGGGCCGACGAGAGCGCCGAGACCGTGGCCTCCCTGCCCTCGGGCACCCGCGCCAAGGTGCTGGAGCGCTCCGAGGACGAGGCCTGGCTGTACGTGGAGGCCACCGTGGACGGGCAGACCTACCTCGGCTACGTCCGGGCCCTGAACGCCGTCCGGGACGGCCTGACCGGCAGCCAGAAGACCGGCATCATCCTGTCCGTCTCGCTGGTCCTGCTGGGCGTGATCGCCGTGCTGGTCCGCCGCCGCATCATCCGCTGACAAAAAAGTCCCCTCCCGCCAAAGGCCCCGGCCTTTGGTCCGTTCTGCCGGTCCTGGACCGTCAGCGGAAAACACAGCATTTTGAACGACAGCATAAGGCTCTCCCGCCGTCCGGCGGGAGAGCCTTTTTTGTTGCCTATCTGAACTTTCTTCCCCTTTTCGATGCTCCGTACCGGAGGCATCGGCCAAGATTTCAGCTGTTTTTTGCTTTTCCCCTTAAAATCCCAGGGGTTCGCCGCAGATGACCACCTTGATGCGGCCGGCGGGGCGGCACAGGCGGGTGGCCACCATCTGGGCGCAGATGCTGTCGGGGGCCTTGCAGTTGTGGCAGACCCCGTCCGTCTTGCAGGGGGCGGAGACGGGGAAGCGCTGGGCGTTGATCGGGGCGGCCAGAAAGCGGGCGCGGGCGAAGGCTTCGGCCTCGGAGCGCACGATCTTGTTGATCCCGGCGACGACGATGACGTTTTTGGGGCCGTAGCACAGGGCGGCCACCCGGTTGCCCATGCCGTCGATGTTGAACAGCTGCCCGTCCTCGGTCAGGGCGTTGGTGCCCATCAGGAAGGTGTCGGCCAGAAGGCCGGCCCGCCGTAGCTGTTCGCCCTCGGCGGGGTTGACGGCGGTGTCGCGGTCGATGACCGCAAAGGCGCCCTTGACCCGGTCCGGCACTCCCAGCTGCTCCAGACTTTTGGAACCTCCCCAGGAGACCGTGTGCCCCTCGGGGATCAGGGAGAGGATCTGATCGGCGGCCTCGGCGGCGGTGGGACAGAACCAGGCCTCGAAGTGCCGCTCCCGCAGGGCGGCGGCCGTCCTCTCCCCCAATTTTCTGTTTCTCTGTTGAATGGCGTCCATAAAACTCCTTCGCTCCCCGAAGGGAGGACTTTTCCGTATTCACAAAATCTGCGGCTTTCTGCCTTAAAAGCCGGGCCGGCCGTGAGGCGGTCAGGACAGCACTTCCCGCAGGGCCTCGGTGTAGATGTCGAACAGCGCCCAGAGCTCCTTTAAGGGGATGTTTTCGTCCCGCTGGTGGATGCTGGTGTGGGTACCGGGAAAGACCGGGCCGAAGGCTACGCCGCACTTCAAGGCCCGGGCAAAGGTGGCCCCGCCCACGGCAAAGGGCTTGCCCGGAGTCCCGGTCACCCTTTCGTAGGCCCGCAGCAGCTTTTGCACCAGGGGGGTCTCCTCGGGCACGTAGAGGGGGGCGTGCTCGTTCAGCACGATGACCTCCCCGCCCGAGGCCTCCTCCAGCCCGGACAAAACGGCCGCCTTTTCGCGGGTGACGGGATAGCGGATGTCCAGCCACAGCCTCAGCTTGCCCTCCCCCAGCTCGGCCTTGCCGAGATTGAGCGTCAGGCTGCCCGAGACCTCGTCCGCACAGGCGATGCCCGCCCCCGAGCCGTCCAAAGCGGAGAGCGCGCGGGCGGTCTTCAGGGCGGGGTGGGGGTAGCGCGCGATCAGCTCGTCCAGCAGCTTTTGCAGGGCGTTGTCCCCCTGCTCGGGGGTGGAGCCGTGGGCGGAGATCCCCCGGCAGACCACCTCCTCCCCGTCCAGCCGGGCCGAGGCGAAGTCGGGGACCATGTTGACCCGCTCGCCCCCGGACAGGGCCTCCAGCCGACGGCCGGGCAGATCGGCAAAGGGCAGGTCGACCTCCAGGTGCAGCACCCCCTTTTCGCAGTTGATCAGGGGGAAGTCGGCGTCCGGCGAAAAGCCCTCCTCCGGCATCTCCTCTTTTTGGAAGTAGTAGTTGATGCACCCCCAGCCGCTCTCCTCGTCGCAGCCCAGGATCAGGCGGAGGCGGCGTTTGGGGCAAAAGCCCTCGTCCTTGAGCCTTTTCATGGCGTGCAGCACGGCCAGCATGGGGCCCTTGTCGTCCTGGGTGCCCCGGGCGTACAGGCAGTCCTCCCGGATCTCGGCGGCAAAGGCCGGAGAGGTCCAGTCCTGCCCGGCCGGGACCACGTCCAGATGGCCGAGGATGCCGAACAGGGGGCCCTCGCCCCACTCGATGTGGCCGGCATAGCCGTCCACGTTTTTGACCGCAAAGCCCATGTCCTTTCCCATCTTCAGCACGGCGTCCAGCGCCTCGAAGCAGGGGCGCCCGAAGGGCATTCCCGGCAGGGGGGGCTGTTTGACGCTGGGGATCTTCAGCACGGCGACGAGGTCTTTCAGAAGCGCTTCTTTTCTGTCCATACGATCATTCTCCTTCGGCCGGGACGCCGATCCGCCCGGCCCTCTTTTCCGTCCGCCCCCTTCTTTTCGGGGCGGCGCGGGATCTGTCCCTACTATCATATCATATTTTTTGGAAAAACGTACCCAAAAGAAGTGTGTTTTTCCGAAAAATATGGTAAAATGTCTTTGGTCTCTCCGACGGGAGGCCGAGAGGAACGGGTATGAATTCGGATCGACGCGGCCAAAGGCCGCCGAATGTTTCATCGGGGGAAGAGGGCGAAGTCCCCGCCGGACCGGAGCGGGCGTCCCAAAACCCGCATCTTTACCACCGTCAGCGGATGCGGGAGCGCTTTCTGAAGAACGGCGCCTCGGGCTTTGCCCCGCACGAGCTTCTGGAGCTGCTGCTGTTCGGGGTCATCCCCTACCGGGACACCAACGAGCTGGCCCACAGGCTTCTGGACCGCTACGGCAATCTGTTCAACCTGTGCAACGCCCCCTACGAAGATCTGCTGAAGGTGGACGGCGTGGGGCCGAGCGCGGCCGCCATGCTCAAGTCCCTGCCCGCGGTCTTTACCCTGTACATGTCCGGCAGCGGGGAGAGCCGGCCCTGCCTGAACACCACCGCCAAGGCGGCCAAGTACCTGACCCCGCATCTGGGCTTTCTCAACCACGAGGAGTTCCACGTCCTCTGCCTGGACTCCTCCCTCTGCCTGATCCGCCACGAGCGGATGTTCGTGGGCACCCTGAACCGGGCCAGCATCCACCCCCGGCCCTTCATCGAGCTGATGGCCTCCTGCGACATGTCCGGCATGGTGCTGGCCCACAACCACCCCTCGGGGGCGCTGTTCCCCTCGGCCGAGGACGACGCGGTCACCGCCTACCTGTTCCAGCTGCTGGGCTGCGCCAGGGTCTTTCTGGCCGAGCATCTGATCATCAAGGGCCAGCAGTTTTACAGCTACAAGCAGGCCGGCAAGATCGACCGCATCCGCGAGGATTTCCCCTTTCCCGAGCAGGTGGCCGAACAGGCCGAGGAATTCAAGCTCGAATAGGGCGTCCTTCCCGATCAGAAGTTTTTTCGGAGTTTTAAGGAGTTTTTATGGTCAGAACACGTTTTGCCCCCAGTCCCACGGGGTATCTGCACATCGGGGGTCTGCGGACCGCCCTCTACGCCTATCTGTTTGCCAAAAAGAACGGGGGAAAATTCATCCTCCGCATCGAGGACACCGACCTCGAGCGCTACGTCGAGGGCGCGGTGGAGATCATCTGCGACACCCTCAAAAGCGCCGGCCTGACCTATGACGAGGGCCCGGGCGTGGGAGGAGATTACGGCCCCTACGTCCAGAGCCAGCGCAAGGAGATCTATCTTCGCTACGCCAGAGAGCTGGTGGAAAAGGGGGGAGCCTACTACTGCTTCTGCACCAAGGAGCGGCTGGAGAGCCTGACCGACGAGAACGGCCAGCGCAAGTACGACAAGCACTGCCTTTCCCTCTCCCCCGAGGAGGTCCGCGCCCGCCTGGATGGGGGCGAAAAGTGGGTGATCCGCCAGAACATCCCCGAAAAAGGGGCCTCTTCCTACGTCGACCTGCTGTTCGGGGAGATCACCGTGGACTTCAAGGATCTGGACGACAACATCCTGATCAAGTCGGACGGGATGCCCACCTACAACTTTGCCAACGTCATCGACGATCACCTGATGGGGATCAACTACGTCATCCGGGGCACCGAATACCTGTCCAGCACCCCCAAGTACAACCTGCTGTACGACGCCTTCGGCTGGGAGCGCCCCAACTACATCCACCTGCCCCCGGTCATGCGGGACGCCACCCACAAGCTGTCCAAGCGCTTCGGGGACCCCAGCTACAACGACCTGCTGGCCGAGGGCTTTTTGAGCGAGGCCCTGGTCAACTATATCGCCCTGCTGGGCTGGAGCCCCAAGGAGAACCGGGAAAAGATCTCCTTTGAGGAGCTGAAGGAACTGTTCTCGCTGGAGGGGCTGTCCAAGTCCCCCGCCATCTTCGACAAGGCCAAGCTGCGCTGGCTGAACGGGGAGTACATCAAGGAGATGTCTCCCGAGACCTTCGCGGAGCGGGCCAGACCCTGGTTCGAAAAGGCCGGCGTCGCCGGAAAGTACGATGAGTTGCTTTTGGCCAAACTGCTGATCCCCCGGGTGGAGACCTTTGCCGAGATCCCCGAAAAGCTGGCCTTTCTGGACGAGTTCGAGGGCTTTGACCTCAATCTTCTGGTCAAGGACAAGATGAAGACCACCCTGCCCCTCTGCCGGCAGATCCTGCCCGCCCTCATCGATCTGGCGGAAAAGAGCGATTTTTCCGACCTGCACGGCGAGCTGACGGACCTGGTGCAGAAGCTGGGCCTGAAAAACGGGCAGGTGCTGTGGACCTTCCGGGTAGCCGTGACCGGCGCGGCCAACACCCCCGGCGGCGCCTCCGAAATGGCGGAACTTTTGGGCAAGGAGCGCACGGTGGCCCGTCTGCGCAACACCCTTTCCCGGCTGGAAGAGGCCGGGGTTTAAAAGCGCTTCGCTTCCGGCCAGACGGCCGTTATTCCGACCAGGCGCGATTTTTGCTTTGCAAAAATCGGTCGGACTTGAGGGGACAACCGTTGTTCACTTTGCCTTTGGCAAAGTTCTGCAACGTTTTTCCCCTCTCAAAACCGCTTCGCGCTTTTGATTCACCTCTTTCCGCCCGAAAATTTACTCACCGTAAATTTTCGATTGAGTCCAACGCCGGTACACGCCCGGCGTTGGCGCGACGAGATCAAAAGCCCGGTGCGAGGACAGACTTTGGGAGAAAAAGCAATCGGTAACGGGCGTACAGGAAGTGCCTTCAGACACCCGGCGTTGGCGCGACGAGATGGAAAGCCCGGCGCATTGTAAAAAGCAATCTGTTACGAGTCTAAAATTTCTCTGTTATGTGGTCCGTCCATAACGTGCCACCTTGTGGCACATATCGAGCGGCACGAAGGGCCGCATATCGAATGGCCGTCAGGCCATATATCGAGTTTGCCGAAGGCAAACATATCGACATAAATTTCTCGCAGGAACAAAAAACAATATTCCCGCTTAGTCAGAGTGGGCGTATGGCGCGGAGCCTCAGGCTCCCCGGCGGCGCTGCCGCCCAGGCACCGCGCGAAACGCACGAAACGGCTGTAAAACTTGCACAAAGTTCGGGCAAAACCCTATACATTTGGGAAAAATTATGTTATAATCTACAAAAGCATGAACCGTACCCGGATCCGATCCGGGTACGGCCGCCTTTCCTCCTGCGGAAGGCATCTTTTTTGTCCGGCCGCCGGCCGGGGACGGAAGGGTGCGGGCCGCGGCCCGCAGCAGGGTCATCATTTGATTTCAAATTTTGTGAGGGTTCATACATTGGAAAAAATCGCCATCATCGACCTGGGTTCCAACAACGCCCGCATGGTGCTGGTCAACATTTTTGACGGCTGCTTTGCGGTGTTCGACGAACTGAAAGAATCCGTCCGGCTGGGTCAGGACATGGAGCGCGACGGCTTTTTGAAGCCCGCCCGCGTGGTGCAGACCATCAAGACGCTGAAGATGTTCAAAAAGCTCTGCGACGCCTACAAGGTGGACCGCGTCATCGCGGTCGGCACGGCGGCCGTGCGCAGAGCCAAGAATCAGAAGGGCTTTCTGGAAGAGGTCCAGTCCACCTGCGGCATCAAGATCCGGGTGCTCTCCGCCGAGGAGGAGGCCCGGCTGGTCTACCAGGGGGTCATCAACTCCATGGACATCCCCAAGGGGCTGATCCTCGAGATCGGCGGCGGCTCCACCAAGATCATCTACTACAACCGCCGCAACATTCTGCACTACGAATCCCTGCCCTTCGGGGCGGTCACGCTGACCGACCTGTTCGCCCCCGACCGCATGAAGCCCGAGGAGCAGGCCAAGAAGATCGAGGAATTTTTCACCGAACAGCTGGAGACCCTGCCCTGGCTGAAGGAGGTCGATCCCGACGTCCAGATGATCGGGGTGGGCGGCTCCTTCCGGAACGTGGGCAAGATCTCCCGCAAGGTGCGCAAGTACCCCCTGGAGATGGCGCACAACTACGTCATCCCCACCCGGGAGTTTACCGGCATCTACGACATGATCAAGGTGCTGGATCTGGACAAGAAGATGAAGATCAAGGGCCTTTCCTCCGGCCGGGCGGACACCCTGCCCTGCGCCATGGCCCTCATCCAGTCCTTTGTCTCCTACATGAACTTCTCCCAGATGACCATCAGCGGCAGCGGCCTGCGGGAGGGGCTGATGTTCAACTATGCCGTGCCCACCACCGTGGAAAAGCCCATTTCGGACGTGCTGGGACACAGCCTGAACACCATGGTCAAGTACTTTGACGCCAACATCCCCCACGTGGAGCACGTCAACAACCTGTCCACCCAGCTGTTCAAGCAGCTGCGGGTGCTGCACAAGTTCCCCCGGCAATACCTGAAAATTCTGCGGGTGGCCTCCATGCTGCACGACTCCGGCATGCGCATCAAGTACTACAACCACCACAAACATTCGGCCTACATCATCCTGAACGCCAATCTGTACGGCATCTCCCACCGCGACATCGTGCTGGCCGCCTTCGTGGCCGCCGCCCACAAGCGGGACGATCTGAACTACAACGAGTGGCTGAAGTACCGCGACCTGATCTCGGAGGACGACTTCGACGCCGTGCGCAAGCTGGGCGTCATCCTCCGCATCGCCGAAAGTCTGGACCGCTCCATGTCCTCGGTCATCGTGGGCCTGAACTGCGACGTGCTGGGCGATTCGGTGATCATGAAGACCGAGGTCGAGGGCGACGCCTCCCTGGAGATCAAGGACGCCCTGGCCGCCTCCGGCGAGTTCCGCAAGGCCTTCGGCAAAAATCTGGAGATCCTGTAAAAGGCTTTCAAGCCGGGGAAACACCCCGGCTTTTTCCGTTTTCTTCCGCGATGAAACATCTCATTCTGGCATCCGCCTCGCCCCGCCGCCGGCAGCTTCTGCAGACGCTGGGGCTTCCCTTTTCGGTCTGTCCGGCCCGGGGAGAAGAACTTCTTCCTCCCGGCACGGACCCCGCCCGAGCCGCCCTGGCGCTGGCCGTCCAGAAGGCGGAAGAGGTCTTTGCCTCCCACCCCGGGGATCTGGTGCTGGGCGCGGACACCGTGGTGGCCTTCGGGGGAAAACTGCTGGGCAAACCGGCCTCCCGGGAGGAGGCCTTTGCCATGCTTTCCGCCCTTTCCGGGCGCACCCATCTGGTGACCACCGGGGTCTGCCTGAAGGGCCCCGGCCTCGACCTCCGGGACGCCGAGACCGCCCGGGTGACCTTCCGGCCCTGGACAGAGGCGGAGATCTTCCGCTACATCGACACCGGCTCCCCCTTCGACAAGGCGGGGGGCTACGGGATCCAGGATCCCGACGGCCCGGTGCTCTCCTTCGAGGGCAACTTTGACAACATCATGGGCCTTCCCCTCTCCCTCCCCCTCTTCGGCCGCCTGTCCGGGCTGCTCGAGGGGAATTAAAGGGCCTCGCACGATCTGAGGCGCCCGGAATTTTTTCAGGACAGCGAACAATACGGCGGGACGTTTGCGCCCGGCGAAGATACGAGGACGTTATGGTGAAATTGGAATTGGCAATCGACATGGGCACCTCCTTTACTTCGGTCTTTCAGAAGGGGGCCGGCCTGGTGCTGCGCGAACCCAGCGTGGCCGTGACCGGCGAGGAGGAAAGGCTGCTGGCCGTGGGCGAGCAGGCCAAAAGGCTGATCGGCAAGACCCAGCCCGGCCAGAAAGTGGTCTTTCCGGTGACCGAGGGCATGATCTCGGCCCCCGCCACCGCGGCCCGGATGCTGGAACAGTTTTTGCTCCGGGTGGTGCCGGATCATCTGTCCCGCCCCAGGATCAAGGCCCTGCTGTGCATTCCCTGCGGCAGTTCGGCCCAGGACCGCGCCTCCTTCGAGGAGACCGCCTGCGACGCCGGCATCCGGGAGGTGCTTCTGGTGGAATCCCCCGTCTGCACGGCCCTGGGACTGGGCGTCCCCCTCTCCTCCGACTCCCCCATCATGGTGGTGGACATCGGCGGCGGCAAGACCGAGATCGCCGTGGTCTCCAAGGCCGGGATGCTGGCCGGATGCACGGTCTCGATCGGGGGCAACAACGCCGACATCGCCATCGTGGACTATGTGGAGGGGGAATTCGGCTTCCGCGTCGGCCTGCAGACCGCCGAAAAGGCCAAGATCGAGGTGGCCTCGCTCTACCTCAACGACACCTCCGCCACCCTGATCGGGGGCATGGAGAGCACCACGCAGGCCCCCCGCTCCATGGTCCTGACCTCCCGGATGATCTACGACATTCTGGAATACTGCTACGGCAACATCGTGGAAAAGGTCTCGGACGTGCTGGCCACCCTGCCCTCCGAAGTGGCGGGCGACGTCTCCCGCCGGGGCATCTACCTGTGCGGCGGCGCCAGCGCGGTGGCGGGCCTGGGCAAGATCATGAGCAAGGTCCTGAAGATCCCCGTCATCACCGTGGAGGAGCCCGCCCTCTGCACCGTCATGGGCGCGGGAAAACTGCTGGCCTCCAGAGAGCTTCTGAACAGTCTGGTGTGAAAAGACGGCAGGGCATGACAGTTTTGCTGCATCTGAACCAAAGAAGGCGACCGGAATCGATCCGATCGCCTTCTTTTTTCCTTTTCACCTCATCAAAGGGCTTCACCCTGTTACTTCTTCCGGCAAAGTCCAACTGCTCCACACGACAGTGCTCACCGCGCCGTTCCAGCTTTGGCTCCAACCCTCCGGCTGCTGATCCGCCTCGCAGAAAATCATAATGCCAAAGCAGCCTCCAAAAACTGCGTTGCCCATAGAGGTCACGGTAACGGGAATGTTGATTTTTTCCAAGGCAGTACAGCTGGAAAAAGCCGATGACCCTATACTCTTCACGGTATAGGAGATCTTTACCTTAGCCAAGTTTTTGCAGTAAGCAAATGCCTCTTTCCCTATATAAACCACTCCTTCCGGAATGGTAAGACTCGTCAACCCGCTGCACCCGCTGAATGCTCCCTCCGCAATGCCGGAAACGCCGCCGCCCGCCGGGATCACACTGTTTTTGCACCCCCAGACCAGATCGTTCTTTTTGATCAGACAGTTTCCTTCACTGCGGTAGACCTCGTTTCCTTCCTCCACCATGATACTCTCTAATCCGCCGCAAAAACGGAATACCCTCCCAGCGATTTGGGTTATCCCGGCGGGAATCACTAAACTTTTTAATGAACTGCAGCCGTAAAAGGCCTCACTTTTGATGCTTGTCACACTTTCAGGAAAGTCAAACTCTACGAGAGAACTGCACTCTCTGAACATCCATGGACCAATACTTTCCAAAGAGTCCGGAAGAGTAACGCTTGTCAGACTGCTGCACTCCAGAAACATTCCCTCACCGTCAAGTTCCGTCACACTGTCCGGAATCACAACTTCAACTAAGCTGGCACACCCCTTAAAAACACCGCGGTCCATTCTTGTCACGCTGCTTGGGATGTTTACTTCCTGCAGGGATTCACATCCGGAGAACGCATAACCATCGATCCAGGTCACACTGTCCGGAATCGTCACGCTGAGGATCCAACCGCAGCCCTCGAAGGCATACCCTCCCACCTTAGTCACCGGGTGACCCAAATGCTCTGAAGGAATGACAATGTGCTTTCCTCTTGCACTGCCTATGCCTGTGACTGCACAGACCCCTTCTTCAAAGTCATATTCCAGTCCTGTTGTGAGTTCTCTTGGCGGTTCTCCTCCTTTCACATAGGTCCCCACCGGCATATCGTCCTTATAAAGCGTCAGAACACCGTCCTTGATATGTACCATGTATGCTATCCTATTCCCACTAAAAAAATAGTACCAATTCCCTTTCTTTGGTTTAATTTGTCCGCCGCTGCCGCCTTTCCAGTTCCACTCATTGGTTTCCGGCACTTCAAGATAGGTATTCCCGTTCTCACTATAATACCATCCTGTGATGTCTTCTTTTTCTTGCTCACTCTCACAGGCAAACAAACCCACGCTTAAGAGCAGGATTGCCGATAGCGCTAACACAATTTTACCCTTCATCATTTTCTCCTCCGAGTATAATTCGGAAAGGTATTTCGCCTTTCCTGTTTTATTGTAACACACTTTTCTCGTCCTGTCAATACCCAATTTAAAATATTAATACCCGGAAAATCACAAAAACCCAAGAAGGACCGCAGAGCGGTCCTTCTTGGGTAAAAAAATAATGAGGAGGGAAATTGTAATAGTCTTTTGCAAGACTATTTATTAGCAACGCACGGGGTAGATGCGTTACTAACCGAAGTTGGGGATCATCGGAGGAGGTCTCCCTCATCTCTGATGATGGCCTTATTATAACCCATTTTTGTGATAAATATATGAAAAAAAATTGAATGAATCATGAAATAGCCAAAATTTTCTGATACTCCGCCCGGCGAGGGGCCGGCCTTCGGAAAATTCCTTGCCAAGGCCCCCGCTGCGGAGGCGAGGGGTCGGCCTTCAGAAAATTTCTTGCCAAGGCCCCCGCTGCGAATCCGGGAGCCCGGATCCCCTAGTCCGCGGAAAGGCCGAAAAGATCGACGCAAAGGAGGCGTCCTTACCAATCCTCCCTCAGGAGAAAGTCCGCGATGTGCACGATCTGGATCCCATTCTCGTTCCCGATCGCCAGGTCATCCATGCAGACGACGTATTTCGGATAATGGTCTCTGACCTCCATCAGGTTGCCGGTCTCCCGCGAAGAGTCTGCGGGCAACTCGCGGCAGACCTGAACATAGACCTTTTCTCCCCGCCGTTCGCCCACGAAATCGATCTCCTTCGTGCCGTTTTTCCCGATATACACCGCATATCCCCGCCGTCTCATTTCCAGGTACACAATATTCTCCAGCATGGACGATACCATGTTTTGCTGAAACCCTGCGCGGCAATAGCGGAAGGAGATGTCGGAAAGATAATACTTTTCCTGGGTCTTGAGCACGGCTTTTCCCTGCAGATCGTACCTCCGGCAGGGATAAAGGATGAAGGCTTCCTGCAGCCAGGCGATGTAATTGTAGATGGTCTCTACCGAGATGGACCGCCTTTCGCTTTTCAGGAAATTCGCAACGGAGTTCGCGGAAAACGTTTTGCCCACATTCTCCACGATGAAGCGCACGACGCGGTCGAACAGGTCATGATTCCGGATGTTGTGCCGTTTGGTGATATCCCGCCCGATGACGGCGGCATAGATGCCGTCTGCGACCTGGTAGGCGGACGGCAGGTCGAAGTTGCTGATGCCGATGATGGGAAACCCGCCGTATTGCAGATACTCGCTGAATGCTTGGCGCGCATCTTCCCGGCCCCTTCCCTTGAAGGAAAGATACTCTTTGAAAGACAGCGTGAATACGGGAATGGAGACATAGCGCCCGGAAAGATAGGTCCCGATCTCGCCGGACATGAGTTTTGAGTTGGAACCCGTCACATAAAGATCGGCATTCCCCTCCTCCAGCAGGCTGTTTACGGCCTTTTCCCAACCCGTTACTTCCTGCAGTTCATCGAGAAAGAGGTAGTTTTTCTGCCGGCCGCTCATTTTTTCTTTGAGCTCCCGGTACATGGCCTCGGCGTCAAAGCCGTCCTCGATGTCCATTTCCGTGTACTTCCGGGAAATGATCTGCTCTTTTGAAACGCCTCGGGAGATCAGTTCCTGCTTGATCATCTCGAAGATGGTAGATTTTCCCGCGCGGCGGACGCCGGCCAGGATCTTGACGAGGGGAACATCGATGAACGGGGATACGGCTTTGATATAATCCGGACGAAGGATCACGGCGATTCTCCTTTTTCAGTTTTTGTCACAGTCCGTCGCGGACAGCGGCCGTTCCGTCAGATGCTGACGCCGGGGCCACAGGCTCGCTGATGCGGGGATCTTTCCTTCCTTGGCTTAATTCTTTTATACCATTATATCCGAAAAACTTTGGAAAGTCAATCAGTTTTTCTTTTATAGTAGTAAAAACTTTTTCAATTTCTACTCTTTTTCAACTTACATAAGACAGGACAGAGCAAGACAGACTGAAAAAAATCACCCCTCCGGGAGTCCGGAAGGGTGAAGCCCGTCCTCATTCGCTCATGATTTTGCGGAGAAAATCTTTGGGGATGAAAACGGGCACGGAGGATTTGACAAAATCATCGGGATTGCGTGTGACGATGCAATCGGCTTCTGCCCGGGCCGCCGTTTCGATCATCACCGCATCCTCAAAGTCCGCTACGGGTGAGGGGATTGCGCGGCGGCAGTCGATCCCGGCAGTATCCGATACTTCAAAGAGCGAGAACAGTTTGGACAAAACCTCGCGGGAGGCCTTGTCGCTGTGTGTGTGGCGGTGCATCAAATAGTAGATATCCGTTGCCGCTTTTGCTGTGATGCATCCGACGTACAGATTGTTGGCAGCGCTTAAAAACAGCTCCTGCGCTTCTTTGCAGAAGGGTTCCCTGCTTTGGAGCGCGTCCAGGATGACGCAGGTGTCAAGCAAGGCCCTCATATCCGGCTCAGTCTCTCTTCCCGGCCTTCTTCTGCCGTGACATCGGAAGGCAATACCCCGAATAAGGACCTGGCGATCGCCACCCGCTCCTGGAAGGGATTGGTCAGTTTGGAGATGACTTTCCCGTTTCGCGTAATGTAGATATCCTCTGTCGCCGAAAGCAGCAAATACTTGCTCAGGTTTTCTTTTAGCTCTGTGGCAGTGATCGACATGGCGGAGACCTCCTTCTTGTTGTACTATTATTATAGTATATTCGTACGAATTTGTCAATGATTTCGTACAATTTTTTTGAATACGGCCTGTTCTCTCTGCCACCCATAGAACAAACCGCTCCCCCTTCCCGTTCGGGAAGGGGGAGCGGCGGCCTCGCCGACCGTACCCGACAGAGCGAAAAATTTTCATCTCTTTGACGGGATCTCTCGATCGGCAGGGGCCTAGTTGCCCATGTGCGGGAAAAATTCGGGGTCGGAGCCGTGGGCGGCCACGTAGTCGTTGAGGACCTTTTCGCCCATGATCTCGCTTTGCTTCAGCTGCCGGCGGAGCTTTTTTTCGTCCAGCCCGGCCCGGCCTGCCGCCCGCAGCAGGATGGTCCACAGCGAGGGGTTGAAGGCGTGCTCGGCCAGGTTGCGTTCGGCCATGGCCCGCACGGTCCCGGCTTCGAACCCGTCCTCTCCCCGGAGGAAGTAGAACACGTACATCGAGGCCACATTGTCGTGGACATAGGCGCCGGAGCGCGCCACGGCGTCCAGGATCAGCTTTTTGGCCCGGCCGGAGTCCCGCTCCGTCCCCTCCCCCTTCTCCAGGCAGGCGGCCAGCAGGCCGTCCTGACAGTAGCAGGAGGGGTAGCCCTTCCAGTCCAGCTCGTGCGCCCGCTCGAAGAGGCTGACCGCCTGGGCGGGGTCCTTCTGGGTCCCCCAGCCCTGCAGATAGAGCTGTCCCAGCAGGGAGAGATTGCAGGAATAGTCCGGATCCTCGGCCCGGATCTCCCGGCAGAGGCGGAGGGCTTCGGCCCGGTGCCGTTCGTTCGGCTGCTGTCCGAGCCGGCCGTAGGCCAGGGCCTCGGCGCAGGTTCGCTTCCAGAACGAACTCCGCCCCGCCAGCTCCCGGGCCGCCGGCCACAGGGGAGCCGTTCCCCGGCGGGAGAACAGGCTCATCCGGGCATGCAGCAGCTCGCCGGCGCAGTCCATGCCGCCGCGGGCCGCCCGGGCGTAGAACAGGGCCGCCCCCGAATAGTCGTGCCGGACCTCCTCGGCCAGCACGCCGGACAGATAGTCCTGCGCCCACTTGGGCAGCCGGCCCTTGCGCAGCAGGTTGTTCAGAAAGGGGAAATCCCGCAGGACCCGCCCGGCCTGGATGAGCCGGATCAGGGCCGTGGGGGCGTCGAATCCGTCCCGGATGGCCTTCAGCAGGGCCTCCCGGGCCTTTTCGACGTCCTCCCGCTCTCTGGCGCCGTCAAACAGGATCATGCCGCGGTAGTAGTCCAGCGAGGGGCTGGGATACTTTTCGCCCAGTTCCTCCACGATGGCCAGCGCCTCGTCGTACCGCCCCATGGAGGCCAGCACCCGGAAGATCTGCTCCCGGCAGAGGTCCTTCTCCCCTTCCTCCCCGGCTTTGGCCTCGGCCTCCCGCAGGAGGGTCAGGGCCTCCTCCGGCCGGCCCAGGTCGCACAGGATGTCGCACTCGGTCTCCAGAAAGTCAAAGGCAGAGCCCTCCGGACGGGCGGCCCGCAGCCGCTCCAGCTGGCGGCCGTACTCCTCGGGATCCCGGGAGGTCCTGCAGGCCGCCCGGACGGCGATCAGGGTCAGATGGGGATCGCTGCCCCTGGAGAGGCAGAATTCGGCGTCGGCAGCGGCCTGGGCGGCGTCTCCGGCCTCCAGCGCCACTTCGGCCCGGATAGCCCGGATAATCGGATCCTGGGGCCGGGAATCGGCCAGAAAGCGGATGTAGGGCAGGGCCCGCTCCGGCTGTCCCAGGGCCATGCAGGCCTGCACCATCAGCATGTAGTTGTCCGGGAGCAGCGTCCGGTCCCGGAGCAGCTTGCCGGCGACGGCCAGCGCCTCGGCGGGGCGTTCCTCCGCCAGAAGCACCCGGGCCAGGGTCATGCGGATGATCCGCCCCGGCCGGCCCGGCATTTTGGCCTCGCGCAACAATTTTTCCGCCCTCTTGAGCTTTTCGGGATCTCCCTCCCGCTCGTACTCGCCCAGCAGCGCCGAGGCCCAGAAGTAATTGCAGTCCGTGCTGCGGAACTCCTCGCGGTACTTTTCGCACAGGGCGATGCAGTCCTCCTCCCGGCCGGCCGCCAGGTCCAGCATCATCATGCCCTTGTAGGAGAGCACGACGTCCCGGGGGCTGCCGGTAAACCCGTTGGCAAAATCGCTCTTGACGGCTGCGAAACGGCTCTCCTTCTCCTCCTCGGACAGAGAGCCCTCATCCAGCGCCCGGCCGAAAAGCCCCAGCCTCCCCCTTCCCCGCAGCACGTACAGGGAACGGTCGTCCGGGTCCTCGGACAGGGCGCGCTCGGTCAGGGCCAGGGCCTCCTCGTAGGCCTCCTTTTCGAGCAGCGTTTCGATTTCCTTGATCCTGTTCGGCATAAAAACTCCCTCCGTAAAACGCCCGGAGAAGCTCCGGGCGTTCGGTCCTGGGGTACGGACCCTTCAGCAGATATCGTCCCGGTACAGCGGGAAGGCCTGGCAGAGGGCCGAAACTTCCCGGGCCACCTCGGGCAGGGCGGCCTCCCGCCGCTCGATGACGTCCGAAATGAGGTCGGCGATGCGGACCATCTCGGCCTCCTTCATCCCCCGGGAGGTGACGGCCGGGGTGCCGATGCGCACGCCGCTGGTCACAAAGGGGCTTCGGGTCTCGAAGGGCACGGTGTTCTTGTTGACGGTGATGCGGGCCTCGTCCAGCAGCCTTTCCAGCTCCTTGCCGGTCAGGTCCGTCCCGGTGAGGTTGAGCAGCATCAGGTGGTTGTCGGTGCCGCCCGAGACCAGCCGGACCCCCCGGCGGAGGAACGCCTCGCTCATGGCCTTGGCGTTTTTGACGATCTGGGTCTGGTAGGCCTTGAACTCGGGCTTTAAGGCCTCCCCGAAGGCCACGGCCTTGGCGGCGATGATGTGCATCAGCGGCCCGCCCTGGGTGCCGGGGAAGACGGCTTTGTCGATGTCCTTGGCGTACTTCTCCTTGCAGAGGATCATGCCGCCCCGGGGCCCGCGCAGGGTCTTGTGGGTGGTGGTGGTCACGAAATCGGCCACCGGCACCGGATTGGGATGCAGGCCGGCCACGATCAGTCCGGCGATGTGGGCGACGTCCACCATCATCAGGGCGCCGACCTCGTCGCAGACCGCCCGGATGCGGTCAAAGTCGATGATCCGGGGATAGGCCGAGGCCCCCGAGACGATCAGGCGGGGCCGGTGTTCCAGGGCCAGGCGGCGGAGTTCGTCGTAGTCGATGCGCTCGTCTTGTTCCGAGACCCCGTAGGAGACAAAGTTGAAGTACTTGCCCGAGACGTTGACCGGGCTGCCGTGGGTCAGGTGTCCCCCGTGGGAGAGGTTCATGCCCAGAATGGTGTCCCCCGGCTTGCAGGCGGCAAAGTAGACCGCGAAATTGGCGTTGGCGCCGCAGTGGGGCTGGACGTTGGCATGCTCGGCCCCGAACAGCTGTTTGGCCCGCTCCCGGGCCAGGTTCTCGGCGACGTCCACGTACTGGCAGCCGCCGTAGTAGCGCTTGCCGGGATAGCCCTCGGCGTACTTGTTGGTCAGGAAACTTCCGGCCGCGGCCATGACGGCGGGCGAGACGAAATTTTCGCTGGCGATGAGTTCGAGGTTGCCCCGCTGGCGCTCCAGCTCCTTGGCCATGGCCTCGTAGAGCTCGGGATCGCAGCGGCCGATCAGGGAAAGATCAACCATGATTTATCTCCGAAAATGTATTTCTCTGGTGAAAAAACCGCGCTGGGCGGAAGGGACCGCCCGGAAAAGGGCGCCTCGGAAAGGGGCCGTTTTGCAGGCCGGAAGCGGCACCCGGGAACGGGGATCGCCCCGGGGATCCCCGCTCTTGCGGGGCCGAAGGGGAACAGTCGCCCTTTGTCCCCGCTCAAAAGGGGCAGGGCAGGCTCTCATAAGAGGGCCGGGCAGACGAAGCCGCCGCAGGCAAAAGCCCAGACGGGCAGTCGGTGCGGCCGCAGTAAAAGAGAACGCAAAGGCCCGCCGGACAGGGTCCGGGATCTGGCCGCACGATAAGGACTTTACAGCCCGCGCATGTAGCTGACGAACTGGGGGAAGACGATGCCGGCCTCGGTCAGATCCGCCGCCCAGCGCTTGACCCACTCCAGGGAATAGAACCCCTCGTAGCCGATCCGGCTGAGGGCCGAGACGGCCTCGGCCACGGGGATGTCCCCCGCTCCCATCATCTTGTAGCGGACTTTGCCGTCCTCCAAAGCGGAATCCTTCAGGTGGACGTGGCGGATGGCCTTTCCCAGCGTCCCCACCGTCTTTTGGGGGGACTCGTGGAAGAAGCGGCAGGTGTGGTGGACGTCCCACAGCACAAAGAGGTTGTCCGCCCCCACCGCCTTTAACAGTTCGGCCATTTTGTCCGAGTCGGCCAGCACGCCGTTGGTCTCGGCCAGCACGCTCACGCCGTGGGCCCGGGCAAAGTCGCAGATCTCGGCAAAGCGCTCGGCCAGCACCGGCAGCGGGGCCGCCGGGCCGGGCTGGGGATTCTGATCCCCCAGCACCCGCACAAAGGGCACCCTGGCCCGTTCGCACAGGATGACGTACTCCTTGGCCTCGCAGAGCGCTCCGGCCGGGTCGGGGTCGGAGAGGTTGGCGCCGGAGGTGAACAGCGGGATCTCCAGACCCGCCCTTTGCAGGCGTTCCCGGGTCCCGGGCAGCTCCTCGCAGAACTCCCGGATGCGGGGGGCATAGATCTCCCTGCCCACGCCGCGGATCTCGATGCCCGAAAAGCCCAGGTCCGCGGCCGCCGAAAAGATCTCCTCGAAGGTCCATTCCGGACAGCCCAGAGTAGAAAATGCCAGCTTGATCATGTGGTTACCTCCGCTCGCATCGCTTTCTCTTTAGTATAACCCAAAAAGCGGCCTTCTGTCAATCGGAAGTCCGCTTCCGCGCGGATTTTGCCCCATTTCTCCCCTATTTTTTCGGGGAAGATCCTCCCGCCGGGGCGGCCGGAGGCAGGAGCCGCCGCAGGGGGCGCCCTTTCCAGAAGCAACCAAAACAAAGGCCGGCTGACAGTCTTTTGTGCGTGCGTGTAAGCGCAAGGACATCAACCAATGGGACAAACCGAAGGAAATAAACCGAAGGCATCACCCAAAGCATCACCCCAATGGGATAAACCAAAGGCAATAAACCCGGAAGGGCCCGCCCGGCTGATGTTATTGTGCCCTGCCGGAGCGGTCGGAACCTGTCCGGAAGAATAGCCGAAAGGCATAAACCCGGAAGGGCCCGCCCGGCTGACGCCGGGCGGGCCCTTCGGAGAAAAGGGGGAAAATGATGAGCAGTGTAAGGATACCCCTTTTGAGCGCTTTTAAACCTCTGATCTGAAATTTTTTTAAAATTTTTGTATCTTCTCCATCAGCCCGCTATTCCTTAAGCACCAGGCCCAGCAGCCGGCTGAGATCCAGAGCCTGCATGGGCGAGACCACGGCGCCCTTCAGGCATCCCTCGCTCACCCGCAGGCCGGACAGGTCGCACCCGGAGAGGTCCACCCCCTCCAGCGGGGTCTGGAAAAACTCGGCCCCGGACAGGCTGACCCGCTGCAGGCCGATCTCCTTCAGCCCGACGCGGTAAAAGCCCGCCCCGGACAGATCGCAGTCCGCCGCCTCCGCCCGCCGCAGCCGGCAGTCCGAAAAACTGAGGTCCCGGGCCATACACTCGGACAAGACGAGGTCGGACAGCAGGCTCTCCTCCATCCGCAGGCCCAGCAGCTTGCAGCCCTCGAAGCGCACCCGGGAAAAACCGCACCCGTAGAACACGGCGTTGGAGAGATCACAGCCCGAAAAGAGGACGTCCTCGAAGTTGGCCAGCCGGTGATGGCCGAAGATCCGGCATTTGGCGAACAGACAGCCCGAAAAGGCCCCGCTCCGCAGAGGAGGCACAACTTCCCGCTCGAAGCGGAGGGCGGAGGCCCCCTCCTCGGCCATGTTTTCGGCAAAGCTCCCCGCCTTCAGCGCGGGCAGGGCGGGCGCGCACGGCCCTTTCTCCTTTTTCATGGATCCCTCCCGGGTCTTTTTCTCTCTTATTATTGTACTCCGGGCGGAGCCGGTTGTCAACCCTTCCCGCCTGCCCAAAGCACCCGAACGCATGGATGGGCAGAATTTTCAGCAAAAGCCGCCTGCATGGCCCCGGCCGGAGATGTTCCATGTGTCCTTCTGCTGCGCCCTCGTCTGCTTCCGGCGCTGCGAAAAAAGCTCTTTCGGCCGGATTTTGGTAAAGTTCTCCTGCCGTTTGATCCTGCCGCAAGCCTCTTGAAAAAAGGCTTTTTGGATAGAAAGCAGGCTCCCGCAAAAAGGCTCCAAAAAAACCGGGAAAGGCCCCTCAGCCCAGGACGGGAATCCTCTTATTGTCCCTCAGCCCGGGGAGGGAAGCAGCGCTCCTTCCGGGTCTTCCGGCAGTCGGGAGAGGTTTCGGCGCCCTTGCAGCGGTAGCAGATCTCGTTTGTCAGCGGCCCGCCCGCAAAGTACTCGTCCAGGTTGGACAGGGTGGTCCCGGCGATATTTTTCAGGGCCTCCTGGGTCAGAAAGGCCTGATGAGAGGTCAGAATGACGTTGGGCCGGGTGACCAGCAGGGCCAGCAGGTCGTCCCGGATCAGGGTGCCGGCCCGGTCCTCGAAGAAGAGATCGGCCTCCTCCTCGTAGACGTCCAGCCCGGCCCCGCCCACTTTCCCGGCGTTGAGGGCCTCGAGCAGGGCGGCGCTGTCGATCAGGGCGCCGCGGGAGGTGTTCAGGATGATCACCCCCTCCTTCATGGCCGAAAAGGCCTTTTTGTCCAGCAGGTGGAAGGTGTCCTCGGTCAGGGGGCAGTGCAGGGAGATGACGTCGCTGCTTTGGTAAAGCTCGTCCAGGGAGACAAAGCGCACCCCCTCGACCTCGCCGGGAAAGGGGTCGTAGGCCAGCACTTCCATGCCGAAGCCCCTGCAGATGCCCATGAATACCCGGCCGATCCTGCCCCCGCCGATCACCCCCACGGTCTTGCCGTGCAGGTCGAATCCGGTCAGCCCGTTCAGGGAAAAGTTGAAATCCCGGGTGCGGATGTAGGATTTGTGGATCTTGCGGTTGAGGCACAAGAGCAGTCCCATGGTGAACTCGGCCACCGCATAGGGGGAATAGGCCGGCACCCGCACCACGGTCAGGCGGCTGTCGAAGGCTGCCTTCATGTCCACGTTGGAGTAGCCTGCCGAGCGCATGGCCAGCACCCGGACGCCGGCGCGGGTCAGCTCCCTGATGCAGGCGGCGTCGATGTCGTCGTTGACAAAGGCGACGGCGCCCTCGCAGCCCGCGCTCAGGGCCGCGGTCTTGGCGTTGAGTTTGCTCTCGAAGTATTCCAGCTCGTAGCGCCCCCCGTTCAGCCGGTCGAACCACTCCCGGTCATAGGGCTTGACGTCGTAAAAGGCGATCTTTTTCATACAAAAACTCCTGTCTGTTTTTTCATTTTCTCCTCCGTCATTGTTCCCCTCTCTTGCTTATACCATACGGCGCCCGGCTTCAAACAGAAGCATTTTACATAACAGACCAAAGCGGCGCTTATAAAGGCCGGGACATTCGGCCTTTTCTTTTGAAAAAGCGGTCCGCACCAGTGCAGACCGCTTTTTCACGTTTTGTCCGGAATTACCTTCCCAGCCGATCCAGGCGGAAGGTCATGATCTTTTTGGGGCCGAGCGTAAAGCGGCAGGAGGGCTCCTTGCAGGCCTCCTCCTTCAGGTCGGTCTCCCGGACGGGCAGGGAAAAGGTCAGGGCCGTTTCCCCCTCGCCGGGATTGAAAAGCCGAAGGATCCAGCCCTTTTGGTCCTCGGCCCGCTTGAGACAGGAGGTCAGGACCAGCCCGTCAGCCTGCAGACTCAGGCCCGGGGCGAAATTTTGCCCGGCATGAGGCCCGGTGACCGCCGCGAACAGGGGCGGCCGGCAAAAGCTCCTTGCCCTTCTGACGGCCTCGTCGCGCTCCGATGGGCCGAAGGCAGTCACGGCATACTCGGCGTGCCGCTCCCCCAAACCTTGGGAATCTTTGGTGGGAAAGGTGAACCAGTCTCCCATCTCCCCCACGCCCCGGAGCAGCACCAGCCGAAGTTTTCCTTCCGGAAGCGCTTCGTAGGCGTTCAGCCCCCGCCCGGCCCAGACGCCCCCGCCCTCGCCGCTGAGCAGCATCACCGCGCCGCCGGTGCGCTGGGGGTTTTCCGGCCGCTTCCACCGCGCGCCCGGAAAGGGACGGCGGATGAGATCGAAGGGAGACTCGGCCAGCACTTCGCCCACTGCGCCGCCGAAACAGGCGCAGACTCGATGATTTTTGCAGGTATTTCGGAAGGAGACCGAGATCTCGGCAAGGCGGGATCCCCGCTTTAAGGTGACCTCCGAACGGATGCACATCTCCCCGCCGTCCTGCGTCTGCAAATGGTTTTCGACCTCCATGACCGCGCGCTCGGACGTGAGACGGCTCACCTTCAGCTTTGCCCGGTCGGACAGGGTGTCGAAGGTCTTCCCCTCCCCTTTGAACTCGTACTCGTTGCCGCCGTCTCCCACCTCCTCGAAGGTGTTCTGATTCCGCAGAACGGGCGCGCCCTCGGCCAGAAGATCGAAACTGCCGTTGGCGTGGAATTGCAGACGGACAAATTCGTTCTCCAGAAAATCGGAGCCCGCCCTTAAGGGAGACGTCGGCTCCGCCCCCTCGCACAGAGTCAGCCGCCGGGTGGCAAACGGCGGCATGCTCACCCGCACGGCGGCCCGGATGCGCTCGGCCTCGTGCACCTGCCGGAACCCGTCGTCCGGCAGCAGAAAGATGGGTTCCCGCCGGCGCTCCAGCACCGTGCAGGGCAGAACGTTGCCCTCCTCGTCCCGGACGCAGAAGTGTTCGGGCGGGGTCTCCCCCTCCAGGTAATCGGCGGTAAATTCCACGCTGTCCGTCGCCTCGGTCAGGCCGGGGTTGAAGACGACGGCGGTCTTTCCGGAGGTCTCCAGCTGATCTGCCATGGCCCGGGTGAGATCGGCCAGGTAACATTCGGCTGTGTCGAGGACCTCGCCGAAGCGGACGTCCATGCCCCGGTGCACCGGATCCACCGAACACCCGCAGATGCCGTCGTGGGTGTGGTTTTGCAACAGTTTTTTCCAGCACCAGTACAAAAGCTGCCAGTCTCCCGGGATCCCCCGCGACTCGGCCAGCACGCTCAGGGGTTCGGCCAAAGTTTCCAGCAGGTACTGGGCCCGGGCGTTCTTCTGCTTCTGCTCGATCCGGCTGGAAGCCGTGTCGATCAGGGTGCCGAAGCCGTCCCCGTTCTGCCCGCAGATCTCCCCCCGATAGCGGTAAAAATGCTCCCGCCAGGGCCGGATGAGCTCCACATATTCATCCAGGCTGACCGACCTGACCGGGGTCTGAAAGACCTCGGCGGCAGTCTGAAGCACCTCATCGAGATCGGCCTGCACGGGCTGATGATCGCAGCCGTTCATGCCCAGAAGAAAGGGGGTCCGGGCGGCCAGGGCGCTGTCCTTTTCCAGCTTTTGCAGGCGGACGGCCAGGGCCTTTTTTTCGCGGGGAAGTTCGTTGGCGTTGTTGTACCAGTTGACAAACTGTACGGCCAGCACCTCGCTGCCGTCCGCCCCCTCCCAGACGATCTCCGAAAAGCCCTCTTCGCTCTTGCCCAGCACCTCGTTGGCGTAGCCCGTGGGGATGATCCCCCGCCCGAAGGCGACTGCGTCCAGTCCGAATCCCCGCAGGAGCTGGGGGATCTGGGAGACGTTGCCGAAGGCGTCCGGAAAGTACCCGGTCCGGCAAGCGGGCCCGTACTTTTCACATTCCTTGAATCCGTACAGCAGGTTGCGGACGTTGGCTTCCCCGCTGATGAGGTATTCGTCCTGCAAAATGTAGAAGGGGCCGATCTTCAGCCGGCCCGCCCTGACCAGCCGGCAGAGCCGTTCCCGCCGGTCGGGGCGGACCTCCAGGTAGTCGTCCAGCAGAATGACCTGGCCGTCCAGATGAAAGCTGGCCGGCGCCTCCTTCTGTTCCAGGACGTCGATCAGGCGGTCCAGAAAGCGGATCAGGCGGTAGTTGTGTTTGGCGTGGCTGAGGTACCACTCCCGGTCCCAGTGTGTGTGCGAGACCAGACAGATCGTCTTCATAAAAGTCCTCTTTGGGGCCGGATGCAGCCGGCCGCGTTCAAAAAAAGATCCCGGACGAATCCGGGATCTCGGTGCCGGGAGGAGGCCCGGTTTCGGGCCGTCCGGCGGACGGCCCGAAACCGCACAGGTAAACTTAATGCCTCTTCCTGAGGATGACGCCCGCAGCCGCGGCAACGGTCAGCAGGATGGCCGCGGAGGCCTGGCTTCCGCCGCAGCCGCCGGTGGTCACTTCCTCGAAGATGGGATCGCCGGAGACCACGGTCTCCAGATAGGTGCTGTTGGTGGCCAGGGTGCGGTTGGGGCCCACAAAGGTCCCGTCGTCCGAAATTTCAGCCTCCCAGTCGGGCTCGGCCATGCCTTCCTCGTCGTAGATGTTGGTCAGCGTGATACGGTCCAGCTTGAGGGTGGAGTAAGCCACATTGTTGACGTAAATCCGGAAGCGGCAGAGGTTGTCGAAGTCGGGCATGCCGCCGGTCACTTCGGCGTCGGCGCCCTTCAGGACCACCCAGTTCCAGCCCGTCTGCAGGTCCAGCTTCATGACGTCCCAGAAAATTTCGTTGACGTCAAAGGAGTTGGACGAGGACAGCTCGATCTGCCCGTTGACGCCCTCGGCCTCGAACAGCGAGGCGTCCTGGATGTAGATCCACATTCCCAGCACCAGGGTGTCCTTGGTCAGGTCGGTCTTGCCCACGCTCAGATAGGTGGCCGTCAGGCCGTAGCCCGCGCCCTCGGTGCGCACGCAGCCCAGGCCCTCCCGGTAATCGGTGCGGTCGATGGTGTTTCCGGTGAACTGCGTGGAGCTGACGGTGTCGCAGTTGATGATGATGGTAGCGTTGATGGGATCGCGGAAGATCGCCTCATCCTCGGTGGGCTGCGCCAGATTTTCGGCCACGGCCGCGTTGACCAGCGAGATCCGGTCGATCAGGGTGCGGAAGCCCGCATATCCCTCCTCGGCCGCGGTCGCCGTCACGGTAAAGCGCAGGGCAGTGAAGGCATCGGCATCCGGCAGGCCGTTGACCTCGGCCTCGGAAGCCCGCAGGGTCAGCCAGTTCCAGCCGGTCTGCAGCCCGGTCACCGTCCAGGTCAGGGTATTGTTTTCGAAGTCCGCGCTGCTGAGCACGATCTCCAGGCTTTCCACCGAGGCCGCATCCTCCACGAAGAACCACAGGGTCAGGCCCAGTTCGTTGACAGAAGTGACGTCAGAGACCATCAGGTCGGTCTTGCCCACCGAAAGCCCGGTGGCCGTCCCCACAGCCGTGGCCGAATCGTCGGCCTCCTTGGCCAGCACGGCGGCGGCATAGCCCTGCTTCTGATTCTGATCGTCAAAGCTCAGATCGGCAAAAACGGTGTCCGTCTTGTCGTCGCAGGAGAGGATCAGCAAGGAATCGATGGGATCCAGGCTGACTTTTTCGCTGTCGTCCGGCTGGTCCAGCGCGCCCTGCACGCTCAGATTGACGATGCTCAGGCGGTCAAACTTGAGCTGGAAGGTTTGGCCGTCCGCCCCGAAGGCGACGACGCGGATGCGGCAGAGAGCGTCGAGGTCGGCCACGCCGCCCGAGCGGGTAGCCTCGGAGGCCTTCAGCGTGATCCAGTTCCAGCCGCTCTGCAGGCCGGACAGTCTCCACTCCAGCTCGTACGCGTCAAAGTTGACAGAGCTGGAAAGCTCCACATCCACCGTGCTCAGCTTGGCGGCGTCGTCCACATAGAACCAGAACGTCAGGCCCAGCTCGTTTTCGCCGGACAGGGACAGCCCGGTCCAGCCCAGATCAAAGGAGGCCGTCAGCACCTCGGACACGTTCTGCCCGTTGGTGGTCAGGCAGGCGTAGCCCTGCTTGTGGTTATCGTAGTCCAGGGTGAGTCCCTCGAAAACCCCGGTCTGCAATTTGTCGAAGTCGAACAGCAGCACCGAGTCGATGGGTTCGGCGTCAAGGTCCAGGAACTTGGTCTCCACCGCCCGTAGATCGTCGAAGTAAACGGTCATGTCCACCACGCCGGTGCGGACCAGGCCCACCCCTTCGATGTGGGTGAGGTCGGCTTTTTTGTCCTTGGCATCGGCAAAGTTGAGCACGATCTGCGTCCATCCCTCGCCGAAGGCCGAGGCGGGCACCGACCAGCTGATCTCCTTGTCGTCGTTGCGACCGCCGTCCTTCAGTTCGCTGATCAGTTCGATCTCCAGGCCGCCCAACTTCTGCGCGTCATCGGCGGTGGGGCAGTACACCCACATGGTCACCGCGTCGAAGCGGCTGATGTCCACAGGCTCGGGCAGCACCGCACACTCGATGAAGCCGTTCTTGTTGAGGTCATTCATGCTCTGGGAGGCGGTCCCCTCCTTGTACTCCCCTTCCCCGGTCATCAGCTTGTGCTCGGGCGCGCCGCTGGTGGGGGTGTCGAAGTTGAAGATGGAAACGCCCTTGGTGTAGCTTCCGTGCAGGTCGTCAAAGACCGTGTCCATGGGATCGCCGGTCAGGCCCACAAAGTAGAGGCTGATGGTGTTGATGGAGGCAAGGTCCACCGAACCGCTCTTTTCGCCGGATTCAATGGTAAAAGTGACGTAGTTCCAGCCGTCCTTCAGACCGGGGATGTTCTTCAGGCTCCAGTGGATCTCGTCGGCGTCGCCGGCGTTCTCATCCGAACGGAGTTCCAGCTGGCCGTCGGCCATGCTGTTGAAGGTGGCCGCGTTGCTGACGTACAGCCAGAACGAGATCGCGTCGCAGCCGGTCAGATCCACCGGCTCGGCCAGGACCGTCTTGACGGGAGGCGCAACCCCCAGCCCGCCGGCAAACATCAGGGCTGCGTCCCCCTCCTTGAACATCCCCTCCCGGGTGGTGATGCTTCCCTGAGTCCAGCTGGAGTCGGAGTTGAAGCCGTGGATGTGGAGGCCGGTTTCTGTACAGGCAGGGATCTCGGCCTGCTCAAATTCGGTGACCGCGCTCACGGTGTCCACATAGAAGCCGGAGCCGCCCACGGTGCCCGTCCAGTAGAAGGCGATATAATTGATTTTCGTCCGGTCGGCGGTGTTTTTGTTGGTCCCCTGATCGAACTTGAAGTTGACCAGGTTCCAGCCGGGCTGCAGAGAGAGGCCGGCCAGCTGCCAGCTGATCTCGCCGGTGCTCTCCATGGCGCCGCGGGCAGAGGGATCGTTGGGCGTCCCTTCGGGCACGTTGCCGATCTCCAGTTCGCCGTCCCCGATGGCGGACATCACGTCGGCGTTCTCCACCCAGATCCACATCTGCAATCCGGCGTAGCCGCTCAGATCGAAGGGGGTCTCGTAGACCTTGCCGAAGGGGATCATGCCGGACATGGCATTGGGCTTTAAGGCCCCGCTCCCCTCCTTGACCTGCTCGCCCGAGATGGTACCGTTGATGTAGGCGCCGCTCTCGTACTCATCCAATACCAGCACGCCGTCGTCGGCCAGAGCCAGGCCGCCCACGCAGAGGGCCAGCATCATGACCGCAGCCAGCAGCGCCGTCAGCATTTTCTTTCTGATCGTTCTCATCATTCAAACCTCCTCAGCCGCCGTACTGCAGGTTGTGCAGTTTGTAGAACGTGTAGGGATCCACCAGTTTGAAGTTGTAATCCTTGTACTGATCCTGCTGCAGGGCGTTCCAGACATTCAGGGCGTCCGTGGGCGAGTTGAGGATGAACCGGCAGCTCAAAAATCCGCTGGCGCTCCCCACACCCATCTTGGAGCAGGCATTGGTGATGGCCTGTACGGCCTGATTGGTGCCGCCGTTGACGTCCACGCTGCGCACCACGCTCATGCCGTCCACCACGTCGTTCCCGCCGGGATTCCAGTTGGTGGCAAGGCCGACCGGGGTCATCTGGGCATAGGCCTCCAGGATCTCCCGGGTGGGCACGCTGCGGGTGACCAGGAATCCCTGGATGTCCAGATCGAAGTAATCATTATAGGTCTTGTTGAAGGCCGTCCACTGCTCCAGGCTGCCGTTCATGCCGGCCAGCTCTCCGGTCAGGCGGTTGGAGAAGAAGGACTCGGGATTCAGATAGCCCACGCCGTTGTCGCCGGCCACGAAGTAGTCGTTTTCGGTGGCGGTCGAATACATCATGTCGATGACGTGTCCGGCGCGCTCCTTCAGGCCGGTCGAGAAGGTCCAGCACAGGGGCAGGTTGCCGCGGTTGGTATCGTTCCAGATGCGGATCATGGCGGTGTTCAGCCAGGCCGAGGCGTCAAAGTCGCCCATGTAGAAGATCAGGTAGTTGGCGCCCTGCTCGTCCTCGCCGGGCAATTCGGCAGTCTCCGCCTTGGTGCGGTCGCCGGTCTGGGTGTAGCTTTCCTTCATGGGGAAGTGCATGTAGACCGAGGCGTTGGCCATGGCGGTGTAGCTGGGGGCGTCGGCGTTGACGTAGGCGTTGAACAGGGAGAACACGTACACGGTCTCCCACTCCACGTTGACCTCGCCGGAGGCCTCGGGGTTGGTGTAGCGGGTGTACTTCAGGTGCCAGGGAGTGAAGCCGCCCACGTCGATGCTGCGGGCAGGATCGGCGGCCGCAGCCAGCTCGTTCTGCTTTTTCATGACCTGGCAGAAGGTCTGGTAGTCGATGGAGCCGTCGGCGTTGCCGTCCCGGTCGGCCTGGTCGGGATCGTCGTCCGGGATCTCAAAGGCCATGGGCGACAGATCGAAGAAGAAGGCCTTGTTGGCGATGTAGTAATCGCGGTTGGACAGGTACATGTTCTGCAGGTCGCTGTACCAGCTGACGTCGGTGTTCTCGCAGTAGGCGTCCACGTGGTAGGCGACCAGATGGGGATTGGTCAGCCCCTTGTCGAGGTAATTGACTTTGGCCCACAGCACGGCGTCGTTCTTGCGGCTGCCGGTGCTGGAAAGATCGGTGCCCCAGATGGTGCCGGTCCCGGTGAACTTGTTGCCAAGATCCACCTTAAGGGGTTTTTCCTCGTCGAAGGTCATGACCTCGGTCAGGTAGTAGTACAGGCTGTTTTTGACCGGCGAATACCGCACGGGCAGCAGATCGTCCGCGCCGCAGGCCGTGGCCACCGAGTTGACCGTGGCGGGCACGTTCTCGTCCCAGGCCGCGAAGCCCTTGAAAAAGGACTGGAACAGATCCAGCAGGGCTGCGGGGGTCTGCACGGTGATCAGCTCCTTTCCGGCCAGCATCCGGCCCTCCTGGCGGAGATAATCCAGCCAGTAGTTGTCGGTGTCCTCGGAAAACTGATTGCTCTGCTGGAAGCGGATGAACAGATGGGTGCTTTCCCGGTTGACCAGGCCCTGCAGGGTGGACACCAGGTTGGCGATGTCGTAGGCTTCCTCGCCGGAGCCGAACTGTCCCATCCAGCTGTAGAGGTCGAAGTAGTACAGCGCGTTTTCATCGTAGGTCAGGGTCTCCCCCTCGTCCACGCCCAGGATGGTCCGTCCATCCGCCGTATAGTCGGGCAGGGCAGCTTCGGTCTTGGACATCAGCGCGAACTCGCTGACCCGGGCGTAGGTGTAGCCCGGCCAGTTCAGATCCAGCGTGACGTTGTCATGTTCGGGCAGTGTAAAACTCATGGTAAACTCCTGATAGGTCATGCCCTGATCGAAATCGCAGGTGCGCAGTACCAGTTCGCCGTACTTGGTTCCGTCGCTGCCGAAGGCCCGCAGGGCCAGCACCGGCGTGTTGTCGGTGGCCGAGACCGTCTGGGTCAGGGCCCGGACCACCAGGGTGTAGACCGTGGCCTTCAGGTCGAGTTCCAGACTGCACAGCGACCCGGCAACGGCGTCATTGGAGACGATGGAGCCCCAGCCGTCGTCCACGGCCAGGCCGCCGACTTCGTGGGAGACGGCGGGCTCGCTGGCCACCCAGCTCCGCGAGAACCCGGGGCTCTCCACGGTCTCGGTGGTCGGCGTACAGCCGGCCGCAGCCAGCAGCAGGCACAGACAGAGCAGGCCGGCAAAAAGACGTTTCATCAAAACTTCCTCCTTGTTTGGTTATTTCTCCGGCCGAAGCCGGTTTTTTTGATCGACTCTCCAAATTCCCGATTCAGCTTTTGACCCCGCCCAGAGTCAGTCCGGTGACAAAGTACTTCTGAAAGGCGATGTACACGGCCACCGGGGGCAGCATCATGACGATGGAGATGGCCATGACCAGGGGATAGTTGACCAGCCCCAGCCCGGAGGATCCCCCCGCCAGCAGGTAATCGTTGGAGATGTTGACCGAGACCACCCCGATGGGCATGAGATCGGCCCTCTCTGACAAGAAAATCATAGGGAACAGATAATCGTTCCACTGTCCGATGAACAGGTTGATAAAGATAACGGCCAGCACCGGCTTGACCATGGGCAGGTAGATGGTGAAGATGGTCTGGAAAAATCCGGCTCCGTCCACCTCGGCGGCCTCCTTGTACTCGTTGCCGATCCCCGTGAAGGCCTGCCGGAGCAGAAAGATGTTGTAAGCCGAAAAGCAGCCGGTGACGAACAGCACCGCCCAGTTGTTCAGAAGTCCGCTGCCCCCCATTCCGTCCAGTCCGTTGCCTCCGACCAGGGGAAATCGGGCCATCATCAGGTACTGCGGGATCAGCAGGGCCACCCCGGGCACCATCATGGAGGACATCAGCAGGTAAAAGGCCACGCTTTTGCCCTTGAAGTTGACCTTGGCGAACACATAGCCCCCCATGACCGAGGTGAAGCCCACGATCAGGGAATACCAGGCCGTCCGGGCCAGCGTCATGCCGATGGCCGGCCAGATGTCGCTGCGGCGGAACAGAGTGGCAAAGTTGTCGAACACGTAATCCAGGCTGGTGGGAAGGGGCAGAAAGCCCACGCTGTAGAACTCCTCCAGGGAGAGGAAGGTCCCCAGCACTGCGAAGACGAAGGGGTACAGCATGACCACCGAACCGAGGGCCAGGACGATGTGCGTGACGATTTTTTCGCTCTTTTTGACGACAGTCATCTTTTGGCCCTCCTAGTCTTTCTGCTGGCCGAACCTCATGTTCAGCATGGTCAGGGCCATCAAAATGAGCAGGACCACCACCGACAGGGCGCTGCCCATGCCGAAGTTGCCGTTCTGGAAGGATTCATCATAGATCTGGAACAGCACCACTTTGGTGGCGCCGTCCGGCTCTCCTCCGGTGATCAGCTGCACCGGCTCGAAGATGTTGAAGGCGCCGATGATGCTGGTGATCAGCACGAACACGAACATGGCCCGCAGATTAGGCAGGGTGATGCTGAAAAATTTGACCACGCCACCCGCCCCATCGATGTCGGCGGCCTCGTAGATGTCTGGCGGGATGGCCGCCATACCCGCCACAAACAGAATGACGGTGGCCCCCAGACCCTTCCAGGTGCAGATGACGATCAGCCAGAAGTACATCCAGAACACGCTGTCCCGCCAGATCACCCGCTCGTGTCCCAGCGAGACCAGGATGTTGTTGATGGTCCCCGTGGTGGGCGACAGCCAGACGTTGACGATCTGGGAGACGATGGCCATGGAGACCACCACGGGGATGTAGTAGACCGTGCGGTAGAAGGTCTTGCCCCGGATACTCGAGGTCATCAGCTTGGCCAGCACCAATCCGAAGATCAAACTCAGCCCGATGGTGAACACCGAGATCAGCGCGGTGGTGATCAACAGATTGTAGTAGCGTGGATTTGTAAAGATGGTGACAAAGTTTCCGAATCCCACAAAGGTGGTGCCGCCGAACAGACCCTTTTCCTTCAGCGTGCTGTAGTAGAACACGATGCCCAATGGGATCAGCCCGAAAATGGCGTAGTACAGGATGATGGGGCCGACGGTCAGCCACCCCCGCAGGTTTTCTTTTCCGGCGCGCTTCATGGGATCAGGCGGCCAGAAGTTCCAGGATCTCGGCGTTCAGCTCGTCGGCCAGGGTCTGGATGGCGCCGGTCCCGGTCAGTACGCTCTTGTAAAAGCTGCCCCAGGCCTCCCAGATCAGGCTGGAGTTGTTTTCGAAGTGAGGCAGCGCTCCCTCGAAGCCGCCGGCCAGCAGCATGTCGATGTAGGGGTTCATGACGGGGTTGACCTCGCGGATCTCCTCGCTCTCCAGAGCGGTCTTGTTGACGGGCAGACGGCCGTCCAGCTCGTACAGCCGCATCTGGATCTCGGCACTGGTCAGGTAGCTCAAGAAGGCCTGGGCCGCCGCCTTGTTGGCGCTGCCCTCGGTGACGGCAAAGATGACGTTGCCCAGGAAGCAGTTGCCCACTCCGGTGTCGTTTTCATCCACCTTGGGCAGGGCGCAGGAGGCAAAATTCTCCCCCGCCGCAGTCATGGCCCACTGTCCGTCCACGTAGTAGGCCGAACGGCCCTGCAGCAGGAAAAGGCTTTGCAGGGTGTCCTCGCTGGTCTCGTTCAGAGAGCCGTCGGGGGTATAGGCGGCCAGCTGCCGCAGGAAGGAGTAGGCCTCCACATTGGCGGCGCTGTTCAGGGCCAGGCTTCCGTTCTCATCGTAGAAATCGCCCCCTGCCTGACGCATGAAGGGCAGGGCGCGGAAGGCGCCGGACATGCCGGCCACGTTGTTCAGGATGATGCCGTCATAGTCTTTGTTGTTCGCGGCGGCATACTCGCTGACCTTTTTGCAGTTGGCCAGCAGCTCGTCCCAGGTGGCGGGCTCCATGTCCTCCTCGGCGATCCCTGCCTCGGCCAGGATGGCCTTGTTGTACTGCAGGCCCACGATGCCGGTGCACATGGGCACACCGTAGATCTTGCCGTCCACCACCATGTCGGCATAGGAGCCTTCCAGCACCTCGTCAAACATGGACTCATCCAGCTCGGCAAATACGCCGTTCTGCGCGAAGTAGCCCATGTAGGTCTCGCCGATCATGATGTCCACGGCCATCTGTCCGCCATTCAGCCAGTTGCGGACGTACAGGGAGTTCTGCTGGTAAAGGGCATCGCCCCAGCCGTTTTCGATGAACTGCAGCTTGATGTTGGGGTAAAGTTCCTTGAAGCCCTCCACCAGTTCCTTGGTGAACAGCGCCTGCTTGTAGATGGGATCGTCAGGAGAGGTATCCATCAGCAGGGCGTTGTAGTTGTATTTGAGGGGGGCGGCAGACTGCACTTTCAGGGTGATCTGCTGATTGGGGTCGATGGTGTCATCGTCGGACGACTGGTTGTCGTCACCCCCGGGGCCGGCACAGCCGAAGGCGCCGACGGCCAGGATGCAGGCCAGGGCGAACATCGCGAACAGTTTGAACCATTTTTTCATAAGCTCATTTCCTCCGAATACTGTTTTCCCAACCGCCGGCAGCCGCTGAACGGGCCTCCGGCGATAAAAGGCAGTTTAAATTTTTCCCGATCTTCAGAACAATCCCGAAAATCACAGCCCGCAGCCAAGGAAGCCTTCCTGTTTGTTCCGGCTTTTCCTTCGATCGGGCCGGGCTCTTTTCCTTCTCCCGAAGCACAAAGGCCCCCCTGATTCCGCTGCTTCTCTAAAAGCATACTTTTTCGAAAATTTACAATAATGGGATATTTAACCGCTCCGGATCTTTTTCACGCCTTGTTTCATCCTGAAACAGGGCGTTTTTTTTTGATCCTTCCCGCTTCCGAAAAAGTATACTTTTTCGGAAGCGCCGTCAGCGCCGGGAAGGCTCGTCCGCCCCCTCTTTGACAGGTTCCGGCCCGCAGCAGAATGGCCTAAAAAGCCGGAAGGCCGGAAAGGTCTCTTTTGGGAGAAGCACCCTTTTCGCTCCGCCGGCCAGGGTCAGCAGACGGCTCCGGAAAAAATCCACCTCCATTCTAACATCGAATGCCCGCTTTGTCAATATGCCCCGGAAAAAAATAAGACATAAAAAATGATTATGTCATATCTTTTTAGGGCAAATAGAAGGCGGGATATATCAAAAAGACTTGCGCTGCGAAGTTTTTGCGGGTATAATAGAGAAGAACAGGATCCCCGGCCGAGGCGCGGGGCGGACCGGACCGACTCCGAAGGAGCACAGGATGGCAGGAAAGGAAAAGTTGTACGTCAAAGTTTACAATGACATCATCTCCAAGATCAAGAACGAGGAGCTGAAGGTCGGAGACCGGCTGCCCACCGAGTTCGAGATGACCCAAATTTACGGGGTCAGCCGCATCACCGTGGCCCACGCCCTGAAGATGCTGACCGAGATCAACCTGATCTACCGGGTCAAAAAGATGGGGACCTTTGTCAACGGCAAGGTCAACTACAAAAACACCCAGCTGATCATCCCCATCATCCTCCCCTTTGACGAGGACTTCAACGGCATCACCGAGGGGGCGCAGAGCCTGGCGCTGCTGAACAACACATTTACCCCCATCTACAACACCCGCAACAACATCAAACGGGAGCGGGATATCCTGAGCAATATCCTGGAAATGAATGCGGACGGCGTGATCACCTATCCCTGCACCACCCTGAACAACATCGACCTTTACGCCCGCCTGCGGGCCAGAAAGATCCCCGTCGTCTGCATCGACCGCAATCTGGACGGCATCGACACCCCCCTTGTCACCTCCAACAACGAACAGGGCATGCGGGATGTGGTCGGCGAACTGGCCTTCCAGGGACATCGGCGGATCGGCTTTTTCTCCATCAGCAACAACATGGCCTCCGCCGAGATCGAGCGCTTCAAGGGCTACTGCACCGGCATGATCAACAACGGTCTCGACATTCTGCCGCAGTATCTGTACCGGGCCGAAGATCTGCACAAGCGGGAACACGATCTGACCATGCCCCGCCAGAACCAGCTCTTCCACCGCCATGTCAGCCACTTTGTGTCAGAGTGTCTGCTGGGGCCGGAACCGCCCACCGCCGTCTGCTGCATCAACGACGTCAGCGCCAACGAGCTGTACGAGCAGGCCGTCCGGGCGGGTATCCGGGTGCCCGGGGATCTGATGATCACCGGCTTTGACGCGGCTTCCTTCACCAGGCACCTCTTCCCCGGTTTTGTCACCGTCAAACAGGACTTCCATCTGATCGGCAAGACCGCGCTGGGGCTGATGCTGGATCTTCTGAACGGTCAGAAAACCGAAAAAGTCATCCGGGTGGGCGTCCGGCTGATCACCACCGAGTGACCCCCGCTCCTGACCGCCCCCTTTTGGGCAGCAAAAAACGGCGTTTCCGAATGAAACGCCGTTTTTTCTCGGACTGCGAAAAGTTCCGGTTTGCGCCCCAAACCGGCTTTTCCGTGCCGAATACGAACGCAGGAAGCCGGAAACCGGAGACTTTTTTTACAGACCGAACAGTCTGCGCTTGGCGAGGATCCGATCGTCCAGCTTGTTCAGGTAGGTGTAGACGTCCTTGGGGTCGGCCGAGCGCTCGATCCGGGAGCCGCCCTCGAACACCCGTTTGGAGATGGCGTTGGCCCCGCAGGCCACCACCGAGGCGGTCTCCTCCATGTTGTCGATGTTGTAGACGCACTCGGTCCCGGGCAGGGCGTAGCCGGCGTTCTCGAGGTTGCCGGCCGTGTACTTCTGCCGGTAGGTGTAATAGGGGCGGTAGCCCTCCCCCCTCAGAAAATCCAGGGCAAAGGCGGACATGCGGTCCACCCCCTCGGCGTGGATCCGGCGGGTCTCGGTCTTGAGCACGGAGCCCTGCTTGACCGAGAGGGCGTGCACGGTGACGTTTTCCGGCCGGAAGGCGGCCACCCGGCGCACGCTGACCTCGAAGTCGTCCGGGGTCTCCCCGGGCAGCCCCATGATCAGGTCGGTGTTCACCAAAAAGCCCTCCTTCTGCACGGCCTCCATGGCCCGCTCGTAGTCGGCAAAGGTATGGCGGCGGCCGATGATCTCCAGCGTGCGGTCGTGGACGGTCTGCGGATTGACGCTCATGCGGTTGACCCCGAAGTCCTTCAACAGGGCCAGAAGCTCCGGCGTGATGCTGTCCGGGCGGCCGGCCTCGAAGGTAAATTCCGGGGCCGACAGCCCCCGCAGCGCCTCCAGAATTTCCCGGATCTCCTCTGCCGGCAGGGAGGAAGGGGTCCCGCCCCCCACGTAGATCGCCCGCAGGGAGAGCCCGGCCTCCCGGATCAGGTCCGCCGCCGCCCCGATCTCCCGGCAGAGGGCCTCGGCGTAGGGCCGGACCAGCTTCCGGGTGCGGTTGATGTCGCAGGAGACAAAGGAGCAGTAGGAGCACCGGCCGTTGCAGAACGGCACCCCCACGTAGAGGTCCGCGGCTTTCTCCCCCGCCGCCAGAAAGGGGGCCTGCACCCGGTTGATCTCGGCCAGCAGGGCGGCCTTTTCGGGAGAGACGCGGAGGACCTCCTGCAGATAGCGCTCGGGCTGCTCTCCCTCCGCGGCCAGCATCCGGAACAGTTTGGCCGGCCGCACCCCCGTGATGGCCCCGTAGGGCAGGGAGCGCCCGAATTTTTCGGAGAGCGCCTCGTACAGGGAGAGCTTGGCAAACCGCTTGATCAGCCGCTTTCGGATCAGCTCGTCCCCGGGCAGGCCGAGGGCGTGGGTCCGGCAAAAGGTCTCCCCCTCCAGCCGGAAGACGTCCTGCCATTCCCCGCCGCGGTCGCTCCCTTCGTGGACGAGGTCCGGCTCCTCCTCGTAGAACAGCCGCAGCACCTCTCCCAATTCATTTTCGAGAAAAGAAAAATTCGATCTGATCATGTTCCCAAAGGCCGGCCTTCCCGGCCCGCCGCATCCCGCAAAGCCGGAGCCCGAGGCGCCGCGCCGTACGCCCGCTCCGGCGTCCGCCTTCTCCTGCGGCTGACCCGCCTGCCGCCGTCCGCGACGGGCGGCTGACCTGCGGCTAAAAAAGATTTGTCCCTCTTGCGCGGAGAGGCGTAAAACCCTTGACGGGAGCCGCCTCTATGGTCTTACCCTAAACGGGCGGGGCGTCAATCCTCTGCTAACGGCCGGCTTTTTTCGAGCTGAACTCCGCAAAGGGATTTTCCCGCCGCTCCTCCTCCAGGGTGGTGAAGTCCTCGTGTCCGGGAAAGACCCGGAAGTCCCCGGGCAGGGCGAACAGCTTCTGCACCGACCGCTGCAGGGCGGCCGGGTCCCCGCCGGGAAAGTCGGTCCGTCCCACCGACCTCCGGAAGAGCGTGTCCCCGGTCAGCAGGGCGTCTCCGCTCAGAAAGCAGACCCCGCCCTCGGTGTGTCCGGGCGTGTGAAGGACCCGGAGTGGCAGTCCGGCCAGCTCGATCTCCCCCTCCTCCAACAGGAAGTCGGGGCGGACGGGCTCGAACAGATAGCCCATCAGGGCCGCCAGATTGCCGCTGCCGGTCAGTTTGTCCGCGTCGGCCTTGTGGACGTACAGGGGCAGTCCGGCCCGGGAAAACCCCGCGCAGGCCCCCGCATGGTCGAAATGGCCGTGGGTGAGCAGCTGGGCCACCAGGCGGACGCCCGCCCGCTGCGCCTCCAGCTCCAGTCTCTTTTGATTGCCGCCCGGATCGACCACCACCCCCTCGCCCCGCTCTTCGTTGACGAGAAAGTAGGTGTTGACCGAAAACGGCCCGGTGTGAAAGTGAAAAATTTTCATAATAAATAAAAAACGGTATGTCCGTTCCAAATTATTTTTGCTCGTAAAGAATGCTCTCGCACCGGACTTTTGATCTCGTCGCGCCAACGCCGGGCGTGTACCGGCGTTGGACTCAATCCGGTCTTTTGCGGTGAGCAAAAGCCGGGCCGGAAAAGGGTGAAGCGAAGGCAAAGCCGAAGCGAGGGAAAAACCGCGCATAGCTGCTTTTACAGTTTGCAGACAGCAGTAACTTTGTTAAAAACAAGGACTAGTTCAGCCCTTAAAGACAAGTCAGCGGCACGCGGTTTGTCCCTCAAGTCCGGCCAAAATTCCGTGAAACGGAATTTTGCGTCTGGCCGGAAAAAAAGTTTCCGCAAAACGGCGGACATGCGCCGACGTTTTGCACGATCGTGGCTTTGCGGTGAGCAAAGCCACGGCGGAAAAGAGTGAATCAAAAACGCACAGCGTTTTTGAGAGAGAAAAACTGCTGCCGAGCTTTCCCATAGGGAAAGTGAACAGCGGTTTGTCTCTCAAGTCCGACCGATTTTTGCGAAGCAAAAATCGCGCCTGGTCGGAATCTTTAGAATGTGGTCCGGAACACCTCGCTGACCCCTTTCAGCTCCTCGAGCTTCTGGATGAGGGTCTCCAGCTGGGTGATGTCGGGCAGCTGGACGGTGAGGTTGATGATGGCCCGGCCCTTTTTGTCCAGGCGGGCGTTGAAGGCGCTCAGGTTCAGCCGGAGGTTGGCGATGGCCGTGGTGACCGAGGCCAGCAGGGCGGGCGAGTCCTCGGCGGTGAGCTGCAGGCTGACCGCAAAGACCTCCTTGGAGGCCCCCGCCCACTCGGCGGGGAGCAGGCGCTCCGGTTCCATGTCCCTGACGTTGGGGCAGTCGGCCCGGTGGACCGAGACCCCCCTCCCCCGGGAGACGAAGGCCACGATCTGGTCCCCGGGCACGGGGTTGCAGCAGCCCGCGAAGCGGATGAGCAGGTCGTCGCACCCCTTGACGATGACCGAGCCGGTGGGCGACTTTTTGACCGAGGGGGATTTCCCCTCCACGCGCACGATGTGGTTGACCCGCTCGTACTGCTCGATGAGCTTGAACAGGATCTGATTGGTGGAGTAGGCCCCGTAGCCCACCGCCGCGCAGATCTCGTCGAAACTGAGGAAGGAATACTTGTCGTAGACCGCCTTCAGGTAGGGCTCCTGGGCCAGGTCGGAGAGGGCGTAGCCCTTGCGCTTGGCCTCGGCCTCCAGCATTTCGCGGCCCTTTTTGAGGTTTTCGCCGGCCATCTCCTTCTTGAAGAACTGCCGGATCTTGGCCTTGGCGCCCGAGCTCTTGCAGATCTTCAGCCAGTCCCAGGAGGGGCCTTTGGAGTTGGCGTTGGTGATGATCTCCACCACGTCCCCCACCTGCAGGGGGGTGTCCAGCTTGACGATGCGGCCGTTGACCTTGGCCCCGGTGCACTTGTTGCCCACCGCCGAGTGGATGTGATAGGCAAAGTCGATGGGCGTGGCCCCCTCGGGCAGGGAGATGACGTCCCCCTTGGGGGTGAACACCAGCACCTCGTTGGAGACCAGATCCCCCTTGATGCTGTTGTAAAAGGTGCGGGAGTCCTTCAGGTCCCCCTCCACCTCCAGCATCTCCCGCAGCCAGGTCAGCTTTTTGCTGAACTCGGACTCCGAGGTCTTGCCCTCCTTGTACTTCCAGTGGGCGGCGATACCGTACTCGGCCACCTTGTGCATCTCGTAGGTGCGGATCTGGATCTCGAAGGGCTGGCCGTAGTTGGTGACCACCGTGGTGTGCAGGGACTGGTACATGTTGGGCTTGGGCATGGCGATGTAGTCCTTGATCCGCCCGGGGATGGGCTTCCACTTGGTGTGGATGGTGCCCAGCACGTTGTAGCAGTCCTTGACGTTGTCCACCAGAATGCGCACCGCGATGAGGTCGTAGATCTCGTCGATGGACTTGTGCTGATTCTTCATCTTGCGGTAGATGGAGTAGAAGTGCTTGGGCCGGCCGAAGACCTCCCCGTGGATGCCGAGGTCGGTCAGCATCTGCTGGACGTCCTTGATCAGGGCGTTGACCAGCTCCTGCCGCTCCTCCCGCTTTTGCGAGATGGCCTCGGCCAGATAGGCGTAGGCCTCGGGGTCCAGGAACTTGAGGCAGAGGTCCTCCAGCTCGCACTTGATGCTGGAAATACCCAGCCGCCCGGCCAGGGGGGCGTAGATGTCCAGGGTCTCCCGGGCCATGGCCTGCTGGCGCTCGTGGGAGAGGTACTGCAGGCTGCGCATGTTGTGCAGGCGGTCGGCCAGCTTGATCATGACCACCCGCACGTCCCGGGCCATGGCGAAGAACATCTTGCGCAGGTTTTCGGCCTGTTCCTCCTCCTTGGAGGTGAACACGATCTTGTCCAGCTTGGTCACCCCGTCCACCAGTTCGCAGATCTCGTCCCCGAACTCCTTGCGGAGCTCCTCCCGGGTGACCGGAGTGTCCTCGACCACGTCGTGCAGCAGGGCGGCCGCCACCGCGCTGGCGTCCATGCCGAGGTCCACCAGGATCTCGGCCACGCAGTAGGGGTGGATGAAGTAGTCCTCTCCCGAGGCCCGCTTCTGGTTGGCGTGCGCGGCCTTGGCATAGTTGTAGGCCCGCACCAGAAGGTCGTTGTCCTTGGGATAGTAGTACTTGATTTTGGAGAGAAGATTGTCCATGCGTCACCTTTCGCGGGCCTTCTGCTGCCCCGTTTTGAGGGCAGTCAGCCGCTCGTAGAAGGGGCTGTCCCGCAGCTCGGCCCGCTGATGCCGGATCTGCAGGCCGCCGCTCGGCCCCGGGAGAAAGAGTCCCAGCTCGCGGAACACGGCGTAGCAGACCGAAAACTGCAGAAAGCTCAGGCTGCCGTCAAACTTTTTGAACTGCTCGTACAGGCCGGTCGGGCTGCCGCAGTCGTTCAGGCGGCCGGCCTGGGCGGAGATCTTCCGGTAGACCTCCAGAAAGGTCTCCCGCCGCAGGGTCAGGCCGGACAGATCCAGCCGGGGCCGCTGCACGGGGACAAAGACCTGCCCTCCTCCCTCCCCGGCCAGCGCCGCAACAAACCCCGAATGCAGGGGGCGGTCCACAAAGACCAGGCGGTCGTAGCGGGAGAGATCCACCTCCGCCGAGGGCGAAAACAGGATGCGGTCGACGTTGTTGAGGTCGTTGGGGGCAAACAGGCTGACCTTCCACTCCCCGAACGGGGGGAGGGCCAGCAGCTTTTTCAGCGTCCCAGCCCGGGAGACGATCAGCACGGTACCCAGCCCGTCGCCGCCCAGATCCAGCCCGCTTAAGGACTCGTAGGCCGAACATTCGGGCAGGGGGCCGCAGCTTTGCAGCTGGCAGAGGTAGCGGAACAGCAGGACCTCCCCGAATTCCGGGTGATCCTCGAAGGAGAGGTCCGCGTCTTTTAAGAGGCACTTCAGGTACTCCCGCCCCCCGAATTCGTTGACCGAGAGGTCCAGAAGGAGGCGCTTGGGATAGGGGCTGGAAAAGGCCTCGGCCCGGGCGGCGGCGTGGAAGGCGGTGACCTCGAACTCGGGCAGCTTGAGCACCAGGTGCTCGCGGTGCCGCTTCATGGGGTGGCAGGACATCTTTTCCGCCCGCACCAGAAACTGGGGGCGGCGGTTGCCCACCCCGAAGGGCTCCAGGGCGGCCAGCTCCCGGGCCAGCCGCATGTCCACCGCCGAGGCCGGGATCTCCAGGTCGTAGCACAGCTCCTCGCCGGCCGCATAGTCCGGCAGCGCCAGGTTGGCCCGGCGGATGAATTCGGGCAGGTCCTCCCTTCTCAGGGTGGCCCCGGCGGCCTGGCTGTGGCCGCCGAAGCGGACCAGCAGATCGGAGAGCCCGCTTAAAAGCTCGAACAGGTTGACCCCCTCCACGCTCCGGCCGGAGCCCTTGATCAGCCCCTCCTCGCTGTCGCAGAAGATGAAGGCCGGGCGGCGGTAGCGGTCGGCCAGCTTGGAGGCCACGATGCCGATGATGCCGGACTGCCAGGCCGGCGAGTAGAACACCAAAACCCGATCGTGCAGGCGGGTCCGGAAATCGGGGGAGCCCTCCAGCTCCCGCATCATGCCCTCGCACAGCTGCTGGCGCTCGGCGTTGGCGGCGTTCAGCTCCTCCACCAGGGAGGCGATCTTCCGGGGATCGTTCTCGGAGAACAGGCCCACCGCCCGCTTGGCCTCCCCCACCCGTCCGGCCGCGTTGATGCGGGGGACCACGGTGAAGGCCAGCATGCCGGCGGTCGCCTTCCGGGAGACCCCGGCGGCCTCCATCAGGGCGGCAAGGCCGGGGCGGGGATCTTCGTTGATCCGCTTCAGCCCGGCCGCCACGATGTCCCGGTTCTCCCCGATCAGCTCCACGCTGTCGGCCACGGTGGCCACGGCGGCCAGATCCAGAAACTTTGCGGCCTCCTCCCGGCCGAACAGGGCCTCGACCAGCTTGTAGCACACCCCGGCCCCGCACAGGTTCCGGGTGTCGGGATCCTCCCCCAGCTTGGGGTTGACCACCGGACAGTCGGGCAGTTGCGGGGGCAGCTCGTGGTGGTCGGTGACCACCGCGTCCATCCCCAGATCCCGAATGAGCTCGACCTCGCGGACGGCCGAGACCCCGCAGTCGCAGGTCAGAATGAGGGCGGGCTGCTCGTTTTCGGCCATCCATTCCACGGCGGCCTCCGAGATGCCGTAGCCCTCCTCCCGCTCGGGGACGTACCAGCACACCTCCCCCCCGTGGGCGGTCAGCGCCAGGTACAGGATGGAGACCGAGCAGATGCCGTCGGCGTCGTAATCCCCGAAGACCGCGATCTTTTCGCCCTCGTCCAGGGCCCGGCGGATGCGGGCGACGGCTTCGGCCATGTTGGGCAGGGCAAAGGGGTCGGAAAAGTGCCGCCCCGGCGAGAGAAAGCGCTCCAGCCTGGGGGCGGTGTCGATCCCCCGCATCTTGAGCAGGCGGACGATCTCGGGCCTGAAATTCAGTTTTTCAAAGCAGTCGTCCATGGACCTTCCGACCTCCCCGTCCGCGCTCAGGCCCCGCCGCAGGGGGACCTCCGTTTGTGGGCAGGAATGCGGAAGGGCTGTTCCCGAAGCGGAAACAGCCCTCCTTCAAACTCAGCCAAACCTTTACTCGGCGGCAGTTTCCTGTGCCGGTTTTTCCTTTCTCTTGAACTCGTGGAAGAGCTTTTGTTCCTTGTTCCTGTTCCTTCTGCGCTCCTGCGCCCTGGCCCACAGCGAGGGGGTCAGGCAGAGCGAGGTGAACACGCTGACGGCGATGCCGATGATCACGACGAGCATGAACGACAGCACGGCCGAGCCGCCCAGGATGCCGGCGACGGCGGCCATGACCGCCAGCACGACGGCGCTCAGCAGGGTGCGGGGAGCCGTCTGCGCCGCCGAGACGTTGACCAGGGCGGAGGGCGAAAGCTCCTGCAGACGGAGCCGCCTGCTGTTTTCGCGGATGCGGTCAAAGATCACCACCGTGCCCAGGAAGGAACACGCGGCCGCCGCGGCCAGCGCGCCCAGGGACCAGGCGGACACCTGCACGCGGAAGACGGCGGTCAGGCAGACGGTCAGAATGAGATCGATCAGCAGATCGAGGAAGACGAACAGCCCGGTCAGGAACTCGAAGCGGATCCACAGATAGATCCCCGCGACCAGGGCGGCGATCAGCACGGTCAGCCCGAAAAAGAGGACCTGCTGCCAGGGCAGAGAGCCCTCGGCCTGGTAGGAGTGGACCGTGATGTTCATGCGGTTGACGGTCTGCCCCTCCGAGGCGTGCTCGGTCAGGTAGTTGTAGATCTGGTTTCTCAGCCCGGTGCCTTCGTCGACGCTGCCGATCAGGCCGCTGTTGAAGGCCTCCACGGCCTCGTCCCGGGTCTGGCCCTCTCCGGCGGTCACCCGGCCGATGATGGTAAATCCGGCGGCCTCGGTCCCGATCTCCCCGGCGGCCCGGATGTCCTCGGTGACCGCAAATCCCAGCTCGTCCAGAAGATCGGTGGCGATCCCGACGACGTCGTCGCGGTTTTCCTCGGTCATGGCGGTGCCCACGGTGACGTCGATCACGGTGCCGCCGTTCAGATCGGAGGCCAGATTCAGGGCGCCGTTTCCGGTCAGGCCGAAGCCCAGCATGCAGCCGAGGCCGACGACGAAGACCAGAATGGGGATCAGGAGCAGCTTTTTCCACTGTTCCGCCAGGCGGAACTCCTTCTTGTTACTCATTGTGCGGACTCCTCCTCCCTCTTGACGTTGTAGAACTTCTCACTGGTGCTGTTGATGGGCAAAAACAGCCGGATCATCAGCCGGGTGACCGCCAGCGCGCCGAACAGCGAGAGGGCGGTTCCCAAAAACAGCAGGATGCCGAAGCTCTGCACCACGGTGCCCCCGAAGATCCACAGCCCCACGGCCAGCAGGGCGATGGCCACGTGGGTGTCCACGATGGGCGCGATGCCGCGATGCTGACCGGCCTGGGCGGCGGCCACGATGGTGCGTCCGGAGGCAAACTCCTCCCGGATGCGCCGGAAAATGATGACGTTGGCGTCGGCGGCCAGCACAAAGCTGAAAAGCAGGGCGATCACGCCGGGCAGCGTGAGCTGCAGGCCGGGGATCTCCGCCATGATGAAGGTCGCCGCAATGACGAGGATCAGCAGGGACAGATCGGCCGCAAGGCCCAGCCCCCGGTAGAGGATGATCAGCAGGATCATGACCAGAAGCATGCAGGCCCCGCCCGCGATCAGCACGAGACGGGCGGTGTTTTCGCCCAGCACGGGGGCCAGGTCGGCGGGCTCGGTCTGGTCAAAGGAGACGGGCAGACTGCCGCTCATGATCAGGACGGCCAGCGTCTGGGCCTCGGAGGCCGTGGAAAGGCCGGTGATCATGCCCTGTCCGTTGGTGATGGGCGTGTTGACGGTAGCGGTGGTGACGGTCTCGCCGTCCATGGTAATGGTCAAAGTCTTGTCTTCCGCCTCGGACAGCTTCTGGGTCGCCTGGGCAAAGTCGTCGGCGGCTTCATCGGTCATCTGCACGGCCACGGCATAGGAAGAAGAGGAAGAATCGTAGGTCGCGATGGCCGCAATGATGTCGTCCTGCGTGACGATGGGGTTGGTGACGCCGGTCACCGACTCGTCGGCGGTGAATTCCAGCACGCCCTGCTGGGCGACCACCGAAAAGAGATCGGCGGCAGAATCCACCCGGGGGATCTCCACCCGGATGCTGGGCTCGCCGTAGCTGTCGGTCTGGCGGGCCACGGTGGCCTCGGGATAGCCCAGCTGCGTCAGCCGGTACCGCAAAACGGAGAGGACGCCGTCGGAAGCATCCAGGCTGTCCAGAAAGGCCTGTTCCTGCTCCTCCACGGTCTGATCCTCGTTATTCTCGTCGTAGACCGGGGTCAGGACCGCATAGGTCCCCCCCTCCAGGTCGATGCCGAGTTCGATCGCGCCGGCAAAAGAAGTGTAGCTCCTGTAGCCGTCCTCGTCGTAGGAGAACGGAACAAAGGCCAGCACGCCAAAGGCCACGATCAGCACGCAGAGGATGCTGAGCAGCACAATGGATCTTTTGCGGCTTGGCTGTTTCTTTTTCTTCATGGTTCCTCCTTAGCCTAAGGCGTCTGGTCCGCCCGATCCGGCCGGACGCCCGCGGCCCGGACGGCTTGTCCGGCCCGGCGCCTTAAGACCCGAACGCCCCTTCGGGGCAGAATTCGGGCGCTGATGCTAGTATCTTTTCTATTATAACGGTTTTGTCAATCTTAGTCAATAGAAAACCCCGCCGTTTCCGGGTTTTTTTTGAAAAAATCTGTCCTGGAGCCTCTATTTGTCCAAAAAAGCCCGCGACAGCCGGACGTATTCGAGGGCGTTTTCCATGTTGCCCTCCGTGCTCGCCTCGTCCAGCACCTTCAAGATCCGGTAGGGGTTGCCCACCACCACCGCATAGTCGGGAATGACCTTGCGGGAGGGGATCAGCGCCCCCGCCCCGATCATGCACCGCCGGCCGACCACCGCGCCGTCCAGCACGATGGCCCCCATGCCCACGATGGTGCCCTCGCCGATCTCGGCGCCGTGGACCACGGCGTTGTGTCCCACCGTCACAAAGTTCCCCAAAACGGCGGGATGCCCCTTGGAGGTGTGGACGGTGGCGTTGTCCTGCACGTTGGACCCCTCCCCCAGCACGATGGGCTCCTCGTCCCCCCGCACCGAGGCGGTGGGAAAAATACTGGCGTTCTTTTTCAGGGTGACGTCGCCGCTGACGTAGGCCATGGGGTGGATGACCGCCCCTTCCTCCAGCACCGGGGTCTTGCCCCCTGCCGATTCGATCATGTCTTTTTCTCCTATTATAATCAAGTTGCTGTTCGTTTCAGCTGCTCATCCCGGAGCCTCCTGATCTTCTCGCAGACAGAGGGTTCCCGGCTTTCTTCCTGCGGCATATTCGCGCCTTTGTATCGTGGATTTACATGAATGAGCCGGATCTCAGTTCGCGATTTGCGTCCTTTTCACATACCAGACAGGTCATGTCCCGCTGTATCAGCTGGTCTTGTATCGCGATCGATCATGCTCAAATAAACAGAATTTGCCCGCTCCTTTCGGCTGCGCAGTTTGCAGGCGCAGCCAAAAAGTTTGGCCCGGCGCCCTTCCTCTCTCCCCTCTTACAGGCCGAACTCTGCCCGATGCTCGAAGGCGTAGATGCCCAGGGCCAGTTCGGTGCGCTTTTTCATCATCTCGCAGGAGATCTCGTAGGGCTTGTTGATGTCCCCGCACAGGTGGACGCTGTTGGCCGAGCATCCCCCGCTGCAGTGGTATTTGGCAAAGCACTCCCGGCAGGAGGGCTTGGTCAGCAGGTTGGAGGCGGCAAAGGTCTCGCGGATGTCCTCCCGCAGGTCCTCCGGCCGGAACACCGAGCCCAGGCAGTAGTCCTGTTCCTCGGCGAACTGGTGGCAGGGATAGATCTTGCCCGAGGGGGTGACCGAGAGATAGCTTCCCCCCGCCCCGCAGCCGGTCAGCCGCTTGGACAGGCAGGGTCCGCCCTTGAGGTCGATCATGAAGTGGAAAAAGTTGAACCACTTGTCGGTCTGCCGCCGCCGGACGTATTCTTTGGCCAGCGTCTCGTACTCGGCCAGGATGCGGGGCAGGTGTTCCCTTTTGATGGCCAGCCGGTGTTCGGGCGGCAGCACCACCGGCTCCACCGAGATCTGGTCGAAGCCGAGGTCGTTCAGAAAGAGCACGTCCCTGGAAAAGTCCAGGTTTTCGGCGGTAAAGGTCCCCCGCACGTAGTAGGACTTGTCCCCCCGCTTTTTGCGGAAGGCCAGGAATTTTTCCGCGATCAGGTCAAAGCTGTCCTTCCCGTTCCGGGTCTTACGCACCCGGTTGTGCACCTCGGGGCGGCCGTCCAGCGAGAGCACCACGTTGTCCATCTCCTCGTTGAGGAAATCGGTGATCTCGTCATCCAGCAGCAGGCCGTTGGTGGTCAGGGTGAATTTGAAATGCTTGCCGGCCTCTTTTGCCCGCCGTTTGGCGTAGGCCACCGTCTGCCGGACCACCCCGAAGTTCATCAGGGGCTCCCCCCCGAAAAAGTCCATCTCCAGGTTGGAGATCCCCCCCGAACGGGCGATCAGAAAGTCCACCGCGGCCCTGGCGGTCTCAAACGACATGTGCCCCCGCTCGCCGTGGTAGTCCCCGCCCCCCGCGAAGCAGTACTCGCAGCAGAGGTTGCAGTCGTGGCTGATGTGCAGACAGAGGGCCTTGACCGCCCCGGCATGGGTGGAAAAGGGGGGCAGTTCCTCCCGGGCGAACAGGGTGCCGTCGGCCTCCAGGGCGGCGAGGTCGGACTCGGCCTCGGCCAGCTGGGCGGGCGAAAAGGCCGAAAGGTCGGCGTCCTCCCCCAGCTTTTTGCGGGCCAGCGCAAAGGCCGCTTCGTCGCAGGCGTTCAGGCTGCCGCTGACCCCGTCGTAGAGCAAAAAGAGATCTTCAAAGCGAAAAGCGTGTACCATTTATGTTTCTTGAATTTCTTTACGGGAGCTTTCCCCGCCGTTTGTTTACGGGAGCTTTCCCTCCCCTTTTACGGGGAGAAAGGGAAAAAGCCCCGGCCGCCGGGAGCGCCGGATGGCCGGGTACGGAAAAAAGGGAACCTTACGGTCCCCTCCGGGTTGTCCGGTCTCGGGCCGGCGGCCTTCGGCCGATTCAGCGATTGTTCTCGGGATCGTTCTCGCGGATCCGCTTTTCGCAGGACTGGTTGCCCACCGTGCAGCTGGTCTTGCAGGCGGACTGGCAGCTGGAGCGGCACTCGCCGCAGCCGGTGTCCTTGCGCACTTCATTGAGACGGGGTTTTGCGATGGTCTTGATCATGGAAATCTCCTTCGCCGGCCGAAGCCGGAGAGTTTTTCTTTCATTATACACCAAACCCCGGAATTTTTCAACCTTTTTGACCCTGTCGCGCTATTTTTTCAGGGTGCCGGACAGAAATCCCGAGATCCCCCCGACCACGGCCCCGAAGATCAGCTCGAACAGCAGGGAGATCCGCAGAAGGGGTTCCCCCGCCAACAGGGTGAAGATGACGTAGCACAGCAGCAGGGTGCAGGCCCCCACGGCCATGCCCTTGAAAAAGCGCTTTTCCCCCTTCAGCCCGAAGATGCACCCAAGCAGAATGGCCGCCGTCTTCAGGATCTGGTTGACCAGGGTGATGACCGGATCGGACAGCTCGAACACCTTGACCGCCGCCGCAAAGATCAGCACCCCCACCAGGGCGAACACCGCGGCCAGCAGCACGCTTTTGCACAGACTCCACACATTTGCCTGTTCCATCTCGTTTTCTCTCCCGGCGCCCGGACTTTGCCCGGCCCCTCGGAGAAGCGGACCCTTCTCCCATAACTTACTATATGGCCGGGGCCAGCCGATTATGCCGGCCGGGCGGCCTGCGGCGCTTCCGGCCAGACGCAAAATTCCGCTGTGCGGAATTTTGGCCGGACTTGAGGGGACAACCGTTGTTCACTTTGCCTTTCGGCAAAGTTCTGCAACGTTTTTCCCCTCTCAAAAGGCTTTGCCTTTTGATTCACCCTTTTCCTCCCGAAAATTTACTCACCGTAAATTTTCGATCGTGCAAAACGGCGGCGCAGGTCCGTCGTTTTGCGAAAACATATTTTGTTTCCGACCAAGCGCGATTTTGCCTGCGGCAAAATCGGTCGGACTTGAAAGACAAACCGGGCGGCAGCGCCGCCGGCGCCCAGGCACCCGAACAAAGATTTCGGTATTTCGACAAAATTATTTGTGCAGTTTTTCGGGACTGGGGATTGATTCTTTTGCTTTTCTGTGCTATAATAGAATCAGAGAGTTTTCCGAAAAGGAGGTATTCTCATGGCAAAGAGAAAGAGCGATTACTTCGGCCTGAGCTATCTGGTCAGCGTCATTCTGGCCATCATTCTCCCCACCTCATACATCTGCGGCGTCGTCACCCGCATCATGGAGGGTAAGATCGTGGCCGGGATCCTGCGCATCATTCTGGGCTGGAACATCATCTGGATCCTGGATCTGATCTTTATGATCATTTCCAAGCACATTTTCCGCATTCTTCCCATCTGACCTGCCGGCGAACGATTTTTTAGGACTTCACCTTTGGAAGGAAGATATCTGAAAAGGAGAGGGAAGGGCCCTCCGCATCTGGCGGAGGGCCCTTCCCTATGGGTGCCATCGGCACCTTTCTGTACGCCCACTCTGAATGAGCGGGCATATTATTATTTGTTCCTGCGATAAATTTCTGGTCGATATGCGAGGCTTTGCCTCGCTCGATATATGGCCTGACGGCCATTCGATATGCAAGGCTTCGCCTTGCTCGATATGTGCCGCTTTGCGGCACGTTATGGTAATAAAAATATAAAATAAGTTAAAAAATGCATTTTTGAGAAAAATAAAAAGGCGCTCATGCTTATTTGCCTGAACGCCTTGCAGATAATCAACGGACACTTCATAAAACTTCGCCAACTGGATAAGGACATAGTGGCTGATGTCCTTGAAATTGTCCCCCCTCATAACTGCCTAAAGCAGATTTGGAGAGGTGGGGCTGCTCCGCAAGCTGTTCCAGCGTCAAGCCATGCTCCACACGCAGGTCTTTTAGGCGTTCTTGTATAGATAGTCCCATGATCTCCCTCCTCGTCTGCTCGATAAACTGGGATTTGTGGCTTTAATCAATAACCAACTTGTCAATAGATTTTTCACCTGTCACCACTTCACCTAAACTATTTGCCCAGCCTTCTGTGAAAAAAGAACCATATGGAATTTGTTCATCTTTTCGCTTCTTGGCACCTAAAAAGCCCCACATTGTGGAAGGTATTCCAATAACGATTAAGTATAATGGTCCCAGTATAAGTGATTGAATTGTATGACCATACTCATGAACCAATAAGCGATTAGAAAGTTCTTCAACACTTATCTGCCCCCTATATTTTTCAGCAAAATAGGGATCAGATGTAACAAACACAAATAGTCCCAACGACATACTGGATTTAATATCCCATTCTGTAATAATCGCTCCATGATAGCTAAAATGTTTGCTCTTGAAATGTATTATGAACATAATCAAGCCTAAGAAGGTTTGCAACATTCCCCATGTGCATTGCCAAATTCTATATATTGTAATTTTCATAATCTCCTCCGTCAAATTCCAAATTAGTATTGTACCTTAAAATAGTCAAGGTAAAGTTTAAATTTATCTTGCGCCATCAAACAAGTATCGCGTAAATAACCGCGCTCGTTCAACCATTCTTTTAATCCACGATAATAGAACAATTTCAGTTCTTCATCTATGATAAATGGCACGATATTATATTTTAGACATTCTTTAAAAAGTAATAGTCTGCCAATACGTCCGTTTCCGTCTTGAAAAGGATGAATACACTCGAATTTATAATGAAAGTCCAAAAGGTCGTCAAAAGTTTTTTCTTTCTTTGCGTTGTATTCAAAAAGCAATTCCTTCATTTTTTTTGCGACTTCTTCAGGTTGCACCGTACACATATCTCCGACGGTGTTTGGTAATCGTTTATAATCTCCAACAGCAAACCAATCTTGACGCGCGTCCGACGTCCCGTTTTTTAACGTGCGATGTAGTTCTTTTATGAATGTTTCCGTAATTGATTTTTTTGCGTTTTCAATAATCAGGTCGATACATTTAAAGTGATTCGCCGTTTCCACAATGTCGTCGACCTTAATTGATCCGCCGTCGATCCCAATGGTGTTTGTTTCAAAAATGTAACGGGTTTGGTCGTGCGTCAAACGACTTCCTTCGATATGATTGGAATTATAAGTTAATTCAATTTGTACTTTATGGTAAATACCGCCCGAAAGTTTTGTTTTCTTTTCAGCCGAAAGCACCTCTAAAAGGGTAGTCGGCATTTCAATTTTCTTATTTGCTCGATCAGGTTTTTGAGCATCATCGGGAATATTCCACGTCTTACCCGTCAAAAAGGCACCGTCAACTTTACCCAATGCGCAGTAGTTACGAACGCTCCGTTCCGATATATTCCATTTCTTAGCCGTTTCGATTACAGACAAATATTTCATACTATTTCACCTCAATCTAAGTATAGCACCTTATCGGCAAAAAATCAATAAACAAAATGTGCAAATTGCAATGTTTTTGCCGTTATCGGAAGATTTTTTATATCATTTATTTACACCCAGATTACACCCATGCAAAAATACATAAGATGAACGTTGCAGCGTATAACGCAAAAAAGACAAAAAATAAGCGTTCATAGTGGATAAAACCTCTTAAAAAGGCTATAATGCACACTATAACGCTTAATTCTTATTGCTCCCAGGCGGCAGCCTCGGCGGGGGCTACGCCTCTTCCTCCGGCCGGGGCTCGATCCTGAAATCCGGTACCTTGACGGCCGCATAGTCGGCGATGATCTGAACGGTCTTGTCGATCCCGATGGTGGAGACGTCCACGGACAGGTCATAGCCGTCCATGTCCCCCCAGCGCTTGCCGGTGTAGAAGTTGTAGTAGGCCGCCCGTTTTTTGTCGATGCGGCGGATCTGCTTTTCGGCCTCCTCGGGGGTGATCTCGTAGTTCGCGGCCACCCGCCGGACCCGCCAGGGCAGCGGGGCGTGCACAAAGACGTTGACGCAGTACTCCTTCCGGCCGATGATGTAGTCCGAACACCGCCCCACGATGATGCAGTTGCGCTTTTCGGCCTCCTCGCGGATGGCGGCGGCCTGCACGCTGAACAGGTGGTCGTCGGTCATGGCGCTGTGAAGGTTGATGGGCGCCACAAACCCGGCCGCCAGCGCGGTCGGATAGCGGGCCGCGAACGAGAAGGGACTGGCCGGCTTTTCGTCCGCCCGGGCCAGGATCTCCTCCGAGATCCCGCTCTTTTCGGCGGCCAAAGTCAGCAGTTCCTTGTCCAAATAGTCGATGCCGAACCGCTCGGCCAGCTTGCGCCCGATCTCCCGGCCTCCGCTGCCGAACTGTCTGCCGATGGTAATGACCAGTCTGTTCATGCAAAATTCCTCCCTTATCTGAAGTCCTCGGACTTCTTTTTTAGATTTTTCCCGGCCGGGCTTGTTTTCGGTCCGAAAGCCGGACCGACCCCGAAAGTTGCCCTCCCTGCCGGGGGTCTTTTCTTTTTATACCGTTTTGGTCCGCCTTTTATTGGCCCTCACATGCCGGCGATCAGCTTTTCGGTCAGGGTGCAGAAGGCCTCCTCCACCTCCCCGGCCGAGGCCGAGACCTCCTCGTGCGAGAGGGGGCCGCCGTAGCCCGCGGCGGCGTTGGAGATGCGGGAGACGGCCAGCACTCTGGCCCCGGCATGGCGGGCGGCGATGGCCTCGGCGGCCGTGCTCATGCCCACCGCGTCCGCGCCCAGGCTGCGGAAGAGGGCGACTTCGGCCGGCGTCTCGAACTGGGGGCCGGAAGTCTGCAGATAGACCCCGGTGGCCGCCCGCACCCGGCAGGCCCTGGCCGTCCGCAGAAAGAGCTGCAAAAATTCGGGGTCGTAGACCGAAGTCATGTCGGGGAAGCGGGGCCCGAGTTCCTCGTCGTTGGGGCCGCGCAGCGGGGAGGGCACAAAGCAGGCGATGTGGTCCTTCAGGGCCATGAAGGTGTTGACCTCGAAGTCGGGGTTGATCCCCCCGGCGGCGTTGGTCAGCAGCAGTTTTTTGGCGCCCAGGGCGATCATGGCCCGGACGGGGAGCACGGTCTCCGCCATGGAGTAGCCCTCGTAGTAGTGCACCCGGCCCTGCATGACCACCGCCTTTTTCCCCGCGATCTCCCCGAACAGAAAGCGTCCGGCGTGCCCGGCCACCGTGGAGACCGGAAAGCCGGGGATCTCGGCGTAGGGCACCGCGGCCTCCACATTCATCTTCCGGTGAAAAAAGTCCAGCCCCGAGCCCAGCACCAGCCCGACTTCGGGGCGGACGTCGGTCCGGCTCCGCAAAAATTCCAGGGTGTCTTTCAGCCCTTCCATGGCTCTTCCTCCTGTCATTGTAAATTTCAGCCGCTGTAAGATCACTTCTCAGACGCTTCCCTTCCTGAAGCTCCGGACAAAGGATCCCCTCTGCCCCGAAAGCTCCGCCGGATATCCGCAGGAAAGGCCGGTCGGTTCCCGGAACCGTCCGGGGAGGGTCTGCCGTCTGCTTTCAGTATACCACAGTTCCCGAACTTTTTCAACCGGATTTCAAAAAAAATTCGGCCGTCCCGAACTTTTGTCGGATCGCCCTTTTCCGGCCGGAGACCAAGGCGGGGACGGACGGCGGGAACGGATTTGAGAGGCGGGGCTGAAATCCTTTACTTTTCCCGGAAAATAAAGTAAAATAGTATCCGGGACCGCCGCGCTCCGGCAGGGCGGCTCCGTCCGGCCCGTCCCGGCCGGACGAAAAAATCAAAGGAGGCATCATGCGGCCGGCCTTTGCGAGGCGGTCCTGTGATGCAAAGAGACATGAAACGAATTCTGATCGTGGGCGCGGGGGCCATCGGCGGCACCCTGGCCGTACACCTTGGCAAGATCTGCGACCTGTTCGTGCTGGAAAAGGATCCCGCCCTCCGGGAGATCATCGCCGCCCGGGGCATCACCCTGAAAGACGGCCTGGAGAGCCGGACCGTGCAGCCCACCGTGCTGTCCTCCCCTTCCGAGATCCCCAAAGGGGTGGAGTTTTGCTTCCTCTGCACCCGGGCCTACCACCTGGGAACGGCCGCCGGGGAGGTGCTGCCCTACCTGCACCACGACGCCCTGCTGGTCTCCATGAATAACGGCATCTGTCTGGAACCCTTTGCCGAGGCCGTGGGCGAACTGCGGGCGGTCTGCGCCAGCATCCGCTTCGGGGTGGGCGTGGAAGAGCCGGGGGTGTACAAGCTGAAGATCAAGGGAGGGCTGATCCTGGGCATGAAGGACGGCTACTGCCCGCCCCGGCTGAACGAGCTGGCCAACCTGATCGACCCGGTCATCCCCTGCCGGGTGACCGACAACATCCTGGGCGAGCTGTACTCCAAAATGCTGATCAACGCCTGCATGACCTCGGCCGCCGTGCTGTCGGGCCAGACCTTGGGCGAGATCCTGGCCTCCAGGGAGGGCCGGATGCTGTTCGATCAGATCCTGTTCGAGGGGGTCAAGGTGGCCGAGGCCGAGGGGGTGAAGATCCCCCCCTACGACGGCAAGCTGCGCTACGGCCTGCTGGCCGGGCACAACCCCGTGTCCGCCGCCGCCCGCAAGCTGACCTATGACGCGCTGGCCAAAAAGTACGCCGACCGCACCTCCTCCACCCTGGACGCCCTGCTGCGCGGGGTGCCCACCGAGACCGAATTTTACAACGGCTACCTCTCCCAAACAGGCCGGCGGCTGGGCGTGCCCACCCCGGTCAACGACCGGGTCTGCAGGCTGATCGCCCAGATCGAGCAGGACCCCGAGCTGATCTCCCCCATCAACCTGGGCATCGCCGTGGGCCTGGACATCAATCAGCACTGAAAAAGCCGGAGAATTCTCCGAAAACGCAAAAGAAACTCCGGAACACTCGGGTCGGGGCGGGACTTTCCCGCTTCGAGACTTCCCGAAAAAGCGCAAAGGGAACTCCGGAAAAGGAACGCGGGGCAGAACTTTCCCGCGCACGAGCTTACAAAAGCTAATGAGAGGCCCCTGCAAACCATTCAGGAAATCCAAAAGGGAGGGATCCCGCCGAAAGAGCGGGATCCCTCCCTTTTCTTTTTCTCATGAACCGGGACCGGGGACTCTCCCCGTTCCAAAAGTCGTCCTGCGGCCCCAAAGGGGCGGACTTTTTCAGTCTTTTTTCTGTACGCCCGAAAGCAGTCTGTCGTAATTTTTGATCTTGTAGTCCAGCCGCTCCAGGGTCTTTTGCATCTCCTCGATGCGGGCCTGCAAAATGTCCCGCTGCTCCAGAAGGAGGGCCTTGCGGGCCTCGGCCGTCTGCTCCCCCTGGCCGCAGAGGGCGACGTACTCGATCAGGGTCTCCACCGGCAGGCCGGCGGAGCGCATGCACTTGACGAACTCCACCCAGCGGCAGGCCTCCTCGTCATAGTTGCGGATGCCCCCGCCCGTGCGCCGGACGGAGGGGATCAGCCCCACCCGCTCGTAGTAGCGGAGGGTGTCGGCGGTCAGGCCGTACTTTTGCGCCACTTCGGCAATTGTCATCTTGTTCTCCTTTGCCTTCCGGCCGCTTTCAGGCGGCGGAGGCCTTTGCGCTCTGCCCGGACTTTTTCCGCCGTTCACCTTCGGGCGGGGAATGTCTGCCGGCTTCCGTTTCGGACAAAGTTTTCCGTACTGCATCGGCCCGGACGTTTCCGGAACGGCTTTATGTCGGGGTCAGCTCTTCGGACCGAGCCGCCGACCGGCCAGCCTTCTTTTTTCCTGCCAAAATCCGCTCCTTCGGGCGGGGACTTCCGGATGAGCCTTCTTTGTAAGGCTCTCCGGATGAGGTCAGACTTCCCGGCAGGCCAGCTCTCCCTTTTTGCGGAACAGTCTTTCGCCCGGGGTCACAGGCCCAGCTTGTCCCGCAGCAGCAGAAGAGCAGTCTGCGGGTCGTCGGTGCCCGCCACGGTCTGCTCCATGGGACAGGGGCCGTCCCCCCGCCGGTTGACGATGAAGGGGACCTTCTGCCCCCAGCGGATGGGGATGCCGGCCGAGGCCAGCACCTCGGCCCCGCCGGCGCTCAGCACCCCGGCATAGACCTCCCGGACCCCGGCCAGCGCGAACAGCAGGGCGGCCGCCCGGCCCACGATCTTGTCCGCGGCCGAGCAGTCCTGCAGGGGGGCCTTTTCGAGGAGGAGTTCGGCCAGCGGCCGGATCCCGCTCCCCTGCCGGGTCAGGCAGAATTCCCCCCGGCAGAAGGCCAGCGAGTTTTCCGAGAGCAGGCTTTTGGCCCGTTCGAGATCAGTCACGGTCTGCGCTCCTCACCCGATAGACGAACAGGGGGATGAGGGCCAGCTGGAGCAGGATGCCCAGCAGTCCCTGCACGGTGGCCGTCCACACCGAGGCCACGGACACCGCGGTCTGGCCGAAACCATAGACCATCAGGGCCAGAAATCCGGCCTTGACCAGCCGCCCGGCGATCTGCGCCGCCAGCACCTGGCCGACCACGGGCATCTTGGTTCCCCGCAGCAGGCCGGTGACCAGGCCGTACACGGCCAGCTCCACGGTCATGGAGGGCAGCATGACGGCCGCGGGCATCCCGGTCAGGGCAAAGCTGACCGCGGGCGACAGCGCCCCCGCCGCCAGGCCGGCCCAGGGGCCGGCCAGCAGTCCCACCGCCAGCACGGCCAGATGCATGGGCAGCAGGGTGGTGCCCAATCCGTTGCCCACTCCGGCGGCCTGCCCGGCCAGATGGCAGATCTGCGGGATGACCACGGCCGCGGCCACGGCCAGCAGGGCGGCCAGGGCCTGAGTTTTGATCCCGGTCTTTTTCAGAACGCGTTCTTTCATATCCGATTTTCTCCTTTTTTTCGATTTTGACGCCGGGCCTCCGGCTTTCCCGGAAACGGCCCGCCCCGAACCGGTTGTTTTGATCCCTCCCCCGTCCGGCGGCCCCGGTCCGGCGGAAGTTCCCTTACAGTTTATCACCTGGAGCTGACTCCAAGTCAAGCGTTTTGAAGCGTTTTTCAAAAAAATTTTTGCCGGGCCGCCGAAAAAGATTTAGGCTGTCCGACCGCATCGGGGGCTGTCTTTCCCTGCGCGGCCTGTCGCGCCAAAGCCTGCCCTCTCCCTGCCCGGCCCATCTTGGCGCCGGCAGCCGGGACCTGAAAGTCCGCTCTTTCCGAAGTCCCGCGCCCCGAACGCTCTATTGGGGCTGACAAAAGATGAGGGCCGGATCCACAGGATCCGGCCCCTCAAAATCATTCCGTTTCCGCGGTCGCAGTCCTTACGGCCGCTCCCCCTCTTTCTCTTTGGCAAAGGCCGCCCAGAAGTACAGCCCGCTGACCAGGGCAGAACCGATGACGCCCAGCCAGGAGATCCAATCCGGGTCATAGCCTTTGATCCCGTCTCCAACCAGAAGCACCAAAAAAACCGCAAGAAAAACCATGTCGAAAAGGAGACTGTAAACAGCGCCAAACAACAGTCCTTTCCGGGGGCGGTAGGTGCTGTGCGCCGGTCAGGCGCGAAGGGGAGCCGGACAGCCCGGGACGGGATCTCTTGTCCCCTTCGGGCCGCGCCGGGGTCATTTTGCCTCTTCCGGGGCAAGGCCGTTCCCGCCCTGCGCCAGAAGATCGGCCCGCTTTTTGAGGATGCGGCGGATGGAGAGGGCGAAGGTCAGGGCCGTGAACAGGCCGGCCAGGGTGTCCGAGACGCTCTCGGCCAGGAAGATGCCCTGCACACCGAGAAACAGCGGGAGCACAAAGGTGAGCGGGATGAGCAGGATGACCTTGCGGAGCAGGGCCAGAAAGATGGAGATCCTGGCCTGCCCCAGCGCCAGAAAGGTGTTCTGGAAGGCGCTCTGGGCGGAGAAGAAGATGCACCCGCCCATGAAAAAGGGCATGTAGGCGGTGACCACGGCGGTAACTTCCTCGGTGGCCGAGAAGACGGCGGCGAACAGCCCCGGCCACAGCAGGCAGAGCAGCCACATCAGGCCGCACAGCGTGAAGGTGCAGCAGAACAGATACTTGACCGCCTTTTTGATGCGGTCGAACTTCCCCGCCCCGAAGTTGAAGCTGATCAGGGGCTGCACGCCGGTGCCCAGACCGTTTAAGGGGAGGGTGACCATCTGCAGCACGCTCATCATGATGGTCATGGCCGCCGAGTAGACCTTGGAGCCGTCGGTGTAGGCGTAGAGCTGGATGTTGAAGACGATCTGCACCGCGCTCTCGGTGGCCTGCATGACAAAGGGCGAGACCCCCAGGGCCAGCGTCCGGCCCACCAGCCTGAAATTCAGGCCGAACAGTCGGGGCCGGATTCGGATGCCGCTCCGCTTCGAGCAGAGAAAGGCCACCACAAAGGCGCAGGAACAGGCCTGCGAGATCACCGTGGCCACGGCCGCCCCCCGCACCCCCATGTCGAAAACGAAGATGAACAGGGGGTCCAGGGCGATGTTCAGCACCGCGCCGATGATGACCGTGACCATGCTCATCACCGAAAAGCCCTGGCAGGAGATGAAGACGTTCAGCCCCAGCGAGAACAGCACGAACAGGGTCCCCACGGCATAGATGCGGAAGTAGGCGTCGGCATAGGGCAGAGAGGTGTCCGGCGAGCCGAAGGCCCTTAAAAGCGGCTCGGAAAAGGCCAGCAGCACCGCAGTCAGCACCGCCCCCAGCCCGAACAGCAGCACCACGCCGTTGTTCAGGATCTTTTCGGCCTCCTCCCGGTTGCCCTCCCCCAGCCGGATGGCGGCCAGCGGGGCCCCGCCGTTGCCGATCAGGGCGGCAAAGGCCGACACCACCATGATCAGGGGAAAGCAGACCCCAAGTCCTGCCAGCGCGTCCGTCCCGATCTCGGGGATGGTCCCCACGTACATGCGGTCCACCAGGTTGTACAGCATGTTGATGACCTGCGCGACCACTGCGGGAATGGCCAGCCTCAGCATCAGCCTCCCCACCGAGCCCGTCCCCAGATCCACCTTTTTCCGTTCCGCTCTTCTCATGCGGCCTCCTTTGCCGGAGCGCTCTCCTGCGTTGCGATCTGCGCCGCTCCAGGCTTCGTCTGATTTTTTAATCCAAACCTCATTATTATAGCACATTCCGGGGCGTTTGGGGAAATCTTTTCCCCCTCTTTCCCCGCCGATCCGGGGAGAATGAAGTGAAAAAGCGCAAAAGAAGGAATTTTTTTTTGAAAACCCATCTTGACAAATTCCAATAAATGGCTTATAATGTTGGTATCCGCTGCCCGCTTCAGAAGCTTTACGATACGGCTCCCGAAGACCGGCGTCGGGTAAAGAACTGAAAAAAGGAGGTTCCGACATGAAAAAATGGATGATGTCCGCCCTGACCGCTCTGGTCTTTCTGGCGGGGCTGTGTCTGGTCGCCTGCGGCGGCACGACCAGCTGGCAGGTCACCTTCGACGCCGACGGCGGCACCGCCGTGACGGCCCAGTCCGTGGAGGACGGGGGGACCGCGACCGAACCGGCCGACCCCGAAAAGGAGGGCTTTGCCTTTGACGGATGGTTCGAAGAAGGCGCTGACGAGCCCTTTGACTTTTCCGCCCCCGTCACCGGCAATCTCACCCTGACCGCGAAATGGACAGCCCTCTACACCCTGACCTTCGATTCCGACGGCGGCACCGCAGTGGAGGCTCAGACCGTGCGGGACGGAATGACCGCGACCGAGCCGGCCGCCCCCCAAAAGGAGGGCTTTACCTTTGACGGCTGGTTTGAAGAAGGCGCCGAGACGCCCTTTGATTTTGCCACCCCCATCACCGGCGATCTCACTTTGACCGCCGGATGGACGGAGGAAGCGCAGACTTCCTTTACCCTGGCAGACGTTGACGGCATCTGGACGGGTTCGGCCAAGGCCCTGGGGACCCTGGACGTCTCCTTCGCCCTGACCGTGGACGCGGAAAACGGGGCGCACGCGGCGGTCTGCTACCTGAGCGGTTCGACCTCTCCCATGGCGCTCACCGTGGAATCTCTGGCCGTCGCGGACGACAAGCTGGTGCTGACCTACAGCCTGCTCGGAGAGTCGAAAACCATGTCCGCGACTTACGACGGCACCTCGCTGATCATCGAGCCGAACGATTTCTTCGCCGACCCCGTCACCCTGACCCGCCTGCAGCTGACGCTGGCGGATCTGGCCGGCAGCTGGGCGGGCACGACCACCCTCAATGAATCCGAAGTGAGCATCTCCATGATGCTCTACGAAGACGGGACCGGAGAGGTCTCCTGCACGGTGGGCGAGACCGCGATCCCCCTCTACGACGTCACCTTCGCAGTGGCCGACAACAAGCTGGTGATCACTTACAGCCTGACCGAGGGCGGAGAGACCTCCTCCATGAGCGCGACCTACGACGGCACCGCGCTGAACGTCTATGTCGATCTCCTCTCCGCCACCCTCACCCTGACCCGCACCGAACCCCTGGCCGAACTGGCCGGGGTTTGGGTGGGCGAGGGCGACGGCCTCTCCTACAAGCTGATCATCCGGCCCAACGGACTGGGCCGGTTTGTCTACGAGGGCGGCGTCACCGACGAACAATTCGGGGTCGTCGCCGGATTTGAGAACAGCTTTGACGTCGTCCGCCTCTCCTGCTCGGAAGGGCGGCTTTTTTTGAAGTATAAACTGCAAACCGACGACGAACTCTTCTCCCAGATCAACTTCACCCTGCGGGACGGGACCCTCTACACCCCGGCCTGTTATTTGGGCGAGGCCGTCACCTTCACTCTGGAGGAGCCTCCCCTCCTGTCCGAATTCGCCGGCACCTGGACGGGCCCCTGCAACATCGATCTTTCCCTCTCGGCCGACGTGACGCTGGTCATCCGCGAGGACGGGACCGGCAGCCTGACCATCGACCTGTTCGGCAGCAGAACGGTGGACGTCACGCTGGAGATCCTCGACAACGAGCTGGTGATCGTCTACGGACGGGAAGCGGACGGCTCCCCCAAGACCATGACGGCCGAGCCGAACGGCAACAACATGCACCTGCCCGTGGCGCCGGACCTGCTGAACATGGGCGGCAGCACTTACGTCGGCGCCTTTCTCACCCGGCAGGAGGCCTGAGCGCGGCCTCAGCCCATGACTTTTCACGGCCTTCTCCCCTTTCGGGAGGCGCCGTTCCCCCTCTCCGACCTCCGGATTTGCGGCTCCGGCCGGGGAGGGAACAAATTTTTTTTGAAAACCCCTGTGATTTACTTGCCAAACCGCCGCATTTTCGGTATAATAGAAACACTTGACCAAAGCGCCCCTGCTTTGGTCGGTATGCCGTGGGGGTGTAGCTCAACTGGTAGAGCGCTTGAATGGCATTCAAGAGGTAAGGGGTTCGACCCCCCTCATCTCCACCAAACGCGACGTATACGCACACTCTGCGTTTATGTCAGAATTAGAAACCGCTTTGTCGGTTTCTTTTTCATTTTCGCCCTTTATGCTTTCCCGTTCGTTCTCCGCTACAAAGGATAAAACTTGCAACACAACATCCGAAATGAACTTGCCGACCAAAGTATCCGCTTTCGTGCGGGTGTCGAGCAGCGGCATATCCAACACGAGTATGTCCGCGCCGATTACGTTTGTAATTCTGTTCCATTCCTCTATGATCTGACTGTAATTGCGCCCTAACCGGTCAATGGACTTTATCACGAGCAGATCGCCGCAGTTAAGTTTTTTTAATAAGCGTTTATATTCCTTTCTTTCAAAGTCTTTGCCGCTTTTCTTCCCGGAGAAAATGCGGCTTTTTTCTATGCCGAACTCACTAAACGCGGCGATCTGCCGCTGTAAGTTCTGGTCTTTTGCCGATACCCGCGCGTATGCGTAATTCATTGGTTTGTGCTCCTTTCGTTT
>CALVJY010000006.1 GCA_944332455.1 uncultured Clostridia bacterium
CACGCCGATGAACCCGTAGAGGTAAGCCGTGATCACCAGGCCGCTCTCGGGAAATTCCCCGATGAAGCCCAGCACGTCCCGGCCGCCCGAGATGGGATTGACGGGATCGCGGTAAAGCTCGTCCTCGGCGTACTCCCGAGCCAGCGTCAGCATCCGCCCGTAGGCATTGTCCGCCCCCAGGTACAGCGCCCGGCCCATGATGTCGTAGAACTCGGTGTAGAGGATGGCCCCGCCGTTCTCGACGTGATAGCCGTAGGTGCCGTTGCCGGAGAGAGCCTGGCCGCCGTTGTTGTCGTGCCACCAGAAGCGGTTCTCCCCGGAGGTGTCCACCACGGCGGCAAAGTCCACGGTGTTAGAGCGGGGAGCGGCCACATAGTAGTAGATGTCCTCGCCGGTGGAAGTGTCGCCCTCCACGATGCGGTCGCCGTCCAGCCAGGCATAGATGCTCTCGGCCTGCTCGGCCGAGGCCAGTCCGTAGGCCACCGCCTCGGTGTTGACGAAGGTCAGCCCATAGTCGCGCACGGTGCCGTTGATGTCCACGGTGCCGGCGTAGCGGCCGGTCTCCTCCACCCAGAAGGTCTGGTTAAAGTTCTCCTTGACCTCTTCGGCCAGGGCGGCATAGCTTTGGGCCTGCGCCCCGTTGCCCCGCATGGTCTCCAGCTCGGTCATGCAGTTGAGCATGTTGTAGAACAGGATGTTTTCGTAGGCGTCCTTGTAGCCGAAGGGGATGTTGTCCCAGTAGTTGCTGCTGTAGCTGTCGGTGGTCCCCACATTCAGGCCGTCGTTGGCGTTCTCGTCAATGATGATCAGGCCGTCCTCCCCGTGGAGGGTGGTCATGACGTACTCGACGGCCATCTCCAGCTTCTCCCCCACGGTCAGGCCCATGGAAACATCCTCGGCCTGGTGATAGGTCCCCTCATTGCCCTCGGTCTGATCGCTCACAATGGCGGTGTCCACCTCGTCCAGCAGGGCCAGAGAGTTTTCCCAGGCACAGTAGTTCCAGACCGTGATGACAAAGCGGAAATTGCTGTCGTAGTGGAAGTTGTGGTGGGAGTCCACAAAGCCCAGATCCGGCCAGTGCGGGGTGTCGTAGGACCACACATAGCCGTCCTCGCTGATGGGGACGTCGATGACGTAGTTGCGCCAGATATTTTTGGTGCTCTCGTTGTCCGACCAGTTGCGGATCAGGGCGATCCACTCGTACCAGGCCGGCGCCCAGCCCACCCCCATGCCCACGAAGGACTGATTGTCGTAAGTCAGATAGCCATAGGACTTGTACATGGCGTTGGCAAAGTAGGTGACTGCGTCGCTCTTATCCGAAAAGAAGGGGGTGTTGACGTTATCGTCCGTGTAAGATTCCGCGCCGTTCCGATCCCTCCAGGTCAGCTCGGATGCCAGCAGCACGCTGACTTCCTCCTGCGGATCCCCGCCTCCGCCGCAGCCGGTCATCAGACCGAACAGACAGAAACAGCCAAGCAGAATGGCCAGAACTTTTTTGGATCTCTTCATCTCAGTTTTCCTCCTTGCGCTTGTTCAGCAGGCAGAGCGCTCCGCCCGCGATCCCGGCCAGGGCGATCGTCCAAAGTCCGCCAAAAGCCAGGCCGCCGCAGCCGCCGGAGGCCGCTTCGGATTCCTCCACGGTCAGCCAGATCCGCTCGGTCACGCTGGCCTCTCCGTCGCTGACCGTAAAGGTGACAAACAGCAGTTCGGCCGCCCCCGGCAGATAGGTCCACATTCCGTTTTCGATCCTCCCTTTGGTGGCGAAAAAGCTCAGGGCATCCCCGTCCTCATCCGCAAACAATTCGTTGAGATCGATGGAAACGGACTCTCCCACGCGATAAGTCTGGCCGATGATCCAGGACAGTGCGGTCACATTCATCCTGGGCGCCTCGTTGGACTCGGCCGTCGAAAGGCTTTCGAGGACGTAGCCGGTGTTCTGGACCGTGCCGTCGACCCCTCTCGGCTCCCAGACCTGGAAGCATCCCAGCCCGTTTTCGTAGTAGGGGGAGATAAAGTTCAGGTAGTCATTGACATCCATGCCCTCGCTGCTGGTCCTGTTCCGGAACAGCGGCTGATCGTTCAGCGTAATGATCCACTCCCCGCGCAGGCGGACCACTTCGAAGGTGCATCCCGAAAACCATCCGAAGTCGGAGACCATTTCGGACAGTTTGATGGGCTCCTCCCCCAAAGATTCCGTGTCGGGGTGGTAAATCAACAACTGGACCTGGGCGGCTCCCTCCTCGTAGGAAGGATCCCAACTGACCCGAAAGACCAGACTGTAGGTGCCGGCATACCAGTTGGAGCCGCCGTAAAGGGAGGTCATGGCCAGCATGACCCCGCCCGCGCCCTCGCCGTGGGCCATGCGGATGCTCATTTCAAAGCCGTTCAGCGGGACGTTCCGGATGCCGGTCAGGGTGTACTCGGAGCCGAAGTCGGACTGCCAGGCCGCCAGCTCCTCGCCGGTGACGGTGTTCCATCGGGGCGAGGACAGCACCGGCCCCACCGAAAATCCCTCGTAGGGAGAGGAAGTCTCCCCGGTGGGGATGCCGTACTGGATGCCGATGTAGGTCAGCGTGGCCGGTCCGCCCAGATTTTCCAGCTGCAAAAAGCCGCACTTGTCCGGGAATCCAGCCAGGACCTCGTCCAGGGCGGCGTCCGCGCCGGTCTCGATGACCGCGTCGTTGATGTTGAAGATCCACTGATCCCCGTCCTTGCCCAGGCAGAGGTAGTTGGTGGAGTAGCTGCGGTCGGCCGTCCAGTTGAACATGACCGTCTCGTACTCCCCGAGCAGGGCCTCGTCGGCAAACAGGCTGATCGCCGTGCTGCCCTCCCCGATCGGTTCGAGCAGGATGCGGACGGAGTGGGCGGCAGACGTGTACCAGACGTCCTTTTCGGACGAGAGGATGACGTTCAGGCCCTCGCTGTCTTCGGCGTCCGCCCGCAGGATCACCCCGAACTTATCCGCCCAGGCCGTGCGGTCGGACCTCAGCGAAAAGGCCCCGGTCCCGGCAAAAGCCGTGCCGTAGCTGTTTTCGGACTGTGTGACCTCCCCTGCCACGACCGTAAACCCTTCCGCGGCGGCCGAAACCGACCGGGCGGACGGCCAGAGGGCCGCGCAGGCCGCCGTCAGGAAAAAGACTGCCGCCAGAAGCAGGCAGATCCGTTTTTTGCTCATCTTGATTCCTCCTTTCCTTGAAAATCATTCCTTGGTCCCCGTCATCACCACGCCGTCGATCAGCTGTCGCTGGAAGATGAGGAAGAGTACGGCCACCGGCAGGACGGTCACCACGCCGGTGGCCATCTGCAGGTTGGGATAGACGTCGTTGGTCCCCGAGATCATGAACTTGTAGTAGATGCCGAGGGCCAGCGTGTGCCACTCGCTCGAGGACGAAGTGTTGCCGATGTAGACCAGCGCGCTGTCAAAATCCCGCCAGCTGGTCATGAAGGTGTTGATCACCATGTAGATGAGGATGGGCTTGCACAGGGGCAGGATGATGCGGGCGAAGATGGTGAACTTCCCGGCCCCGTCGATGGTGGCTGCCTCGTCCATCTCCCGCGGGAGGGAGCGGATGAACTGCCGGGTCAGAAAGATGTTCAGCGCCCCGCCTCCGAAAATACCGGGAATGATCAGGGGCGCCAGCGTTCCGGTCAGGTTGAACATCCGGAACAGGATGTAGACCGGGACCTGGGTGACCGCTCCGGGCAGCATGACGGTGCCCAAGACCACGGTAAACCAGAAATTTTTGCCGCGGAAACTCCCCCGTGCGAATCCGTAGGCGCACACGCTGGCCGCCAGCGGGATGAGCACGATGTTGCAGACCACCACGATCATCGTGTTCCGGAAATACCGGATAAAGTCGGCGTCGAAGATCTTTAGATAGTTTTCAAAATGCCATTCCTGCGGGAAAAAGTGCACCCCGTAGGTGCCGTAGGATTCCAGATCCCCCATCACGCTCTTGAAGAACATGAACAAAAAGGGAAAGAGGAAGAACAGCGAAAGCAGGATCAGCCCCGCATAGGTGACCGCCGTGACCGCATGTTTTTTGACTCTTGCCGCGTTTTTCATACCCTCAGCCTCCGTCTCCGTAGTAGACCCAGCGGTTTGTCCGGAAGGCCAGGCCAGTCAGCACGGCAATGATCACGAACAGGAACCAGGCCAGCGCACAGGCATAGCCCATCTCCCAGGACATGAAGGCCGTCCCGTAGCTCTTGTAGGCAAAAAACAGCAGCGAATTGTCCGGGCCGGCCCCGCTCTGCCCCAGCAGGGTCATGACCGGGCCGTACATCTGCAGGGCCCCGATCAGGCCGGTGATTAGGTTGTAGAACAGAATGGGGGTGCAGATGGGGATGATGACCTTCCACAGCCTTACCACCGGGCCGGCCCCGTCCAGTTTGGCCGATTCGATCAGGGACTGCGGCACATTTTTCAGGGCGGACAGCCACAGGATCATGGAGGCTCCCAGCGTCCACAGCTGAATGGACATGAAAGTGGGCATGGCCGTGCTCGCCGAAGTCAGAAAATCACTGGCCGGCAGTCCCATCGATGTCAGGATCTGATTGGCCAGGCCGAAACGGGCGTCGAAGAAGTCCGCCCACAACAGGCCGGAGATGGTGGTCGGGATGATGACCGGCAGGTAGTAGATGACCCGAAACACCCCGATCCCTTTGACCTTGCTGTTGAGCAGCAGAGCCAGCAAAAAGGAGAGGATCAGGGCCAGCGGGATGACCACGACGGCGTAGGTAAAGGTCACGCGAAGGGCGATCCATACCTCAGAATCCAGGGTAAACAACCGCCGGTAGTTGAACAGTCCGAAGTTATTGACTCCGTTTACTACAAAATCCGGCATGTTGGTGGTCCCGGTGTACGTCCTGAAAAAGCTGTACCACAGGGAGACCAGCATGGGGTAAAGCGAAAAGATGATCACGCCCAGCACCACGGGGAGAATAAAGGCAAACCACCCCAATTCCTCCCGCAGACGAATCTTCTTTCGCTCCCGCCGGGCTGCCGCAGACACGGGTACGGTCTCTTGTGCCAGGTTTTGCTTCATGCCGTCCGCTCCCTAGTTGAAGTATTCGGGATACATACTCTGGTATTCTTCAATGTTGTCTGAAAGAATGGTGTAAGCTTGTGCGAAACTGCGGTTCCCGTCGCAGACGTTCTTGAGGAAAGTGTTGTAAAAGCCCTTGTAGGCGTTCTGAGCCAGCGAAGGCAGGTCGCCGAACCAGTCAGAGATGACGTCGCGCTCGCTGTAGGAGAGCAGGGCGTCCGCATTGACCGGGTTTCCCGCACCATTGGTCATGGTCCGCCATGCAGCATCTTCGTCCTCAGCCAGAGAGGTCAGCACCGGCACCAGCCCGGTGCCGTCGGTCATGATGTTCTGCCCCTCCTCGCTCATCATATAGTTCAGGAAGGCCCAGGCCACGTTTTTGTTGGCTGAATTCTGCGCAATGGCATAGCCGCTGGTCCCGCTGGGGGCCTTGGGATCTTCGCCGATGGCCGGGAAAGAGATGATGTCGTAGTTGATCTGTCCCTGGTCAAAGGCGGCTGCGTTGGGAGCTACCGTCAGCGCCATGGCAGCGGTCCCCGTCTGGAAGTCTGTGGCCGAATAGCGGTTACTGTTCAGAGAGTAGCCATTCTCGATCATCAGAGAGGCGGTCTCCATTCCGGCCTGCCAGGATCGGTACTCCGGAGTCCCGGTATCGATCAGAGTAAAGTCCTCCTTCAGCAGACCTTCCACTCCATAGGAACGCACGATACCCCAATTCAGGATGTCATAGGACATGCTGGCCTGCACGGGAACGTAGTTGGTATAGCGGGAATCAGCAGCCATGGCTGTCTTCAAGTCTTTGCACTTCTGCACGAACGCCTCCCATGTCCAGGGATTTTCTTCGGTATCCACGGGGTAATCCACTTTCAGGGCGTCGAATAGATCCCGATTGTAGTAGCACACGATTCGACTGTAATCACGGGGCATCATGTACTGGTTGCCGCTGACAATATCTTTGCCAAGATCGATCATAGAGGGATAGTACAGCGAAGCATCAAAGTTCTGGGCTTCCATGTAAGGGTCAAGATTCTCCAGCAGATTCTGAGAAGCGTAGAAAGATACGTTCTCCCCTATAACATGGAGCAGATCTACCTGATCTCCAGAACGAATGTAACTGATGGCGTCCGAGGTTTGAACTACCCGCACGGTAACGTTGGAATAATGAGTGCGGAATCCCTCGGCCAGACTTTCAACTAAGGTTTTGCCAAAGTTATCCACATCAACTAACACCACAATGTCGGCTTCAATATTGGGATCGAGATCGACATCGATGGGCTGCTCGGGGATCTCCGGCGTCCCCCCGCATGCCACTCCACCGATCAAACAGCAGGCGCACAGCGCCAGCGCGGCAAAGCATTTCCAAAAACCTTTCATTTGCATTCACCTCAAACCTGTTTTTATTTCAAAGCGCGGCTTTCAGCGCTTCGATTCTCTCCCTTTCCGGCTGGACAGTTTTATTCTCTGCAGTGCGAAAGCGCAGGTAAACGCCGGCCGTCCAACCCAACATGGGCGGGGTCTCATATTCGCAACTGACCCCTTTTTCCCCTGTCAAAGCATCATACTTTTCCCAAAGATTGCCCGTCTTTTGGAAAACCCGTTCCACGGTAGTGCAGAACTTATCCCGCAGCCGATCCGCCGCAGCCAACAGCCCGACTGCCTTAAGCCCCTCCCAGGCAATGGCCGTCACCGGCGCCCACATGAAGGGAAAATCCCACTGAAAACGCTCGGAAAAGGGGCTCTTTTCGCAGACGGCCAGACCGTGTTCGCATTCTAGCACCCGCAGCAGAGCCGTCAGCCCCTCGGCTGAGCCTCCCGCCCCAAAGGCCGCTGCGGCAAAACTGCCTGCGTGACGGACCTCCCGGCGGCGCGTCCCCGTTCTGCAATCATAGTCCAGAAACAGTTTGCGCTCCGGATCGTACATCAATTCTCTCATCTTAGCCAGCCTGGTCCCGGCGTAGCCGGAAAAGGTCCGGGAAAGCCCGTCATCCCCCGCTTCCGCAGCGAAGGCGGCGATCTTTTGCTCCGCGTCGAAGAGCATGGCGTTCAGATCCACCGGGCAGATGTGAGCGGCCACACAGGTCATACCGTCGAAAAAGCGGGAGGAAAAATCCCAGCCGCTCTCCGCGCAGGCCATCAGATTGGGATCCTCCGGTCCTTCGGCCAGATCGCCCTCCGTCAGCCCCAGCCTGCGCGAGATGTCCTCGTTGAATTCCCGGAGCCCCTCGGCATCGGCCGAGTTCCCGTAGCGGGTGAGCCCGCAGGGGGCGGCGCGGCAGACCCGCCAGAAATCGTGTTCCCGGACCATGGCCGGCAGCAGTTCCCCGATCACAGATCGATCTCCCGTTGCTTCAACATAATCAAATACGGAACGGACAAAAAGCGGCGGCTGGCTGCGGTTGGTCAACACATCGGCATTGGGGACGTATCCCCATCGGCTGATCAGCTCGGCCATGTTCCGCAGATTGTTCCGGGCCTGCTCGGTCATGCCCATCTCCAAAAGCCCCCAGTTGGCAAAACAAGTGTCCCAATAGAAAAAGTTGCGGAATCCCCTTACGCAGGGTACGGTATAGGGCCTTCCCAGTCCCACCTCTGAATCAGAGGCCGGCCGGGTGGTCAGCGGCATGTTTTTCCGAAAAAAATTGTTCAGCGCATTGCAGCCTTCGGTTTGGATCATGGAGTCCTTCCGTCTTCACTTTGGATTTTGCACCTCTATTATAGCACGGACTCTCCCGGCTTTCTACTCAAAAATAGACAAGTTTGTGCCAAAAAGTAAACAAAATGCCCCGGAGTAGTTTCAAAAACTGCCTGTGCCGTCTTCTCGCTTTTCCAGACATAAAAAAAGAGCCGCGGGAGGACAGAAGCTCCGACAGTCTGTCCGATCCCCGAAGCTCTGTTCCCGCGTCTCTTTGATTTTTCGTTCCGGCCCTTTCGGTCAGCCTTTCTCCATTTTGGGAGGTCTTCCGTTTACCTCCTTGTAGGCCCGGTAAAAAGTCGTCTGGCTGTCGAAACCGCAGGCAAAGGCCAGTTCCAGCACCGTTTTTTTGTTTTGCTTGTTGTTTTCCCTCCAAAGCTGTTCGAATTTGAGCACCCGCACCCGGTTGAGATATTTCCGGAAGCTCTCGTCCACCATCTGGTTGAACAGCCTGGAACAATACTGCTTGGCATAGCCCAGCTTGTCGGCGATCATGCCCATGGTGATGTTTGAGTTGTAGTTTTCATCGATAAAAGTCAGCATGTTGACGATGATCTCGTCCGTCTTTTCCCGGCGGATGTACTGCGGGGGATATTCTCTGGCCAGCATGGCAAAGAATTCATTGGCCCGGTTGAATTTTTCGTAGGGATCTCCGTCCTGATGATTGTACCAAAATTTAATGTAGTCGATGATGGGGACGTTGGCCTCCCGATGATCCAACAGCATGGGCCAGGACCGCTCCCCGTAGAGCGCATGGAAAAACTGAAGATACCAGTCGCTCAGAACCAGAATATACCCGTCCACCGGTCCGGAAGGGGGAAAAGAATGAGGAAACAAGCTGTCAATGAACAAAATATCCCCCGCTCTCCCCGACACGCTTTTTCCGTTGATATTGGCCCGCTGCTCCCCCTCGGTCAGCACGATAAATTCCACTGCCTTGTGAAAGTTGGGACGGCAGGCGATCTCATGGATCATGCCGGGCAGCGAAGGCTGTCCCTGTTTTTTGAAATAGATGTAACCGATCTTGTCAGACCAGTGTTCGTAAACGCTCATATTTTTCCTCCCGATCCCGCCATTATTGTAACACAGCGCAAGCCGATTGTCAAGACCTTAAAACAGGAGGGGAGTTCCAAAAAGCGTTTAAATTTAGAGGAAATCAAGCACACTGAAAGGACGTTCACGGTATTTATGCAAATGCCTGTTCTTTATACAAAAACTGACGAATACATATCCTACTGGAACAACAAGAGAATTTCTCTTAAACTAAAAGGAATGAGCCCGGTGCAATACCGAACTCATTGCCAAACAATTTAATTAAATTTTTGTCCAATCTTTTGGGTTCACTTCAGCAATACCGAACTCATTCCCAAACAATCTAATAACTTTTTGTCCAAACTTTGGGAGCACTTCAAATACCAAACTCATTTCCAAACATCTTAATTGAATCTTTATCCAATCTTTGGGCTTCAAAACGCCTCAGCCCTGCTATGTGTGCCTTTACTCACCCAACCATCTTGTCCTACGGAAATTTCTGTATATTTTATACAATTCTAGACTTAGACTAACTGTCCATAAAGATATGTGTCAGTGTCTACGTAGTATCCTTTGCACCAAAATTCCCGATTCCGGTATGCAAATTTCATGTTCCCCCATTTCTGAAAGATCATCAGACTGCTCTTCCCTTTCAGATATCCCATGAATCCCGATACACTCATCTTCGGCGGTATACTTACCAGCATATGCACATGATCCGGACAGATTTCACCTTCTATGATCTCTACTCCTTTCCACGCACACAGCTTCCTCAGAATCTCTCGGATCTCTGCCCTTTTCTCTTCGAAAAATACTTTCCTCCGATATTTCGGCGCAAACACGATATGATACTTGCAATTCCACTTCGTATGTGCTAAACTATTTGTGATGTTCTTGGACTCGTTCTCCATAATATCCTCCGATTGTGTTTTCTTCTTGACTGGCAGGTCCTTTCCATTTTAACACAATCGGAGTTCTTTTGTCTTCTTCATCGGCTGAGCCTCTACCCAACCCCGCGACTTTCGCGGGGTTTTCTGTGTACAAGAAAGGGCCTGACGGCGATCGCCGTCAGGCCCTTTCACGATTCAGTTTTTTCTTTCCTTTCAGCAAATCCCGCCGGAAACCGGCTGTTTCGCCTGCAACATGTCACTTTATGCGGATCCCTTGTTGACAGGATCCTCTTTTGACAAAGTGCCGCAGTGCGCGGATCCCTTGTCCTGCTGCCTGGGGCAGTTCGTCTTTCTTGGCCGTCAAAGCTCCGGAGGATCAGTCTTTTTGCCTTCTGATCCCCAAGAGGCCGACCAGCCCCAAGAGCACAGCCGAAAGCAGGCTCGCGCTCCCGGCCGCCGCGCCGCCGCAGCCGCCCTCCGCCGGCGCTTCCACGACGACCTGAACGGCCGCCTGTTCCAGCGCCGAATCAGCAAAGGAGTAATTCCCCACGGGATTGGCCGTGAACTCATAGGTACCCGCGATCATGCCGTTAAAGTTTTCCGAGGTCCAGACCACGGAGATCTCCTCGGAAGTGCCGTCCTCGAAGGTCACCCGCAATTTGTCGGGGAAGGAGGGCGTTTCGCCCGCCATGATGCGCAGATCCGCCGTGCCCTCGACCGCCGTGATCAGCCGGATCTCCGGCGAGACGGTGACCTCCACTTCAAATTCCGTGCGGACATCCTGCGTGAAGACCTCCCCGCGGCCGATGGTCACCCCCTCCGGGAGCGAGATCGTTCCGGTCAGGGTCTGCGTCTGGGCCAGCTCGGGATCATAGGTGTTGCCGTAATCGACATTCACTTCCAGCGTCTCCCCGGTGTTGAGGGTCGCCGTCAGCTTTTCGGGCAGGCCGTGAGGCTCCCCGAAGGTGACAAAGCGGTTGCCCGGGACTTCGTAGGAGACGATGTACTTGGTGTACTCCTGCCGGAAGACCAATTCGTTTTTGCCGATCTGGTTCCACAGCATGACGTACATCTTGGCGCCGCCCGGCTCCTCGCCGTTTTCGAAGGTGGAGGCGATCAGGTCGGTGATCTCCTGCGGGGAGGAAGTCGGAGCGGGCTGCGCCTCGGTCGGCATGACCAGGCGGTAGGAACGCCCCTCTGCCGTCAGGTAGAGGTTGTAGACGCCCTCTTCAAAGCGCATGCTCCACTCGTACTCGGTCTCTCCGGTGTTGTCGAAGGCCACGTCCTCAAACCACTGGTTGGCCTCCGGATCGTAGAGCATGGCCTTGGGCCGGCCGCTCGAGACCGAGCCGTTGACCCACTGCCCGTAGGCCAGCTCCATTGCCGCCCGCCCCTGACCGTTCGTGGTCAGATAGATCTGGAAGACGTTGACGCCGGTCGACACGGGGTGCGTTCCGCTCTTGTGCATAAAGGTAAAGATGACCAGAGAGCCGCCGCCCTCGGACATGGAAGTCAGACGGAACTGAAAGCGGTAGCCGTCCACGTCCACTTTGTTGACGTTGTAGGGCGTGAAGGCCTCGCTCAGGGTCGGATTGGACATCATGTGCTCGTAGCCGTCCGCGTCCTTGTAGTAATAGAAGGGATCCATCAGAATGGAGGGCGGAGAGACCCAATCCTTGCCGGTGTAGGAGGAAGAGCCGTACTCCTGGTACTCCGCTTCGGCCATGATCTCGATGTCAAAGCTCAGCTGCTGCAGCAGATCCTGTTCGAAGATATACTGTCCCAGGTTCCCCTCGCTGTCCGTAAATTCTCCGACGAAGCGGTAAATGCCCGGCACGTTGGGCCGGACCGTCCCCGTCCAGGCCACGCCGACCTCGGTCGTGCTGCCGTCGCCCAGCCGAATGGTCAGCTTGTCGGCAAAAGTCGCCAGGATCGCGGCCTCATCCGCGGTCCCCCGGGTGTAGGAGCGGACCTCGGGGCCTGCGCCTCCCACGATCGACACCGCCTTCAGCCGCACCGTGGCCGTTCCGTCTTCCACGATCCGGCCGAGCACGATCTTTTGGTCTGCCGTAGGATTCCCCACCGTCACGAAGCCGGCGGCGTCAAACGACTGCAGGGCCTGCATGAGGGCCGAGGAGGCCTCTTCCGTCAATTCCAACTCCACGCCGTTGACGAAGAAGGAGAATTCGCTGTCTTTCCAGAACAGGTGGGTGTAGAGATACTCTCCGACGCTGACCGTCATGGGCTGTTCGGCGGTGAACTGCGTGGGATAGGAGTTCTGCCCCACCGTGAACAGCACCTGGGCGTCCGCCCTCTCGCGCAGGATCCTGACGCCGAAGGAGGCCGCGTCCGCTTCCGCCGACGCCCGGTAAGTCAGCACGGTCTCGCTGGCCGAGACATAGTTGCCGCCGTCCTTGAAGATCGCCAGGGGGACTTCGGCGCCCGCGAGGAGCACCGGCGACTCGTAGGTCACGAAGTAGCCCTCCTCCCCGCTGGGCCGGAAGGTCCAGTCATTGGCAAACATCCCCAGCCGGACGTTTCCGTACAGGAAATTCTCGCCGTAGACGGGCAGGGCTTTGGCGGGGTTTTGGTTGGGCTGGATCTCCCCGCTGTCGTAGAAGGCGCCGCCGTCCACGTTGTCCCCGCCCAGCTCGAAGATGGTCACCCGCGCCGCGTGATGATCCGGCACCGGGGTGCGCGGGAACATGGTATGCGGGGTCGCCTGGTTCGGGAAAGCGTTGTCGTAGTAGTAGAACCAGCCGTATTCATTGGGGGCCCCGGCCGGCTCCTGGGGGAAATTGATGCCCCACTGGGCCTGGACGCCGTCGCCGCCCAGGAAGGGCGCCAGCCCCGGCAGCACGTCGTAGCCGTTCTCGTTCTCCTCGAGTTCGTTGCCGTAGTAGGACTGGAAGTCGATGAGCTGATCGTTGATGAACAGGTAGTAGGTGTTGTAAAAGTGGGGCGCGACCTGTTCGATGCGGGGCGCCATGGAGGCGCCGAAGGCCTTGGCCTCCTGATAGTTCAGATAGCGCAGCTCGATCCGGACGGGATCGCCCAGGGTGGGACGGACGGTCTTGAGGTCCCCTTCGGCCAGCGTGGCGATGTCCACGGCCTGGAAGTCGGCAGCGCCCGGGAAGCTGGGATTGTTGCTGTCGAACAGGGCCGGCCAGGTGCTGCCGGCAATGGACTGGAAGTAGAATTCAAAGCCGCCCTGGCCGTCGTTCAGTTCCTCGTTGTAGCAGACCGTGATCCCGGCCGTGATATCCTGCTGCCCCTCGGCCTGCGCCAGTCCGAAGGTCCAGTTCGCCCCCGTTTTGATCTCGTAATCGGTGAACAGGGGATCGATGCGGAAGAGCACGCTGAATCCGTCCAGATAGACTTTTTTGTCCGAGCGGGCATGAAAGCCCATGCCCGTCGCCGGATCCGGCTCCAAAATCAGGTTCCCGCTGAGGTCGGTCCCCCGCTTGAAATTCTGATTGTAGAGCGTCTTCTGCCACTGGATGCCCTCAAAAGGGATGGCGTCGTCGTTGAAGGCCAGATTTTCCGAGGCCTCGAGGTCGGGATTGGGGGTCCCCCCGACGATCTGCGCCTGGGCCGCCGAGATCCCGAAGAGAGCCGACAGGCAGAGCACCAGGGTCAGCAGCAGGGCGGACGCTTTTTTGCTTCTCTTTCTCATAGTCATAGTTCCTCCTTGATCATCCGGGCGCTCACATCCGGTATTCGGCCAGCTTCAGATAGTACAGATTGGCCGCGCTTCCCTCCAGGTTGGCCCGGAAACGGACATAGACCGTTCCGTTGGGCTTGGCCACGGAGGACACATTGAAGCTGAGTTCGGAATCCACGATCTCGCCGGACTGCACTTCCTTCAGGACCGTCCAGTTTTCCCCGTCGGCCGAGACCTCCAGCGTAAAGCGGCCGGAGGCATAGACGGTCAGAATGGGGAATTCGTTCCCCGCGCCGAGGCGGAAGGCATAGGTCAGCACGTCCGCGCTGTTCACCCTGGCATAGGGCGTCTTGCCGCTGCCCTCCCGGGTGACGTCCCACCCGGAGACCAGATGGTTGTTGTCAAAGTCGTTCCCGCTCGGGGTGAACACGAACTCTTCCAGGGTCTCGAAGCCCATGCAATGCACCGTCCGGATGCGCGAATCCGACTTGACGCGGATGTACATGCTTCCCGACGTTCCGGGCAACTGCGCGGAATAAAGGTTGCCGTAGCCGGCGGTGCGGTAGGCGCTCCGGTCGGTCTCGCTGACCTTGACGGGATAGAAATTTCTGCCGTCGGCCGACACCGAGATCTCGGTCGGGCCGTCGGCCTCCACCGTCAGCTGGCCGCCCCGGAAGGCCTCGGCCATGGGCATGCGGTAGGTCACCTCGCCCGTCCTGTACCCTTCTTCGTCCACGCTGCCCCCGGAGACGTAGTAGGCCCCGTCCGATCTGGTGTCGAAGGTCACGCTCCGATCGAGCTCCGCCCGTTCGGCCAGCATACTCAGATGGTAGAAGCGGAATCCGACGTCCTCCCCCGCCGAATCGGTGATCCGCAGGTAGACGGTCTTGCCCCGCATTTCCTCGGGCAGATCGAAAACCGCATGTTTCTCGCTGTAGTCCGTCGTCGGCACCCGCTGCTGCGCCGCGACCGTCCAGTTGACCAGATCGGTGGAGAGGGTGATCTTGTAATCTCCGCCGATGCTCAGGTCGAAGACGGCGTTCCCGGCGTCCTCGGCAAAGGGGAAGCGGTAGATCACCACGTTGTCATCCTTGCCGAAGCGGTAGGCGGAAGTCAGGCCGTTTTCGTCCGAGGAAAAATTCTCGAACTGATCCGAGTAGAACAGAAAGCCCATTTCGTTGCGGTTCATATCCGGCGTGAATTCGGCCGAGGTCACGTTGCAGAACTGCGAGGAAACCTTCTGCCGGTACAGATCCGCCAGCTGATTTTCGGTCACGAAGACGTAGTTGTCGGGGGCTTTCTGCATGGCGTCGTAGATCTTGTCCAGCGAGGTGGTCCAGCCCATCAGCCCGATGTTGAAAAAGCTTCCGGGGGCGGCGTTCAGCTCCTGCAGGATGTCGGGCGCGCCCGCTCCCTCCAGCCCGGGCTGCGAGAAGGAGGCGTCCGGGAAAATGGTCTTGAAGACGGGGACATCCCGGAAGTAGAAGTTGTTTTCGCCGTTGAGGTAATCGAAGGTCCCGGCATAGTGCCCGAAGGTGGCCGAATCCCCGCCGTAGCCGCTGAGCACCGACGTGATGTTGTCCATGTACATGATGTAGTCCATGGCCGTGTAGGGATCGCAGTGGATGGTGCGGATGGCTCCGTTCCCCAGCCGCTCTGCATACAGGTCGGTCAGGCCCAGAAAGTCCGAACGCATGTCCTCGGGGATGCGGGCATAGTTGATGTAGCCGGCGCCGGCCTCTCCCGTGGCGAAGCCGTCCCCCGGTTTCATGGTCTGATTGTAGTAGGCGATGATGTTGGGATTCAGATCCACGCAGGCCTGGTTGAGGGCCCAGGTGACCGGGTACTCTCCCCGCCTGCCGTTCTCGTAGATCTCGGGCAGCTTGCTGTTGGTGTAGGTGTTGTTGTCGGTCTCGGAAAAGGTCATGGAAACGTAGACCTTTTCGGGATCATAGGTCAGCTTTTCTTCCTCGGCCTGGGCAGAGACCCTGGGCAGGCCGCTCGTCCAGCTCAGATTCCAGGATTCCACGGTGACCAGGAAGTACTTTCCGTGATCGTTGCACTCCTGCACGCAGTACTCCTCGTCGTTTCCGTTGGCGTCGCCCAGGTTCCAGCAGCCGATGACCGGGGTGTTGGTCCCGGCGATGTCCAGGATGCGGTCCACCGTTTCCTGCGTGGGGACCGGCGTGCCGTTGGGCTTGGTGGCATGGTTCATGAACACGCCCCTGTGCGCCCGGTACTGCCGGTTGAAGACAAACATTTTGTTGCCGATGATGTAGTCGTAGCAGGCCAGATTCAGGGTGCCGTTGTGCGCCGTGATCCGGTCGCTGAAGGTCCATTCGCCCTCGTCCATCCGCTCCAGCGCGTAGTCATAGCAGGCGTTCCAGATCTCCAAGCTGTCCCGGGGATACAGTTCGCCCTCCAGGGTCCCTCCCTCCCGCATGAAGGGACGGGTGTCCTCCAGCACGGGGAGCGGCTCCAGCCCGGCGGTCTGCAGCTGAGCGTTGACGCCGGCAAGCTGGCTCTGGGTCATGGGCAGCGCGGACAGCTGTCCGGCGGCCATGGCGGTCAGGTTGGCGGCGGCCATGTCGCCCAGGATCTGGTCGTGGTACTCCCGCTTGGCCAGAAAGTCCCTGTCGTCCAGCCGATCGTCGTAGAGCACGGCTCCGGCGATCTTCTCCCGGTACAGGCCGATGACTTCGGCCAGATCGGTGCGCTCGTGGTACACTTTCTGATAGTAGGGCGCCCCGTCCTCCAGATAGGTCTGGTCCAGCGCGTCCAGCCAGTACCTTGAAGTGTTCATGGTCAAGTTGCCCTCGATCCAGAAGTTCATCGTCAGATAAAGGCTGGGATTGACCCTGTTCACGATGCCCTGCAGGGCCACGGCGGCAAAGAGTTCGGAGACGCCCGCGCCCTCCATGTCGAGGACCTGGATGATCTTTTCAGGCTCTCCCTCGGGACGGGGATAGGCCGTGTAGTCCTCGCCGTACTCCGTGGCCAGATTGCTCTTGTCCAACAAAGCGGAATAATCCGCGGTCTCGGTTTCCGGGTTTCCCGCGCAGCCGACCGCCCCGAAGGCGTTCAGAAGCAGCAGGAAGGCCAAACAAAAACTCATCAGTTTTCCTTTCATACTCGTTCCCCTTTTTTAGATTTCGATTATCCTTTCAGGCTGCCCATGGCAATGCCGCCCTGCGAGATCTGTTTCTGAAAGATGGTGAAAAACAGCATCGTCGGAAGGGCGGAAAGGGTGAGCAGCGCAAACGTGAAGCCGGGGTCGTAGGCGCTGGCTTCGCTGGTCATCATGATGTTCAGCGAGATGGTCTTGAACTGCTGTTCGTCGATCAGGATGCTGGCGATCCCGAATTCGTTCCAGTAGCCCATGAAGTTGACCAGGACGATGGAGACGATGATCCCCCGGCTCATCGGCACGACGATGGAAAAGAACCGCCTCAGCTCCCCGGCCCCGTCGATCTCGGCGGATTCCTCCACTTCCTGGGGGAAATTGGCGTAAAATCCCCGCAGAAAGATGATCCCGCTGGGCATGCTGACCGCCGCGTAGACGATGCCGATGCCGAACAGATTGTTGGTAAAGCGGATGGCCGACATCATGAAGTAAAAGGCGATCAGGTAGCCGAACAGCGGCACGGCCAGAATGAACACCAGAAAGATCATGTAGACGCTCTTCAGCCGGAAACTCCTCCGGGCCAGGGCGTATCCGATGGGGACCGCTCCCAGCACCAGAAAGACCAGGGCCACCGCCACCAGGATGACGGCGTTCCGCAGCATGGTCAGGTAGGGCGTGAACATCTGCAGCACCAGCCCGGAGGGACGGGTCAGCTCCCCCCTCCACACGCCGGTATAGTTTTTGACCAGCTCCTCCCAGCTCATCCGCAGGCTGAAGGGCTCGGCCGTGATGGCCCCCGGGGACTTCCCCGAGGACACGAACATGTACACCAGCGGGATCAGCATGGTCAGGGCCCACAGGACCAGCACGACTTCCTTGACCGTCTTTAAGGCGATCTCCTTCGCGTGATCCGAACGCGTCAGTCTTTTCTTCATGCCGCGACCTCCTCCTTTTTCTGGGGCCAGAGGATGTAAAGCGACATGGCCCCCACGATGAAGACCGTCAGCACCATGCCCATGGCCGCCGGGACGCCGTAGCCGTCCTCGCTGCCGATGCCGATGCTGACTTTGTACAGCATGACCGCAATGGTGTCGATGGCCCCGGAATCCGGCGCGAGCGCGTAGAGGGATTCAAAGTTCTTGAAGGCGCCGATCAGGCCCAGGATCACGATGCTGGAGATGATGGGACGGATCTGCGGCAGTTCGATCTTCGTGGCGATGGTCCAGTTGGATGCCCCCTCGATGCTGGCGGCCTCCCGCTGCTCGTAGGGGATGTTGTTGATGGCCGTGGTGAACAGGACCAGATTGATGCCCCCGCCGGCGCCGTACAGGCCGAGCGCCATGACCACAAAGGGCACCAGATTCTCGTCCCCCAGCCAGTTGATCGGCGTTGACACCCCGAACCAGTTCATCGCCAGGATGTTCAGAAGCCCTGTTTCCGTCGGGGACAGCACGTAGTTCCACAGCCGGCTGATCGTGATGGCCGAGACCACGGAGGGCAGGTAAAACACGTACCGCCAGACGTTCAGCAGGCGATGCTTGGCCACGAGAAAGGCCAGCAGCAGGCCGAACACCAGACCGGTCAGGATGCCCCAGGCGCCGTACAGCACGGTCTTCCAGAGCGCCCCCAGCCAGTTTTGCTTTTCAAACATGTAGCGGTAGTTGGCCCACCCCACGAACTCCCACTCCGCGCCCAGCGAGGGGATCCGGAAAAAGGAGATGTACAGGCTCATCAGCACCGGGACCACCACGAAAAAGATCATCAGCAGCGTCCCGGGCAGCAGATAAAAGTAGGCGTTTCTGCTCTTGACCGCAGCCTTTTTCTCCCCTCCAATCAGTCACAGCTGTTCAACGATATTTCAGCCGCACTTCAGCAGGAGATGCTGAAACGAAACGCCATTCTTCACGTTTTTTACACCTTTCAGGATCAGAACACCGAAAACTTTCTCCTTCAGAATACCCAGTCCTCCGGCTTTACGGGCCTGATCATCTGCCCCACGGACTCGGATATCTACAGCCCCGAGATCATGAAACTGTCGCTCAACCGCTTTCCGACCGTCATTTTAGACCGCTCGCTACCAGGACTCAACCTGTCTACCGTTATGAGCGATCACTTCCACTCTGCCTATGAGACCGTCAGATTCCTGATCTCAAAGGGGCATCGCGACATCTACTTTGCCTGCGGGGCCCGCGCCCTGCCCAGTTCCATGGAGAGCCGCATGGAAGGCTTCAAACAGGGATTCATCGACAGCGGGGTCTTTTTCGACAAGAACTTCATTCTCCGCCTCCCCTTTCACGACGCCGACGAACTCCGGATCAAGCTGACCTAATTTTTTTCCGAGCGGCAGCCCAGCGCCATGCTCTGTCCGAGCGGGCTGGCCTTTGAACAGCTGTCGGTGCTGGCCCGCGCCCATGCCCGGCAGAAGATCGACTACATCCTTTACGACAACGATCCCCCGCACCTGGTCCCGGAAAACCACATCATGCTGCTTCAGAATCCCGGCAAGATCGCCTCTTCCGTGACCGAGATCCTGTGGGATCTCATGACCGGAGACGCTCCCCCGCAGCATGTGATCGTCCCCTTCGACTCCGTCAATTTCCAAAACATCCGCGACCTTTCCGAAAAACGCCAGTGAGCCGCCTCCTTTTACGGGAGTCGGCTCGTCTTTTTACGGAACACGGAGCGGCGGAGCACAGCGCTCCGCCGCATGACAAAAGGAGGGCCCGACCTGCCGTCGGGCCCTCCTTTTGTCAAAAAATTCAGGGATCTGCGGTTCGTTGATGTAAACTTCCTTCTTCACTCCGTAAGGCGTAGCTCCAGGCTGTTCGCCCCCAGAGACAGCGGATAGGTCTTTCCCCCGAAGTACAGGTTTCCGGGGCGGTTGGTCTCGACCCTGGCCCGAAGGCCGTCCTTTCCGTAGTCATAGCGGACCTTCAGTTCGGCGCCGTTGACGGACAGGCTGCACTCGATGAAGCGGAGCCTGCGCTGTCTGGGCGGCCGCAGGGAGATCTCCGAGAACCCCGGCGCCGCCTGCACCCCGGCCAGCCCGTAGAACAGGTGCTTGACCCCGCCCCCGAACATGGGGTGATCGTGAGATTCGGCCCCGTTCCAGTTTTCGAACAGGGTGGTCGCCCCCTGCTTTTTCATGAAGCCGAAGGAGGGGTACTTTTCCGAGGACAGCAGGGCGGCCAGCCCCTCGGCCCGGTCGGGATCCGCCAAAAAGCCCAGCAGGAGCTCGGTGCCGAAGATGCCGGTGTCAAAGACAGGATTTTCGAGATACCGCCGAAAGGTCCGCTCGGCCAAAGACTCGCCCGCCAGCCCCAGATCGAGGGCAAACAGATCGGCCCCCTGTACGGAATGGCAGAAGCTGTCGGTCTCCGGGTCGTAGAAGGCCTTCAACCACGCCGATTTGACCCTTTCGATTTCTGCACTGTAGACCGTCTCCTGGCCGATCAGGCGGGCTGCCTCGTCGGCCAGGCGCATGCACTTAAGATAGAAGTAGGTGTTGACGAAGGGCTCGGGCAGGCTGATGGGCCCCGGTGTACACCAGTCACCCAGACACCAGCCCCCTTCGATCTCCCGCACGACCAGTCCGTCCTCGCAAAAGCTTTCCATGCAGGAAAGGTACTTCCGCATGGCCGGCAGCGACCGGCGGAGGACGGAGAGATCGCCGTGGACGCGGTAGAGCGCCCAGGGCACCAGCACGACGGCTCCGCCCCAGCCTCCCGGACCGCCGCCTCCGCCGTTGAAGGGGGCGGTGTGCTGGACGTGGCCGGTCTTTCTGTCCTGACAGTCGAAGATGTCCTCCAGCCACTTTTCAAAAAAAGTCCGGCTGTCCAAAGTCAGCAGCGCGCTCTCGCAGACCAGCTGACCGTCCCCGGTGTAGCCCAGCCGTTCCCGGTGCGGGCAGTCCGAGGGGATCCCGCAGTGGGCGTTGGCCAGCATCGAGCGAAGGAAGGCCTCGAAGTAAAAATTCACGTTTTCGTCGTCGGTGCGGAAGGCAGCCATGACCGGCAGGTCCGCGTGCAGTTTTTCCACCCGGATCTCCTCGACCCTGCCGGTGACCTCCAGAAAGCGGAAGCCCGACCAGCGGAAGACGGGAAAGACCTCCCGCCCCTTGGGCACCGCCAGAAAGCGGTCGTGCTGGATCTGGCTCTCCCCGCCGCAGGAGGAAAAGTCCAGCTTCTGCCCGTCGTACAGCTCGGCATAGCGCACCGAGAGGTCCCCGCCTCCCGAGCGGATGCGGACCCGGCCGGCGAGGTTTTCGCCGGCGTCGTAGATCCTGACGCCCTCCCGCTCGGCCAGGAGTTTGGGCTCGAGAACGGCGGACACCCGGTCGCAGGGGCAGCTCTGGCGGCAGAACCGGGTCTCGAAATCGGGCAGGACCCGGACCGGCTCCCAGGCCGAGTCGTCGAAATCCGGCAGCAGTCGCTCGGGATCGAAATGTGAAAAGTCCTGCATTTCTCCGAAAAACAGGCTGCTTTTTTTTACAAAGCTTTCGGCAAAGCGCTCGCTGCCGTCCGAGGCCGCGATCAGCTTTTCCCCTTCGGTCAGCTCGTACCGGGCCATCAGCTCCCGGCCGAAGAACATCTGCCCTTCGTCGACCCGCCGGTTCTGACGGTACCAGCCATCTCCCAAAAGCAGAGCCAGCACGTTTTCGCCCGGCTTGAGAAGATCCTTCACATCATAGACCAGATAGTACACCCGATGGGCGGTCTCGTCCGTAAAGGGATATAAAAGTCCTTTAAAATTTCGCTCCCGATAATCCGAAAAAGCAGGCTTGAGCCAGTCCTCCCCCACCCGCCTGCCGTTGAGGAAGCACTCGAAAAAGCCGAGGCCGGTGACGGCCAGCTCGGCCCGCCCGCCCGTCCATTGAAATGTCCTGCGGATGAGCGGCGAGGCCTCTCCCTCTCCGCATCCGATCCAGACCGATCTGTCTCCGAACATAAAAAACTCCTTTTTGACCTTACTCAGTCAACATCTTAGCAAAATCCTGGATTTTTGTCAAGCGCCTGGCCGGCGGCTCCTCTGAAAATCTGATCTTCGGGCGCCGCAGGGCAGAAAGAAAGAGAGGCGGAAGCGTCCGCCTCTCTTTCGCTGCCGGTCAGGTTCAGGCCCGTTTGGCCTTCAGCACGATCAGAGCCGCCGCGGCCAGCGCCAGCACGGACAGGACCGCCGCGCCGCCCGCTGCGCTTCCGTTGCAGCCGCTGCATCCGTTGCTCCCGCCGTTGGGATCCTCCGCTTCCACCACGGTGACGGTCACGGTGGTGTCCACGCCCTCGGCGAACTCGAAGTTGGCCTCGGAGGAGGCGTTGGCGACCGCCGTCAGGGTGTACTCCCCAGGGACCAGGCGGTTGACGGTGCCGTTCCAGGTCACCGTGAAGGTCACGGTTTCCCCGTCAATGGTGGCGGTAAATTCGGTGGGCAGGGTGTACTCTCCCCCGACTTCGATCTCGATGTCGGCGGGCTTTTCCCACTCGGTGATGACGTAGACGTCCATCTCCACCGTGACGTTCATGACCAGCTGGGGCAGGATGCTCAGCTCACTGATGTAGTAGCTCTCCCGCAGGGTGTCGTAGTCGGTGAAGGAGGCCGTCAGCACATATTCATTGGGCACGGCCGTGGAGAAGTCGGAGAGGTCCCAGGTGATGGCCCAGTCGGCCGTGGTGCCGTCCGAAAGGCTGACAGTGGCCGTCGCGGGGAAGTCCGGGGTGCCGTTGAAGTCCACCGTCATGTCCTCGAATTCGGTCACGACGTCCAGCACGATGGTCTTGTGCTCGGCCTCGGAGGACAGATTCCCCAGCCGGCACTCCGAAGCCGCTTCGCCGAAGTCGGCCACAAAGTAGCCCTCGGCAAAGGTGATCTGATCAAAGAAGGCGGTGTAGTCCTCCACTTCCAGCAGGGTCTCGCCCAGGAAGAGATAGACAGCCCCGTTCTCCACAAAGGAGGACAGCGTGACGGTGTTGTGGCCCTTCCAGGGGAAGGTCAGGGGGTTCTCCGCGGTGTACTGGGTGGCAAAGCTGTCTTCGCCGCAGACCACCTCGACCGAGGCGGCGCCGGAATGGACCCTGGTCAGTTCGACGCCGTAGAAGCCCGTCCCGGCCGTGTCGGCGGCAAAGCCGAGGCGGAGGCTGTCGGCCTCGGTCTCGAACTCGGCGGAAGCCGAAGCGGAGGCCACCGTCAGCGCGGAGGATTCGGTCTCGGTGAATTCGAAGCGGGCAGAGTGCCGGTCGATGAAGGTGATGCGGGCATAAGGTTGAGTGGGCATGACCACGGAAGGATGCGCTGCTCCGTTCGCCGTATTCCACTGTATGTCAAAGTAGCCCACTTTGACGCCGTCGATCTCCTTCAGGTTATGATTGGGAGAGCCATGGAACTCGAACAGATCGTTGACCCGGACGGGGATCATGCAGTCGTTGACGAACATGTAGTAGCCCTCGCCCTCGGCGAAATCGAACCCGTTTTTGGTCTCGGGATCGGTCAGCTTGACCTCAAATTTGATCTCATCGCCCATGCCCACCGAAAAATCCACGCCATTGTAGGCCGAGATCCAGTCGTTCAGGAACTGTCCGGTCGGCACTTCGGATTCCACATAGGCCTGTTCGGCCTCGTTCCACTGCCGCACGGGAAGCAGCACTGCATTGCCATAGGTGTTTCCGGCCCCGTTGAAAACCAGGTTAAACTTCCCGTTTTCATCCAGCACGAAGGCCAGGCCGCCGGCCCTGTATTCCTTGGTTGTATCCACATTGAACAGCAACACCAGATTAGCTCCGGCATTTACAGGCTCATCACTGTACTTGTTTTCGATTTTCATCGTGAAAGAGAAATCATCCAAATAAGCCAGATCCGTCCCCTTAATGTCCCACTGTTTGCTGTCGAAGGCGACCTTGTCGCCCTCGATGTAGTAGTTGCCGTCCACGTCGTAGCCCTGGTAGCTGTAGCCCAGGTCGATGCCGTAGTTGTAGCCGTCCATGTTGTACGAGGTGTAGCCCACCTCGGCCTCGAACCGGGTGACCGTTTCGGCCAGCTCGGGGTTGACGGTGTCTGCGTGCGCCGCGGGCAGGGCCGCCAGGCAGCACAGGGTCGCGACGAGCGCGAACAGCACGATCAGTCTTCTGCGTTTCATAACTTTCCTCCTTGTCGGGTCTGCCGACGATTTTTTTCAAAGGCTTTCCGCCCTTGATTTTAAGAAGCGTTGTGCAGCTTCATCCAGTACAGCATGGCGTTGCCGCCGGTCTGGACGCTCTTGGTCAGCCGCACGTAGCACAGGGAGCCGGCTTTGACGTAGGCCGAGATGTTGAAGGACATGGAGGAGGTGATGTTCTCCCCTGCCGCCACTTCCTTCAGGGTGATCCAGTTGCTGCCGTCGGTGGAGATCTCCAGCTTGAACATGCCGGCGGCATAGAGTTCCAGCACGGGATCGGTCAGCGAGGCGTCCAGCCGGAAGGCATAGGACAGCACCGTGGCATTGGAGATGGCCGCCCGCGGCGAGGTGCCGGAGGTGTTTCGGGTCGCATCCCAGCCCGCCGTCAGATGACGCTGCTCAAACACATGGCCGGTGGGCGCGAAGGTAAAGCCGCCGGTGGTCCCGATGGGCGTGACGTTGACATAGCGGATCTCGCCCCCGGTGGTCACCCGGATGTAGAGGTTGTTCAGGATGCTGTCGAGGTAGGCGGTGTAAAGGCTGCCCACCGAGAAGCCCGAGCGGTCGTAGGTCTGCACGGCCAGGGGATACCAGGTCCTGCCGTCGGCCGAAAACTCCAGGGTGGCGGCCTCGGTGGCCTCCACGGTCAGCAGGGCCTCGGTCACGGAGGCGTCAAAGGGGAACTGGTAGACCACCGCGCCGGTGCGGTAGCCGGAATCGGTCTTCTCTCCGCCGGAGACATAGTAGGCGCCGTCGTACAGCCCGTCGACCCCCATGACCTGATCCACGGAGGCCTTGTCGGTCACTGCGCTCACGGCATAGGCCCGGTAGCCCACGCCGTCGTTGGGCGTGGGATCGGCGATCTTCAGGTAGATCTCGGTGGACTGCTCCAGCAGGTGAGCGGGCACCTGACAGGTGATCTCCCGGATCTGGTTGTAGGTGGTGTCGTCCCGGGCGATGTCGTAGCGACCGATGCTGTACCAGTTTTCATAGTCGGTCGAGACCGAGATGTCGTACTCGCCCGACATCTCCATCACGAATCTGGCCGCAGTCACGTCGTCGCGGAAGTCGAACTTGTAGATGGCGTAGTTTTCCCGCCTGCCCAGACGATAGGAGCGCTCTCCCTCAATGGTCGCGGAATAGTAGTTGCCGAAGTCGTCCGAATACCACAGGAAACCGGCCTCGTCCTCGGTCATGTCGCAGTCAAACTCGGCAAAGGTGACGTCCGTGAACTTGGCCGCGACCTTCTGCTCATAGAGGTCCGCCAGCTGGGCGGTGGTCACAAACACGTAGTTGTCCGGGCAGCTGTCCACGATGCGCGAAATGCTGGAAATATCCACCTCCCAGCCGCTCATGCCGATGTACAGGATGGAGCCGTCCTCGATGACGCTGTTCGTCAAAAAGTCCGGGCTCTTGCTCACGCCGATGGCCTGCATGACGGGCGTTCCCCGGAAGTAGATGTTGTTCTTGCCGCTGAAGTACTCCTCGGTGGAATAGCCGCTGACCGCGCCGTAGCCCGAGACCAGGTAGTCCATGTTGTCCAGGTAGACCACTTCCTTCAGGTTGGGCACCATGTCGTTGCGGTAGGTCCGCTTTCCGGCCGAAGTCGAGATCATCTTGTCCAGGTAGGAATCCGTCATGCCGTAGAAGCCGGCCAGATCCCAGCTGCTCTCCAGGTCGGTCAGGTTGGGGTTCAGGTAGCCGATGCCGGATTCCGCCACCACGAAGCCGTCGGTGGCCGTGGCGTTGGCGTTCATCCAGCGGATGATGTTGGGATTCAGGTCAAAGGCGGTCTCGCAGACCGGGTAGGTCATGACCACATTGGAGTAGGAGTCGTGGACCAGATCCCAGGTTATGGGCAGCTTGTAGTTGGTGTAGGAGTTGTTGTCGCCCTCGGACAGGGACATGGCGATGTAGACCTTGCTCTCGTCGTAGACCAGTTCCTCGCTCTGTTCCTCCAGGGTCTCGGAAGGCAGGCCGCTGGTCCAGGTCAGATTCCAGGTCTCGTGGGTGACCTCGAAGAACTTGCCGTGCTCGTTGACGTAGGTGACCAGGGAGTTCTCGTCCCCGACCAGATGCCACACGCCGAGGACCACGGTGTCGTCCCCGGTCAGCGCCATGATCCGGTCCTCGATGGCGGCCTCCTCTTCGGTCTGAAGAGTGGAGAAAATGCGGGTGTAGTGGAAAATTTTGTGGCTGATCACGTAGTCCCAGTAGGCGCCGTTAAAGGTGCCGTCGTGGGCGATGGCCTTGTCGCTGAAGGTCCATTCCCCGCTCTCGGCCCGCTCCAGGGCGTACAGGGTGGCCTCCTTCCACAGCGCCCGGTTGTCCTGCGTCAGATCGAAATCCAGGGTGCTGCCCTTGACCTCGAGGGGCTCCAGGCCCTGCTCGGTCAGCCAGGCATTCAGCTCGGTCAGCTCGCCCTCGGTCAGGGGCAGGGCGTCGTACTGCCCGCACATCATGGTCAGCAGGTTGAGCACCGCCATGTAGCCGTAGTTGTTGCTGTTGGGATCGCAGACCGTGCCGGTGACGATGGCGCTGTCGTACAGCACCGCCCCGCCCAGCAGATCGCGGTACTCGGCCACCAGCTCGTACAGGCTGTCGAACTTCACCTTTTCGAAGTAGGGCGAGCCGTCCTCGTTCGTGTAGGTGGAATCCAGCTGCTCAAACCAGTACTGCGAGGAGTACAGGCCGGTGGTCTGGATCATGTAGGGGTGGATCAGATACATGCTGGGGTTTTCGCGGTTGGCGATCCCCTGCAGGGCCAGCGCCAGGATGGTGTCCGTGTAGGGCTCCTGCTTGGCCAGCTCGATGTAGTTGATCGTCCGCTGGGTCTCCCCCTCGGGTTTGGGATAGGCGTTGAAGGAAGCGTCGTAGTCCACAGCTTCGATCTCCGTGATCTTGTTGACTTCGTCGGGCTCGGTGCTCTCGCCCCCGCAGCCGGTCAGGCCGAGGGCGGAAACCATCACGAACAGGAGAAGCGCGCTGATTCCTCGTTTCAGTTTTTTCATGCAAATTCCTCCTTACCGGATTACCCGGCATTTGATTACAGGCGGGCTGACAGAGATCTTTTGCTTGAACTTGCGTTCAAGCAAAAAGGCGTACGCCTTTGGGGGGCGCTGCTTTGCCGTCATCCCTTGATGCTGCCCATGGCCAGGCCGCCCTTGGTGATCGACTTGTTGAAGATGGTAAAGAAGATCAGGGAGGGCAGCGCGGACATGACCAGCAGGGCGTAGGTGTAGGTGGGATAGTTCCCCCCTGTGTCCCCTGCCGTCATCATCACGCTGATGGAGATGGTCCGCAGCTCCGGCTCGGTGATCAGCAGGTTGGAGATGGCGTACTCGTTCCAGTAGCCCATGAACTGGACCAGGGCGATGGAGACGATGATGCCCTTGGACAGGGGCAGGATGATCCGGAAAAACCGGGTCAGCTCCCCCGCGCCGTCGATCTTGGCGGCCTCCTCGACCTCCTTGGGCAGCCCCTCGAAAAAGCCCCGCATGAAGATGATGGAAGTGGGCATGGAGGTAGCCGAAAAGATCAGGCCGATGGCAAACAGATCGTTGGTCATCTTCATCAGATCCATCAGGTAATAAAAGGCCAGCAGGTAGCCGAACAGGGGGACGGTCTGGGTGAGGATGACAAAGCTCATGTACAGTTTTTTGCCCTTGAACTGCCGCTTGCCCAGGCAGTAGCCGATGGGCGTGGCGAAGATCAGCATGAACACCAGGGCGGCGGCCACCAGGACGATCTGGTTCCACAGGATGGTCAGATACGGCGTGAACAGCTGGATCTCCACCCGGCCGGTCGAGACCTTTCCGGTGAACACCGAGGTGTAGTTGGCCACGATCTGTTCCCAGCTGTCGGGCAGCGAGAAGGGCGACGTGGAGAGGGCGGCGCTGCTCTTGCCCGAGCAGATCAGCATGTACGCCAGGGGGAACAGCAGGGTGATCGCGGCGCAGATCAGCAGGACCTCCCGCAGGGTCAGCAGGGTGATGCGTTTTGCCTTCCGGCTCTGTTCGGCGGTCATTCGGTCTTCCCTCCCGGCAGTCTGGTGTAGATCTCCATGATGATCATGACGATCAGGGTGTTGACCACGCCGATGGCAGAAGCATACCCATAGCCCATGGAGGAGTTTTGGACGTTTCGGTAGAGGTAGACCGCAATGGTCTCCACGCCCACCGAATTCGGGGCCAGTCCGTACAGATTTTCAAAGGCCTTGAAGGAGCCGATGATGCTGAGGATCAGGTAGCTGACGATGACGGGTTTGATGAGGGGAAGCTCCACCATGAAGACGGTCTGCAGGGTGGAAGCCCCCTCGATCTTGGCCACTTCGCGCATGCTCTCCTCGATGTTGTTGATGGCGGTAGTGAACAGCACCAGGGTCATGCCGCCGCCCGCGCCGTAGAAGGCCAGCAGCAGCACCAGCCAGGTGATCATGTCCTCGCCCAGCCAGTTGACCGGGGTCTGAACCAGCCCCAGCCCCATCAGGATGGAGTTGGCGAAGCCGTAGTCCGTCGGCACGAAGACGTAGTTCCACAGCCGGGCCATGGTGATCGACGAGACCACCGAGGGGATGTAGAAGATGTAGCGGTAAAGATTCAGAAAGCGGTGCCTGGCCACCATGAAGGACCACAGCAGACCGAAGGAAAAGCCGATCAGCAGCCCCCAGGCGCCGAAGAGCACCGTCCGCCCCAATGACGCCCAGAACCGGCTGTCGCCGAGCACGCTCAGATAGTTGCCGAATCCCGTAAAAGTCCAGGTCCCGTACAGCGAAGTGATGTTGAAAGCGGACATGTAGACGCTCATGAACATCGGGATCAGCACGAAGGCCAGCATGACCAGAGTGCCCGGAAGCAGGTAAAGATAGGAATGAAGGCTCTCCTTCTTTTCCAGGGTCATCTTAGACATAGCTCAAATTACTTCCTAAAAGATTTCTTCTCCGGGAGGACCTTACTTGCAGATCTCCTTGAACCTCTGCTCCAGCTGGGAATCCAGACCGGACTCGTACTTGTAGTAAGTCATGTAGTAAAGGCTCATGCCCTTTTCGCCGATGAGGTCGTAGACCTCCTTCATGGCGCCGTCGAAGGCCGATTTGACCTCGTCGGCGATGTGATCGGTGGAGACGCCGGTTAGCACCGGGAACATGAAGCAGTTCAGCAGTTCCTGCTGGGCGGCGTCGCTGTACATGAACTCGATGACCTTTTTGCACTCCTCGGGATACTCGGTGTTGGCGTTGATGCACATGACGTCGGTGTAGACGCCGGTGATCGGGCTGACCGTGTCGTAGGCCGAATTTTCGGCCTTGTAGGCGGCCGGCGCGTCGGGGAAGACGATGGTGCCGATCTCGAAGGTGGTGTTGGCGCTCAGCGTGATCAGGTCGATGGAGGGAGTCCAGATCATCAGGGCGTTCTGATTCTCAAAGGCGGAGCGGGCCGTCGTGGTGGTGTAGCCCGAGATGTTCTCCGCGAAGAAGCCCTTCGAATACATGTCCGCCAGCAGGGACCAGCCGTTTTCCCATCCTTCCCCGGTCAGGGGGCTGGAGGTCAGGTCGTCGGCGATCAGGTGCTCCAGCTCGGCCTCGGTCATGGTGCGGGCGTGCAAAGTCTGGGGAATGTGGTAGCTGTAGCCGGTGACGATGGTCTCGTAGTCGGCAGCTTTGATCTTGGCGCAGAGGTCGGCGAATTCCTCATAGGTCTGGGGCTCCTCCCAGCCGTTGGCGTCGAAGACCGTCTTGTTGTAGTAGATCACCGAGGCAAAGCCGAAGATGGGGGCGCCGTAGGAGGAGCCGTCGATCTTGTTCAGCAGGGCCTGATTGACCATTCTGGACTCCAGCTCCTCGTCGATGACGTCGTCGAGGGACAGAAGCAGATTGCTGTCCACCAGCGTGGGCAGGACCGAGCCGCCCCAGGTCGCGGTCATGTCCGGACCGTCCGGACTCTTCAGGGAGGTCGCCAGCGAGGCCCCCAGCGAGTTTCCGGCCACGAAGTTCAGGGTGATGCCGGGGTTCTGGGTCTCGAAGGCGTTCTTGAACCAGCCCATGAAGTACTCGGGCTGATTGTTGGACTGGATCCAGATGGTCAGTTCGACGCCGTCGTCTTTGGTAAAGCTGTCGTCTGAACCGCCGCCGCAGGCCGTCAGGCCGAGCAGGACGCAGAGTGCGCATACCAGGATGCTTGCGATTTTCTTTTTCATCTGTTCTCTCCTTTTGGTTTTTTTACGGTTGCGGACAACCGGTTTTGACAGGAAACGGCGAGGCTAAAGGGCAAAGCCCCCGCACTCGCAAAAGCCCCCCTCCTCCAGCCGGAAGGTCTTGATCTCAAAGCCCCCGAAGGCCGCTTCGATCCGGGCTCCGCCCAGACGGAGGACGGCCCTTCTGGACTCTTTGGAGGCGTTGAACAGCCGGACGACCGGTCTTCCCTCCTCGGCTGTGAAGGACTGGAGCAGGATCTCCCGATCTCCGGAGAGCTCCGGCCCCTCGCAGGGCACCTCCGGCCCCCCTTTGGGGAACAGGGTCATCGAAAAGGGCGGCTCGTTGAGCAGCTGGGCCAGGCGGGGCGCCTCGGCCTCGATCTCCTCCCTCCGTCCGGCGATCAGCCGGAAGCGGAAGTGAAGTTCGGTCTGATCCGAACGCCCGTACCAGCGCTCCTCGTTCAGGATCTCCCTTCCGTCGATGTAGTGAGCGGTGTAAGCGGTCCCCCGGGCCAGGGAAAGTTCGGCGCGGCTGCCCACAAAGCTGGCGGCGTAGATGCCGTCGTTCAGCACGGCCGCGGCCATTCCCTCTTTCGCGCACAGGAGCCAGTTCTGGAAGACTTTTTCGGCGCCGTCCGCCGCCAGATCCTCGGCTCCGGCCAGGATGCCGCCCCGGAAGGCCGTTCCTTCCCGGAAGGGCAGCACCAGCTTCAGCATCCTGTTTTTTTCCCGGAAGTGGACCTCGGTCCGCACTTCGATTTCGGGCCGCCCCTTCATGACGCGGTAGCGCGTCACCACGCAGGACTCTCCCCCCTCGAAAATGCACTCGATCTCGTCGAAGACCGGACCGCTCTCGGTCAGCCGCACGGAGGCGATCTCCTCCCGATGCACCCCGCACAGGCGGGCGGATCGGGCGGGATCGCCCAGGCGCATGGGCAGTTCGGGTTCTCCCAGCCGCCGGTGCTGGTAGGGCTGCATGCCCCAGGGGTCCTCGTTATCCGTGTACAGCACGGGGGCAAAGGCCCCGCCCGACAAAAGCTCCCGCCCCTCGAAGGACAGGCTTTCGATCAGGCCGCTGCCGGCCCCGATGCGGAGGGCCAGACCGCCCTCCTCGCTGCGGTAATCTTCCCTCAGGCCGACGGCCCGGTGCCGGGGCCCCGGCAGGGCCCGCAGGATGATCCGCTGGAAAGCGGAGGGTCTTAAGGGGACGCGGACCGCCACCTTTTTGACCCAGTCGATGGGGACGTTGGAATCCTCTTTGATCAGCTGAGCGGGCAGCTTTTCCTCCCCGCAGAAGGCCTCGAAGGCGGTCTGCCGGCCGTTCATGTCGTTGTCGGCCAGAATGACGGGCAGTTCCAGCACGGCCTCGGTCGGCGCCGGATGCGGATTGAACACGGAAACGGGATATTCGTCCTGCCCCGTCCGCCGCCCGCCCAGGCAGGCCCGCATGAAGGCGGAGACCCGGAGTTCCTTGAGCAGGCTCCTGGCGGCCTCCATATCGGACAGCGCCCCTTCCATGGCGCTCCGGACGCAGGTCCCGGCCAGCACGTCGTGAAATTCGGCCAAAAGCAGCTTGCGCTCGGCCTCCCGCAGCGACTCGGCGGGATATTCTCCCAGGCCCGAGGCCGTCAGGGCCGATACCATCTTTTCGGTGGCGAAATATTCGCTCTCCAAACGGCGGTAGGTCTGTTTGATCTTGATCTGCGAGGTGTAGCATCCCGGGAAGCAGGGATACAGTCCCCCCTTGACGAGGGGACGCTCCTCCCCGGCCGTCGCCCCGAAAAAGTCCTCCGGCCGGGCGTAGCGGATGCGGTCGCCGGGGACCTTCAGCGCGGCAAGATCTTCCAGATCCTTCCGGGAGGGACCTCCCCCGTGATTGCCGATGCCGATCAGCGTCAGAATGGCCTCCTTCCCCTCCGTCCTGGCGATCTCGGCCTCCACCTTTTTGGCGGCCAGTCCCATGGGCTGGTTGTAAAATCCGGCCGCGCGCACCACGGTGACCCGGCTCCCGTCCACGCCCTCCCAGACGAATTCCTCGGGCAGGTCGCAGAAGCCGTTCATGGGCCGGCAGCAGACGTAACTGTCGTAGCCCCCCTTTTTCAGCAGCTGGGGCAGGCCCGGACTGTGGCCGAAGGAGTCCACGTTGACCGCCGTCCTGCAGGAGGCGCCGAACTTTTCCCGGAAATAGTCCTGTCCCCGCCGCATCTGCCGGATCAACCCCTCCGCCGAGGGCATGCTGCAGTCCGGCTGCAGATACCAGCCCCCCATGACCTGCCATTTGCCCTGCCGGATCAGCGCCGCGATCCGCCCGAACAGTTCGGGGTCATACCGCTCCGTCCACTCGTAGATCAGGGATTCGTTGTGGCAGAAAACGTAGTCGAAGCGCTCGCAAAGGTCGGCCGCGCTCCGGAACGTGGCCAGCGTCACGGCGGCCCCCTCCTCCCAATCCCACTGCCAGATGGGATCGATATGGGCATTGCAGATCAGAAAAACTTCCTTCATCCGGTCACCTCATGTCTGTCTTTTTCAAAGGCCCCTCCCCAACAACCCTTCCCTGAACCGGCGCATTTTCGAAGACCTTCTTTTTTCAGACGGATACGAAAAAAGCAGGCCGGTCCTTTCTTGTCTCTATCATATACCGAAAAAGCGCGTTCGTCAATAGGGAAAGGGAGAATTTCAGGCTCTTTTCTCCAAATTTTCAGTACAACTTGCGAACAACTCGGCCTCCCGCCGGGAAGGAAAAGCTCCTCCTTTTCCGGCTGCGCAAGCGGAGCCCTTCTTCCCTGCCGTCCGCCCGAAATCCGGTTGATTTCGCCGCCCGTTTGTGATATAATGAAAAAAAAACGGAGATCGGCTCTGTCCGTCCGAGCGCCATGAAAGCAAACCACAGCCGGAACATTTACGACTATCTGTTCGATCTGATCGTGGAAAACAAGTACAACCCGGATTTTCGGCTCCCCTCCGAGAACGAGCTGGCCGAGCGGTTCGGCGCCAGCCGGACGGCCGCCCGGCTGGCCTTTGAACGCCTGGAGGCCAAGGGTCTGGTCCTGCGGAAGAGGGGAAGCGGATCCTTTGTCAACACCGATCACCTGAAATCCCGGGAGGAGTCCGACCCCCGCCTGACCTACAGCGTGGCCGCCCTGCTGCCCTATCCGCAGCCGGTGTTTATCACCGACATCCTGATGGGGATCTCGGATTTTTTCCGGACTAACGATATTTTGTGCCATTTTTTCTTCACCTATGAGCGGCCCGACATGGAGACCGACATGCTGAAGATCCTGGCCAAAAAGCAATTCGACGGGCTGCTGTTTTACCCCCAGTCCAAAGATCCCCTCTGCCCGGAGATCCGGGAGCTGATCGAGTCGGGCTATCCCGTGGTCTCCATCGACCGCTACTACAAGGGCCTGAACCTGTACGCCGTGTCCACCAACCACTTCGGGGACTGCTACAAGGCCATTCAGAAGCTGGTGGAGCTCGGCCGGCAGAACATCTGCTTTATCACCGAAGCCCGCGGCATCACCTCCATCGAACACCGGATCAACGGCTTCCGGACGGCCGTCCGCCACTTTCTGCCCGCCGGCACCGACCCCTCCCTGCTGGTCCTGCCCCGGATCAACGCCGGTTTCGAGCAGGGGTTCGAGCCCATCCTCGAGCGCCACCTCCGGGATCACCCGGACACGGACGCCATCATCACCACCAGCGGATTTTTCTCCCTGCACACCATCGAAGTCTTGAAGCGGATGCACAAAGTCATCGGCCGGGACCTCGATCTGGTCTTTTTTGACAACGAGATCATCAACTTCGACTCCACCCTTTACCCCTACATTCAGATCCGGCAAAATTCCGCGGGCATCGGGGAAAAGGCCGGAGAGATTTTGGTCAAGCTGATGCGCAAGCTTCCCCTGCAGGAGAAAATGGACGTCCGCATCCCCTCCTCCATGGAACTGATCAACTTCGATCTGCGCAGCGGCCTATGAGCCGGGCGGAGGCTTTTCTCCGTCAAACGCCGCGAAAACAGCGCTTTTCTCCTCCATGAATTTTTTCCGCAATGAAACAAATTCTTTCCGTCCCCAAAGGAGATCGAACATGAACACATAAAAAAAGGCCGGGCGACCCCGGCCAAACGACCAGGCCGAAGCGTCGGAGCGCTTCGGCCTGGTCTTTTCGGTGTCTTTCTGTTTTTGCGTGCTTTAATGTGATTCCGGGGATGGTCTGCAAAATGGTCCTCAGGGACGGCGGGACGCCTTCCCGTCCGCGCGATGCCGGGAGACAAATTCCGAAATGCGGGCCACGGCCTCGTCCAGGCTGCGCATGGAGTAGGCATAGCTCATGCGCACAAAGTGCCGGCCGCTCTCCCCGAAGGCCGAGCCGGGCACGACGGCCACTTTCTGCTCCCGCAGCAGGGCGTCGGCAAAGGCCTCTCCGTCCATGCCCAGGCTTTCGACCGAGGGGAAGACGTAGAAAGCCCCCCGGGGCTCGAAGCAGTGCAGGCCCATGTCGTTGAGGCTTTTGACCATGAACCGCCGCCGCATGTCGTACTGCGCCCGCATCCGGGCCACTTCGGCGAAGTTGTCCCTCAACCCGCTCTTCAAGGCCTCCAGGGCGGCATACTGCCCCATGGAGGGGGCGCACATGATGACGTACTGGTGGATCTTTAAGATGACCTTCAGAAATTCCCGGGGGGCGGCCAGCAGGCCCACCCGCCAGCCGGTCATGGAAAAGGCCTTGGAAAAGCCGTTGATGACCAGGGTCCTCTCCCTCATGCCGGGCAGCGAGGCGATCGAAACATGGGGGCTTCCGTAAGTCAGCTCGCAGTAGATCTCGTCGGAGACCGCCAGCAGGTCGTGTCTTTGAATGACCGGGACCAAAGCCTCCAGGGCCTCCCGCTCCATGACCGCGCCGGTGGGGTTGTTGGGATAGGGCAGCAGCACGGCCTTGGTCTTTTCGGTGACCGCCCGCTCCAGATTTTCGGGGCGGACCTTGAAGTCGTCCCGCTCGAAGCACTCGACCGGCACCGGCTTTCCCCCGCAGAGGGTGACGTTGGGGGCGTAGGACACGTAGGAGGGTTGGGGGATCAGCACCTCGTCGCCGGGATCGAGGATGGCGCGGAAGCACAGGTCGATGGCCTCGCTGGCCCCCACCGTGATCAGGATCTCGTCGGCGGGATCGTAGCCAAGATCGAAGCGCTCCCGGAAGTAGGCCGCGGCCGCCTTCCGCAGCTCGGGCAGGCCGGCGTTGGAGGTGTAGCGGGTGTAGCCCTTCTGGATGCTCTTGACGGCGGCGTCCCGGGCGTTCCAGGGGGTGGGAAAGTCGGGTTCGCCCACGCCCAGCGAAATGGCGTCGTCCATCTCGGCCACCAGGTCGAAGAACTTCCGGATGCCCGAGGGCGGGATGGAGGAGGCCAGCCGGCTGAGATAGCGTTCGGCCCTCATGGCTGTACGGCAATCCGCTTTGCCTGCTCCCCCTCTTCCAGGATGATCCCATCCTTTTTGTAGGTCTTTAAGATGAAGTGGGTGGCCGTGCTGATGACGGTGTCCATCACCGACAGCTTTTCGGAGACGAAGTTGGCCACCTCGCGCAGGGTGCGGCCCTCGATCATCACGCACAGGTCGTACCCCCCGCTCATCAGGTAGACGCTTTTGACCTCGGGGAACTGATAGATCTCCTCGGCGATGGCGTCAAAGCCCAGGGCCTTTTGCGGGGTGACCTTGACCTCGATGAGGGCGTCCACAAAGTCCTCTTCCCGCTTTTCGGGATTGACCACGGCGGCATACTTGACCACCACCCCCTCCCGCTCCAGCTCGGACACGGCGGCGCGGACGTCGGCCGCTTCCGCGCCCAGCAGGGTGGCGATCTTCTCCGGCGAATAGCGGCAGTCCTCGTGCACGAGGATCTCCAGGATCTGTTTTTTGAACGCTGTCATCATACCTCCCCGGCGGGCCGCAGCCCGCCTGTTCATTTCAATTCGTCGATTTTTCGGAACGAAAAAGGGCCGTCTTTCCCCTCTCCCGCCGATCGGCCACTCAAACCGGATGGGTCTGCGACGGCTGGTTCTCCCCCCACTGCGGAAGATTTTCCTCCTTAAGCGCCTCGTTGAACCTGTAGGCCAGCACGAACAGGCTGTCGCTCATGAACACGTTCTCCACGGCCACTCCTTCGGGAACTTCCAGATTGAGGGGGGCAAAATTCCAGATGGCCCGCACTCCGTTGGCGACCAGCCGGTCGGCCATGGCCTGGGCGGCCTCCGCCTCCACCGCGATGACGGCGATGTCCACATCGTGGCCGGCCAGGTACTCTTCCAGCGCGGCGTCATCCAGCACCTTGACGCCGGGCCGGACCTCCACGGACTCGGGAAAGAGGTCGAACACGGCCTGCACAAAAAATCCCTCCCGGAAAAAGCCCTGGTAGTTGCAGATGGAGCGGCCCACGTTGCCCCCGCCCACCACGATGACGTGGTAGGCCCGGGTCAGTCCCAGCATGGCGCTGACCCGCTCCTTGAGCAGGTGGACGTCGTAGCCGTAGCCCTGCATCCCGCAGCTGCCGAAGTGGGTGAAATCCTGGCGGACCTGCGAGGCCGTGACCTGCATCCGCCGGGAGATCTCCTCGGAACAGACCCTCTCCTTCCCCTCGGCCTCGAAGGCCTTCAGGCAGCGGTAGTAGCGGGGCAGCCGCTTGACTACCTGTTCGGAGATCCTGTTGGAAGTCTTCATAGCTTCCTCCTTAGCCTATGCTACTATTTTAAAGAAAATTGCAGACGAAGTCAATAAACTGTTTGGTTTTTCGGCCAAATCGTGCTATGATAAGGTATAACGATTTTGAATAGGTGATATTATGGTCAAGATCTGGGTCCGGCTGGTCCGGGAGGAAAAGATCGCCAAAAGCTGGATCTACACCTCCGAAGAAAACTGGGCGCCCGAGCGCTTTTACGGCTTTGTCCACGACATCTGCAGCGAGATGGATCTCCCTACCCCGCTGGTGCTGAACAAACACATCTCCCACTTCATCGAATTCAACAACGCCAAGTTTTTGCCCGGCGACTTCGTGGAGAGCTTCCCCTACGATTTTCTGGTCCTGGAAAACATTGTCTGAAGGGGATCTTGCAAAGGGGGTATGAAAATCAGGGTTTTGGGCCACAATAGTGTTACAACGCCCCGAAATTTCGGGAAAGGAGCCAAAATCTTATGATGATCGTAACCCTGATCGCCTCCATCCTGGCCATCATCGGCTGTCTGAACTGGCTGCTGGTCGGACTATTCTCCTTCAACCTGGTCACCGCGCTGTTCGGCGCCGCTTCCATGCTGTCCACCGCCGTCTACATCCTCGTGGGCATCGCCGGGATCTGGCTGGCCTTCTACCTCATCTACTCCGCCCTGCGGAGCGACGACCGTTCCACGGCCCGCCGCCAGAACACCTCCGCGACCAGACGCGCCAAGGTCTGATCCCAAAAAGCCCGGCTGACAGCCGGCTTTTTTTTGTCCTCCGGACGCCCCTTCCTCGGACGGCTCCCCGGCAGATCGCGGCACAAGGCTTTCGCCCCGGACGACAAAACAAACAAGCTTCAAGATCTTCCTGAAAAGCGCGGTCCGTCAGTCTCAAAAAACGCCCCGGCAGACCAGACCCGGGAGCCGCGGGAACAAATCCTTCCCCTCAAAAGGCCCTGATATGCACGAAAAGCGGAACCTCAAACGACTCGGGGCCTTGGTGCTCTCCGGCGTCTTCAATAGGCCCTGATATGCATGAAGAGCAGAACTTCAGACGATTCGGGGCATTGGCGCTCTCCGGCGCGCTTCAAAAGGTCCCGATATGCACGAAGAGCAGAACCTTGAAAAAGATTCTGCTCTTCGTGCATATGATAAGGGGGAAAATGATGAGCGATTTGAAACCGAAGCCGTGAAGTCTGTTCCCGACCTCGATTGTGCCTTTATTATACCACCTCGTGAAAAATTTGTAAAGCGTTTGCCTGTCGAATTTTGAAATTTTTTCTTCTTCGCAAGTAAAACTATTTTTCGCAAAATTTTCCTTGTTTTATAGTCTGATTTCCTCTCCTGAGCACTTGCTCTGCTTTTTTGACTTTTCATTTCCAAAATAGTTCCCGGGGGTCGATCTTCAACACGCTCATCAGCTTGAGAAGGTCGGCGATGCCGGGGTCTCTCCGCCCTTGCTCCCAGCTGGCATAGGCGCTCTCGGATATGCCCAGCTGCCCGGCGACTTCCCTTCTGGACAGCTGTCTGAGTTGGCGAAGTTTTTTTAAATGCGCGCCAAATGCTTCGGCTGAGATCAATCGTTCTTTCATGTCTTTCATTTTTTACTCGTTGCCGCCGTAAGACGTTTTTTTACTTCCCCATTATTTTACCATCTCGGCAGCAATTTGTAAAAATACTTTGGCACAGGAATTCTGGACGCAAAAAGGGAACAAAAAAAGCAGAGACTTGCTCTGCTTTTCCGATCTTGACTGTTCTATTTCCAAAATAGCTCCCGGGGATCGATCTCCAGCACCTTCAGCAGATTGATCAGGTCGGCAATGCTGGGATCCCTCCGCCCCTGTTCCCAGTTGGCATAGGTGCTTTCAGCCACGCCCAGCTGTTCGGCCACTTTTTTCTGCGACAGCTGTTTGAAATCCCGAAATTCTTTCAAACGAGGTCCGAATTCCTCAGGCGAAATCAGTTTTTCATTTTTCCCGGTCACAAACTTATTTTATCACAAAGCTAAAAAAATAATCTGTAACTAGTCAAAATGACTTGACAAGCGCAGATCGAAAAATTATAATAGAAGCAGTCTGCAGATCAGGAGATGTTTCATGGAAGAAAAAGACGGAAATCTGCTCATGAACGATGCCTTTGTCTCTTTGTTGACACTCCTACAGCTTGCGGAAGAACACGGCAACCAGGAAGCTGTGGAGTACGTGGAGCGGGAGGCGGAAAAGTTTTTGATCGTTCTGCAAACGCTCAGTTTCCAGGAAAAAGACCTGTTGTGGTACATCAGAAATACCTCGCCGGAGGCTTTGAGTCAGCACCTCAGGATCGCCAAAAGAGACTATCTGCACGCGCAAAAATGTTCTCCCGCCAAACCGGACTCCGAGAGTTCCCGCTGGGACGAGCCGGAGGACGCCGAAACGCTCATAAAAAAGCTCCGGGCTATTTCCGAGCTGTACCAAAAGATCAAGGACAAAGATCATTGTTCCTGACTTTTTCGCCCCTTCCCGGGGTCAGCCGCCGGGACCGGCTTCCCTTGCCGGGTCAAGGTTCAATTTTAAAAAATCTGCCCTTCTTTCCTCGGGGCATGATTTTTCCGGCCTCTTCGGGCCGGCCTTTTCCTTTCAGCCCGGTCTTTTTTTAGATCGGGGACTTTTGCTCCGGCTCTTCACCGGGGCGTTATCCGACCTCCTCCAAGGTCGGTTCATTTTTCCGGTTTTCGCTAAAACCGGGTCTTTTGTTCCGGCACCTTATCGGGGTGCCCTCCCTTCCCCGGCCTCTCCCGGCCGGGGTTTTTTCTGCCTTTTTTGCGGCGGTCTTTCCAAATCAACGGCCCGCACAACCGGAAGAGCCTGCGCTTTTCCGGTCCCGGAAAAATCGCCCTCGCCCCTCCGTTTCCTCTGTCTGCACAGGTCGGCCCTTCCGCTTCGGCCTGCAAGGGAGGGGTTCCGTCAGGGCTTTCCGCCCCATGCCAACCCCCCCGGCCTTTCCTTGGCCGGGGGTTTTCAATGTCGGACCTCAGCCGCCCGCTGTCCGGTCCGGCGCGCTCTCCGGGGCGATCGTTCCGCTCTCCAGCAGGTAGCGGACGGCGCCCTCGGCGATCTTTTCGGCCAGCCGGCGGCGGTAGGACGGGGTGAGCAGCTTGCGCTCGTCGTCGGGATTGGACAGAAAGCCGCACTCCACGATGACCGAAGTAAAATTTGTGCAGTTGAGCATGTAGTAGTCCCCCGTCAGGGCCTCGAAGGCCCGGCTGTTCAGCTGGTTCAGGCTGTCCTGAATGGCGCGGGCGGCCTTTTCCCCCTCCGGACTGTCCGCCCGGAAAAAGACCTGCGCGCCCTCCCGCTGGCGGGAGGCGAATTTGTTCAGGTGCAGACTGATCATCAGCACGGGGGCGGCGGATTCGATGATCTCCCGCCGCTTTTCCATGTCCCGCCGCTTGAAGCCGTCGGTGGGCTGGCCGTACAGGCCGTCGGCGTTCTCCCGGGTCAGGACCACCGAAAAGCCGTAGGAGAGCAGCGCCGACCTCAGATCCCGGGCGATCAGCAGATTGAGCTCGCTCTCCGGCACCCCGGTGGTCACCCCCACGGTCCCGCCGTCGATGCCGCCGTGGCCGGGATCCAAGACAATGGTCATGCCCGGCTCGCCCGCCGAGGGCCGGAAGGCGCCGGCCGCCGCCAGCAGACCCGCCGCGCCGCAGAGGCAGAGCGCGCAGACGACGAGGACGCTTTTTTTGAGTGTGATGACCGTCAGTTTGGGCTTGCGCACCGGACTTTTTCCCCCTCTTTGGCTCGATTTTTGTCGAAAATTCCTGTTTTCGGGCAGAGTTACCCACTTATCCACAGAGTTATCCACAAAAACACCTGTTCGTGTGGATTCCGGTGGACAACCCCGCTCCCCGGCTCCCGAGGCCGGAAAAAGCCCTTTCGAGGCCCTTTTGGGGTTTCCAAAATAACAGAAAAAACGCCCCTTTCTTCCTCTAGCTTATGCGGGTTTCCCCACTGTTTAGAACACCTTCCCGCTTTGGCCCTCCGTCGAAAAATGACATTTCCCCGACCCCCGTCAAGATCCCCGCCGATGTGGATAACTTTTCCAGCCTTCAAACTCCGCCCCGAAGCCTTCCGGAAAGCCCTTCGCCTTTTGCGCGGCCGATCCCTTTGCTCCCCCGAACTTCGCCCCTCACGCCGGACAGAATGTCTACTGCAAAGGACCTCCCCCTCTCCGGCCCGAAAAAAGCAGGAGCCGCTCCTCCACATTCGGCTTTCGGTCTTGCCTTCGCGGGGAGTGCCCGCTCTTTCCTTTGGCTCCCTCCCCGGGTAAAAGGCCTCCCGCGCTTTTTGCCCCTGGTCGGCCGCCGATCTCTTTGCCCTCGAACTTCACCCGCTCCCGCCGGACAGAAAGTGCTGCAATGTTCTTTCGGCTCTGCCGGACCGGGAGCAAAGGCGGCAAAGTTTCCCCGGTCGGCACACCTCCAAAAAAAATTTGGATAAATTTCCAAAATCGGGTTGTAAGATCGGACAAATTGTGCTATACTTAAAGTGCCTGCAGATACACTAAGGTCGCACCGCTTTTTCAAGCAACTGATGTGCCGGATGTCCCAAATACGTCCAGTCAAGGTCTGCGGGCCTTTTTTTGTCCTCTGAGGCCCACCCGACCTTTTTTGCTTTCTGAGATCCTCCGGGCCTTTTTGTTTTGCCCGGGCTGCGGCCGCGCCCACTTCGGCCCTCAGAGATCTTTTCTTTTTCTGCTCCCTTGATGACAAATGGAAACGGTTCGATCGCCCTTTTGGGATCCTTCCCGTTCCGTTTCCTGCCGGCCTCTTTCCCGGTCCGATTCATTTTCCCGGCATGACAAAGGACCGCCCGAAACAGGCGGCCCTTTGGTCCGTAAAGTACCTGATGTTTGGCCGGATCCAAGCGGATCCGGCCGATTTTTCCTGACTTCAAAATTCAGATCCGGCGCGAAAGGCAGATCCTTTGAACTTGTCTGCCCCGGTCAGATCTCCATGCCGGGCAGTTCGGTCAGCTTGCCGTCGAAGCGGAGGGTCTTGACCTCGAACTTGCCGAAGGTCAGGGCGATGCGGCTTTCCCCCATGCGGAACTCGGCCTTGGCCTCCCCGGCGGTGTTGTTGAACAGCCGGACGATCAGCCCCCTGCCGTCGTCGGCCTTTTTGAGGGCCTGCAGGGTGACGTTCGGGTCGGAGATGCCCACCTCGAAGGGTTTGGCGCTGCCGGCCTTCCCGCCGGGGAAGACGCTGACCGCAAAGGGCGTGCGGACAAATTCCAGGGCCTTGCGCTCCAGCTCCTGCTCCCGGGCCGGGCCGATGCGGAAGCGGTAGTTGCGCTCGCTCTGGTCCATCTTTTTGGTAAAGCGGCCCTCGGGCAGGATGCTCCGGTCCAGAATGGGATGGGCGCAGTAGGTCGTCCCCCGCATCAGCGAGAGGAAAAGGCTGCCGTTCTCGAAGTGGCTGCCGTAGATACAGTCGTTCCAGACCCCGAGCAGGTCCTTGCCGCTCTCCACGGCGACAAAGCGCTGGGAGACGTTTTCCCGGCCGTCCGTGAACAGCTCGTCTATGCCGAACACGGCCTGACCGAAGACCCGGCCGGCCCCGCAGACCGGAAGCTCCAGCTTGACGATCTTGTTGACATCGCCGGGGAAGAGGTCGACCAGCACGTCCACCTCGTCGTTGTTTTTCCAGATGCGGTACTCCACTCTGGCCCGGGTGTTGTCCCGGCGGAAGAAGGCCTCGACGCCCAGGTAGATCGGGCCGTCCTCGATGACCTGCACCGGCTTCATGCCGGCAAACACCCCGTCGGGCTCCTTCATCAGCTCGAAGGGCTTGGGATCGGTACCCAGGCGGGTCCGCTGCTCGGCCCCCATCCCCCAGGGATCGGGATTGTCCTCGAACAGATTCAGCCGGCAGGCGTCCTGCAAATAGTCCTTTCCGTTCACCCGGAAGCTCTTCAAAAGTCCGGTCTTCCCGTCGATCTCCACCCGTTTTCTGCCGTTGTCAAAGACCAGATCCTCCGACTTTTTGGCGGACTCGGCCTTGACCATGTCCACAAAGACCCGGAAGCGGTTCAGAGAAAGGGGCTTAAGTTCGGCCTCGAACACCACCTTTTTGCGCCAATCCAGATGGATGTTGCTCTCCTCCTTGACCACCTGGAAGAACACCGGTTTTCCGGCCTCGTCGGTCATGCGGATGCGGGAGGTCACTTCCTCGCTCCAATTCTGGTCGGCCAGCATGAATTCGCAGGCCACGTTGGCGGTCAGGGCGTAGGGATGGGGATTGAAGACCACGATGGGATACTCCCCCTCCCCGGCCGCCTCCTGCTCCCGGCAGAGGGCGAACAGGGCGGCGGACTTGACCTTGTCGGTCTCGTTCAGGCCGTGCAGGAAGATCATCTCTCCGTTCTCCTCCCCGGCGCGGATGCAGCTGCCGGGCAGCACGTCGTGGAATTCGCCGGTCAGAAGGTCTTCCTCGGCCAGCGCCAGCCGCTCGGTGGGATAGTCCATCAGCCCCTTCTGCTCGGCCAGCGCGGCCATGATCTCGGCGTAGTACAGCTCGTTTTCCAGCCGGATGTGGCGCTGCTTGACCTTGTTCATGGAGGTGTAGCACCCCGGCATGGAGATGTGCAGGGACTTTTTGAAGACCGAGGTCGGCCCGATCTCGGCAAAAAAGGCCTCGGGGGTAGAGTGGATGTACTCGTTCTCCCCCTCTTTTTGAAGGATTTCGATGTCGGCGAGGTCCTTGGCCGAGGGGCCGCCGCCGTGGTTGCCCACCCCCCAGAGCACGCAGACGGTGTCTTCCTTCTGGTTTTCGGCCCGCTCGCGGATGGCCCGGGCCGAGTCGCCCAGGGGAGAATTGTAGCCCGCCGAGGAGCGGAAGGCCTTGACGCGGCTGCCGTCGAAGCCCTCCCAGATGAACTGATCGGCCTCTAAGCTCAGCTCAGGCGGATAGGGGCGGCAGAACAGATAGCTGTCCTGCCCACACTTGGTCAGGATCTGGACCAGCCCCCGGCTGTGGCCGAAGGGATCGACGTTGAAGGCCGTGGTCGACCATTCCCCGAACTGCTCGGTAAAATACTTCTTTCCGCGCAGGACCTGGCGGACCAGGCTCTCCCCGGCGGGCAGGTTGCAGTCGGGCTGCAGAAACCAGCCCCCCATGACCCGCCATTTGCCCGCCTTGATCAGCCGGCGGATCTCCTCGAAGAGCTCCGGATCGTACTCCTGAGCGTACTTGTAGACCGTCACCTCGTTGTGACAGAACACATAGTCGTACTTTTCGGCCAGCTTGACCGCCGAACGGAAGGTGGAGAGGGCCGCGCTGGCTCCCTCCTGCCAGTCCCACTGCCAGATGGGATCGATGTGCGCGTTGCAAATCATGTGTACTCGTTTCATGTCCGCCTCACCAGCTTGATTTCTATCATCTCCCCCATCCTCTCCTCGATGAGATTCTTCCCCTCCGTAAAGGTCTGTTCAGGGATCAGGAGAAAGGGGGTTTTGACGTTAAAGTTGTCCTCCCAGCCCCGGATTCCGGCAAAGGTCCCGGGGCCGGTGTATTCGTTGTCGCAGTCGAAGTAATGAAAGGGCCCCATCATGTTGCGGTCCCCCGTCCGGCAGGTCACCGTCAGGGTGTTCCGCCCCTTCCGGACGGTCCCGGCCCGGGCAAAGCCGTCGGTCACAAAGACCTCCGGCCCGCCGTTCAGCGAGAGGCCGTACAGGGGGTAGGTGCAGGCCAGACGGATCTCGGCCTCCCCCTCCTCCGCTGACTCGAAACTCCCCTCGTACACCGCCCGTCCGCGGTAGAAGGGAAAGTTTGCCTCGGTGGGTTGGCCCTCCGGCCGGCACAGGTATTCGCCGGTCAGGTTGACAAATTCCCGCTCGGCGTTTCGCCGCCGCTCGCTCCTTCCTCCCACGTAAAAGGGGCCGCGGAGGTAGATCGGCTCGAATTCGGTGTTGTAAAAGTAGATGTTGCTCTCGGTCTCGAAGGCCCCTTTTTCCAATTCGGCCCGTGTGCGACGGATGGAATAGAGGGCTTCTACCCTGTTTTCCCCCTCCTGCAAAGTCCCGGAGATATCGTAGGTCTTGAAATCCGGATCATAGTACCAGCCACCCGAGGGCGAAATCTCCCGGCCGTTGACCCGCACAGAACGCAGTTCCTCGCTGCCCTCCAGCACCAGCGTCAGCGGGCCGGAAAAGCCCCGGTTGACAAAGGGCCAGACGATGCGGACCTCGGCGGCCTCCCGGACGGCCGCGTGCACGGCCTCGTTGACCCGAAAGGTGTTGCCCTTCAGGATCAGCTGATCCTCCACCCAGCCCTCGCAGTCGTCGACCACCATCATGTTGTCTTCCAGCGGGCGGTAGGAAAATTCCACTTTTTTTCGGAGCAGGACCTCCTCGTCCGGCCGGCAGGTCAAAGCCTCCAGTCTGTCGGCGCGGGGGCGGTAGACCGACGGCTCTCCCCGCAGGTCCAGCACGACGTTTTCGCCCCCCTCCAGAGAGAGCTGGTATTCCTTCCCCTCCCAGGAAAAGCGGGCCCGGCAGTCCCCGGGCAGGGTGTTGCGCACAAAGACGACCTCTCCCTCTTGGCAGGTCCTGACGGTCAGCCCCAGCGGCAGAGGGCGGAAGTCCTCCTCCCCGTACAGTTCGAAGACTGGTCTCAGTCCGTAGCAGCGGAGCTGTTTTTTCATCAGGGAGGGGCCCAAGGTGAGCGGCTGCAGAAGGCCCTCGACCTGCCACTGCCGGAAGAGGTCGGAGGGCTCCCCCTCCACCCGTTCGGGCAGCTTCTGCACGTAAAGCAGCAGCCCGCCGCCCCGGGCAAATTCCTCCAGCAGGGCGCAGGTCTCCCGGGAGGGGCTGATCCCCAAGGGCAGGACTACGGCCCGGTAGGCGTACCCGCCCACCCGAAGCCTGCCGCCCCCGGCCTCGGCCCGGAGCTCCCGCATCAGGGTCTCGTCGCCCAGATGAAAGTCCACGTTGACGGCCAGCAAATTTTCCAGCAGCACCCGGTAGGCCGTGGCCAGCTCGCTGCAGTCCTCCTCCACGCCCCCGCCGGTCAGGGTATCCGCGAAGGTCTTCAGGGGCAGCGATGTGCGGACATTGCGGTAGCTCGCGAAGATCCCGCCCACGGGATTGAGCACCAGCACCTCGGTCCGCCGCTGTCCCGCGGCCGCATATTCGGCCAGCTTTTGCATGGGACGGGAGACCCGGTCAAATTTTTCGTAATAGTTGAGATGAAAGGAAAAGGTGGGCGGATAGTCCCGCTTGCGCCGGCCCGTTGCCGAATAGGGCGACAGATGGAGACAGGCGGTGTTGATCCCGTGCATGGCCTGGAAAAACCAAAGATCCAGCCAGTCCGAGGGGCGGGCGGCGTGTCCGGAGGCCCCGAAGGTCTCGGAGAGCACGCCGGGCTTGTTCATCTGTTCAGCCGCCGAGGAGACCTGCTTGAGCAGAGTGACCGGAGGCGTCCGTTTGCCCAGCACGTCGATGCCGGGCACCCCGAAATCGGCATAACAGGGCATGACCGAGCCCTGGGTCTGGACCTGGGAAAACACCCCGTCCTCGGCCGCCATGTGGCCGGTAAAAAGAAGGCCGTGAGCCCGGCACCAGGCGCCGATCTGACCGGTGTAGGAGGCCCGGTAGCGCTCGGCCACCAGCCGGCGGTAGTCATACTTGACCCGGTTGGCTCCCGGCGCCGTCAGAAGAAGGAGGTTTTCCTTCAGCGAGTAGCCATATTTTTTCTCAAACAATTCGAACAGCCCCTCGGTGTAGGGATAGCCGTGGTTGGACAGCTGTGGCTCGTCGGTGAAGATGCCGGGGATGGCGGAGCCGAACAGATCCCCCACCTCCCGGGCGTAGGCCTCGTAGGTGCAGTCCAGAAAGGCCCGGACAGCATCCGGATTCATCAGATCGGCGTAGCTGGAATTTTTCCGCCGCACAAAGGCGGTGTTCTCCCCCTCGAAGAGGGCCAGCACCTCGTCGTCCGACCGGAGTTCCTCCGCCTTGACGGGGAGCATCCAGGTCTGACAGAAGGTCGGATCCCGCCTGGGTACTCGGCCGCCGGCATAGCCCGAGGGCCAACCGTTTTCGTCGTAGAGCCAGGCCTCCAGCCCGTACTTACGGGCGGTCTCGACCGAAAAGCGGATCCGGTCGAACCACTCTTCCGAAAGATATTCCACCTTCAGCCCGGCTCGGGCATGCATAAAAAAGCCTCCGATCCCCGCGGCCTGGAAGCCTCGGATGATCTCGTCCAGGCGATCCTTTTCCAGATCGCCGTTCCAGGACCAAAATGCCAGAACGCGCTGCATAAAAAATCTCCTTGCGGCCCCTCAGGCCGCCGGCCCGGAACATATCTTCTGGGCGTATTGTACACGATTTGCGCCGAAAAAGCAAGCGGATTTCCCCAAAAACTTGGCCGCCTTGTCCTTTTGTTTTTCAAGAGCCCCAGCTGGGTGGATTTTGGAGTACTGACGGCCGGTTCGTTCCCTTGGACAGACAGAGGACCGCCCTTTCGGACGGTCCCCGGTTTGTCTGTTCGCTGAGGCCGATTTAACTCGGCCGTCAGCTTCTCTTTTTCTTGCGGATAACGGCCGTTGTGCCCAGCACCAGAACCGAGAGCGCGGCGCTGCCCCCGAAGACCCCGCCGTTGCAGCCGCCGTTGCAGCCGTTCGGCCCGTCGGAGGGATCGGAGGGATCCGTTCCGGGGTTGTCGGGATCATCGGGATCGTCGGGATCCTCGGGCTGGGAGGGCTCCCAGGCCCCGGTCTGACCGATGGACTCGATCTCCCACTCGTTGTAGAACTCCGCGCGGGTGTCCATCCAGCAGCCGAAGCTGACGTACACGCCGTCTGCAAAGGTCTCGGGGTTGTAGTCCTCGGTGTAGGGCAGCAGCATCAGCGAGTAGCATCCGGCGATCTCCTGTCCGTCGGCCCCGTAGACCACGGTCTCGATCTCGAAGCGCTCCCTGTCGTCGTTGGTCTTCAGATTGACCACCACGCGGGCCCCCTCGGGGATGATGCTGATCTGGGAGGGGCTGACCTCGTTGTCGGTGTTGTAGTAGGCCTTGGTAAAGGATTCCTGAGCCATCCAGTACATCACGCTCATGGCGCCCAGGGAATTGCGGGTGATCAGGCTTCCGTCCTCATTGAAGACTCTGTCAGAGAAGCACACCCAGGAGTTGTTGCTGCCGCTGGCTGTGCCGTCGCCGGCGATATAGCCCCACTGATCGACCGTGAAGACCACCTCGACGCCCTTGGAGAGATCGAAGGCCTGCGTGTAGATGACGGCGTTCTGGCCGTTGGTGGAGTAGACCACGGAATCCTCCTTCAGCTCGATGTCGCCGTACTCGGCCCCCTGGCTGGTCCCGGAATAGATGATCCATCCCAGTTCCTCCAAACGGGCGTTGAAGGCGTCGATCAGCGCCTGTCCGGCGGCCACGGCCGCTTCGGCGGTCTCCCGGTCCTCGGCGGAAAGCAGGTCGGTGTTCTGCACGGCGGCGATGGCCGAAGCCATGGTCCGGGTCTGCTGGTAGGCGGTGATGCCGGCCTCGGTCAGCTCCTCCACCTCGGTCACGGCGGGCTGGATCAGGGTCCAGGCGGCCTCCTCGACGGCGGCGTCCTTGGCGGCGATGCGGGCCTCAAAGGCGGCGGCCTCCTCCAGGCCGGAGTAGTCCCCGATCAGGGCCTTGAGGGCCAGGGCGGCGCGGATCTCCTCGATGGAGGAAAGGGGCGCGGCCTCGTAGTTGGCGATCTGATTGTCGATGATGGCGGCGGGGTCGAGCTCGCTCTCGGCCTCGGCGATGATGTCCGCGATGCCGTCCAGGCGGTCGGTCAGCGCGGTCTTGATGCTTTCATCTGCGCCCAGCGCGGCGATGCCGGCCCGGAATTCTTCGGTGTTGATGAGCGCATAGGCGGCCTTGGCGGCCACGATCTTCTCCGCGTCGCTCATGTCCAGATGCTCGACCTCGTAGATGTCCAGATGGGCGTCCACCACGGCCAGCAGATCGGCGGCTTCGGTCAGGGCGGCGCTGTAGGAGGCGGCCTCCTCCTCGGTGGCCGAGATGACGGAGGCGTAGGTGGCGGTCACCTCGGTGTTCACGGCGGCGTACAGCGTCTCATAGACGGCGGCTCCTTCCCGGTCGGTGAGCGAGGCATAGCCCTCGCCGGCCAGGGCAGCAAAGGAAGTCTGAAGCTCCTGGATCCTTCCGGTCACGTAGGTGTTGACCGTGCCTCCGGCCAGTTCCTTGACCTTGGCGTCGGCCGCGGCCAGATTGGCCTCCAGCTGCATGACGTCGCGGTCGGCGATGCGCAGCTGCGCAGCCTTGGTCATGTCGATGGCGGCACGCTTTTGCAGCCACTCATCCACCTCTTCGATGGAGGTAATTTCGGTCTCGTCCAGCACCTCGAGGTAGCTCTCCAGGGCGGTGCGCACGGGGTTCAGGATGTCGGCCTCGTACTGGGTGCGGAAGGTGTCGTTGACCTCGATGACATAGGTCAGGAAGATGCCGATGTTGTCGTTCCAGTCGGGGTCGCTGACGTTGATGGCCAGGTTGGTGTGCCCCTTGTCGGCCCTGGCATAGTCGGGATCGTCGGCCCCGATGACCAGCTCGGAGGTGTAGGAGGCCGGCACGGTGTAGGTGATCTGCCCGCTCTGATGCAGGACCTGGATGCCCCAGCTGCCGTCCTCGTTCTGCCAGGTGTAGATGGAGAAGCAGTAGCTGCCGGGATCGTCCGCGCTCACCGTAAAGTTCATGACGTTGTTGTTTTCGTTGGTGCTCTGCAGACCGTCGACAGGTGCGCTGTTGTGGGCGGTCAGCAGGGCGGACTGGAAGGCGGTGGGGCTGTCCTGATAGATGATCAGGCTGATGCCTTTCTCGTTGACCTGGGGATGCTGAAGGGCGTTGTAGCTGCTGCTGAAGGTCAGATTGAGGTGGCCGTTGATGCCGCCCATGTCCAGCATGTTCAGGTTGATGTTGGTGTTTTTGAGGTCCACGCCGTAGCCGTAGCGGAAGCGGGCTCCGCCGCCGGCATAGACCATGGACAGCTTGGCCACGCCATAGTCCACATTGACGCCGTTGCCCACCTTGCCTCCGTTGGCGCCGGGATGGCTGATGGGATCCCCTCCCAGCACGTTGGTGATGTTGCCGGCGGCGTCAAAGGCGGGGACGCGGATGCCGTAGTCCAGCCGCTTGCCGGCCGTCAGGGAATACTCGGCCGAATGGTCCAGATTCTCAGGGATGGAGAACCCGTCGTAGCTGTCCAGCTTGACCAGGGTGTTCTCGGCGAAGGCGGGTCTTACGAGGAAGACGGCTCCGCAGAGGATCAGGAGCGCCGCCAAAATAGCGGTGACGGCGGTTTTGGTGCGTTGCTTCAACATAATGTTTCCTCCTTATGAAAGATTATGTTTTCGAATTTGCGCCCGCTCCGGACCGGGCCGGACGGGTGCGGTTTTTTGTTCAGTCGGCCAGGCGGTAGACAAAGTTCCAGCTGTTGACTTGGATCCCGGCGTCGTAGGTGCCGGGCATCTCCCAGCCGATGTTGGTGTGGAAGATCTGCAGATCGGACAGCTCGGTCTCGCGCAGGGTGTCCAGATCCTCGAAGGTCTTCAGTTCCTCCAGAGCTTCCTTGACGTGGGGCAGGATGTCGTAGTCCACCGAGTAGCTGCCCCCCTCCTCCACGACCTGACGGCCCATGACCTCCCTCATGTCCAGGGTGTAGATGGCCTTGCCGGTGGCGGTATCCTTGCCGCCGTCCACGATGAGGTTCTGTGGGCACCAGGTGTAGCGGTTGTCAAAGAACTGCAGGCCCAGCCAGAACCAGTCTCCGTAGTCGGGGGACTGGGGATTGACGTTCTGAATGGCCACATACCACTGGAACTGGGCGGCGTGCAGCCCCTGGTTGGCGGAAGAGCCCATCTTGTCCTCGAACTTAAGAAAGTCGAAGTCGATCTGCATCCGCAGTTCGCTCATCTTGTCCAGATTGGGGATCTCGTCCAGGCTGTAATTCTGGGTGAACAGCAGGTGGGGCCAGGATTCCCCGTTCTGCCGGGGGCGCTCGCCGTAGTCCACCGAGGCGTTGACCTCCATGTAGAAGGCCCCCGTGAGGTTGTTGACCTTCAGGACCTTGGAGCCGTTGGGGCTCTGAAAGACCTTGAAATCCCCTTCCTCGGTGTAGACGGTGTCGGCGTTGATCTGGTCCTGGCTGCCCTCCTCGTTGATGCCCCAGCGGGAGAGGGTGTGATCGACCGCGCCGTTGTAGTCGATCCAGTTTTTGTCGGACATGTAGGCGATCGAAAACCCGTAGTCAAAGTTGGGCTGTACGAAGATATTTTTCAGTTCGGGTTTCACTTCTCCTCCGGGGTCGCTGGATTCCTGACTGCTCTCGCCCGGGGTCCCCCCGCAGGCGGCCAGGCCCAAGGTCAGAAGGGCCAGCGCAACCAAACACATTTTTTTCAAAAAATTCATCTTGTTTCCTCCCTTTCAAAAGGTTTGTCGGCCAAAAATCGAGACCTTCCTCGGTCTTCGGACGCTCGCTTTTTCCGCCTCCGCAGACGTTTGTCAGAACTTCCGGCTCCTGCGGGTTCAGCCCGCGGCGGGCCGGTACCTGACGGACATGTCGAAGATCTCGAAGGTGGCGTCGAAGGTCCCCGGCAGCTCCCAGCCCAGGTTGGTGTTGATCAGCCGCATGTCGGCCAGGGTGCAGTCGGTGAACAGGTCCAGGCTCTGCGCCCGCTCGAAGGCCCGTTCCATGTAGTCCATCATGTCCACGCTGAAGCGGATCCGCTCCCCCACCTCCGGCAGTTCCTCCAGATAGGCAGTCTGCGGAGCGCTGTAGATCAGCATGCCGGTAGAATCCTCCTTGCCGCCGTCGAAGTGGGCGGTCTCGGTGGTGGTCAAAGATTCAGACCGGAAATCATAGATGGGCAGCCCAAACCAGATGTACTGATTGTAGAAGGCCGAGAACGGATTGATGCAGGCGATAGAGACAAACCAGGTGATCTGAGCCGTATGCAGGTCTGGATTAAAGTCCTCCCCGGTCAGATTTTCGACTTCGGAGATCTGAAAGTCCAAGGTAAAGACGACCTCTTCCATGTCGACCAGCGCAGTGGGATCGGCCAGATTTTCCTCGATGATCAGGTGGGGCCAGGCCTCCCCGTCTTTGCGGGGGGCAGACAGCCGGGGATGATCGGTGTAGGAGGGCGTCACCCCATACTCCTGCGAGGAATCCAACTTCAGAGAAAGCCAGCCGCTCTCGGGATCGACCTTGACGGTGTAAGTCGGGTTGGAGATGGTGGTCACCCCGTTCTCGGTCACCGGCTCCAGCGGCCTGGCCGGGTAGGTGTAGGAAACGCCGTCCTCGACCACAGTCAGCTCCCGGTCCAGAAAGTAGTTGACAAAGTTGCCCCAGGTGCCCAGCTTCCAGAAGGGATCCGTGTCGCTTAAGAGCAGCTGGGCCCAGGTGTTGGAGGCATGGTAGCGGGAATCCGCTCCGTACAGGTTGAAGCCCTGGCTAAAGTCAGCATCGAAGAGGAGTTCGGTGTAAGCGTCCTCCGGCGTGTCGCTCGACTGCTCTCCTCCCCCCTCTCCGCAGGCGGCCAGGCCGAAGGTCAGCACCAGCCCCAGGAGCAGGGCCATCCATTTTTTCATGGTTCTTTCTCCTTTCAAGATTTTGGCCCGCTCACATCTTGAAGGCCCCGCTGGTCAGTCCCTTGACGAACTGTTTGGAGCAGAAGGCAAAGATGATGAACATGGGCAGACAGGCGATGACATAGCCCGCAATGGCCACCGACATGGAATTGGTCTCGTTGAACAGGGTGGTGGTCAGATCCTTGAGCACGATGGCCGTGGTCTTGACGCCCTCGTCCCGCAAAATAAGCAGGGGCCACAGGTAGTCGTTGTAGGCGCTCATGAAGGTCATCAGGCCCTGGGTGGCCAGAATGGGCAGCGAAAGCTGCACGGCGATGGAAAAGTAGAGCCGGAGCGAGGAGGCGCCGTCGATGGTGGCGGCCTCGAACACGTCGTTGGGCATCCCCTCGAAAAAGGTCTTGATCAGGAAGATGCTCATGGGCAGAGCCCCGGCCACGGTGGGCAGGATGACCCCCCACCGGGTGTTGATCAGGCCGTAGTCCAGCGCCACCAGCTTGTACTGCGGGATCAGCGTCAGCACGCCGGGGATCATCAGAATGGCCAGGAACATCAGAAAGAGGACGTTCTTGCCCGGCATCTGAAAGCGGGTGAAGCCGAAGGAGGCCATGGAACTTAGGACCAGCACCAGGGCGGTGATGGCAATGGTGATGACAAAGGTGTTGAGCAGGGTGTAGTCGATGTAGCCCCAGGCCTCGGCATAGTTGGCCCACCGGAAGGGGAAGGAGATCCCGAAGGGATTCATGACCTCCTGCATGGGAGATTTGAAACTCTTGACCAGCATCACGTAGATGGGAAAGAGGGTCAGGATCAGAAAGAAGAAACACACGACCACCAGGACGATCTGGGCGGGCGTAAAGGTCTTTTGCTTGGCCATCTTACCCTTCCTCCGTGGTCTTTAAGAATTTGTTGTTGAGGATGGTCAAAATCATGATGATGGCGAACATCAGCATCCCCAGGGCGCAGGCATAGCCCTGACAGCCGTAGATGTTCAAGTCTCCCGTGTAGACCATCTCGATGCCCAGCTTGTAGATGTAGTAGCCGGGAACCATGGCCGAGTGGCCGTTCTGCAGGATCAGCTGCATGGAATAGTTCTGCAGTCCGCCGATCAGTCCGGTCATCAGGAAGTACTTCAGCTGCCCCTTCATCAGGGGAAAGTCGATGTACCAGATGCGCTTCCAGCTGTTCAGCCCGTCCAGCCGCCCGGCCTCCATGATAGAGGTCTCGATGTTCTGCAGGCCGGCCAGATAGATCAAAAAAGAGGTCCCGCCCATCCAGGGAAAACCGGTCAGGATGATGGCCAGCCGGATGGTGTCCGAGCCGGTGTACCATTGCGAGCCGGGTAACCCGAACAGGTGTAAAATTGCATTGGCCACCCCCAGGATCGGGGAGGACTCGGGCAGAAAGATCACCCGCTCCCACACCAGGGTGGAGACCACGCCGGGCACGATGCAGATCAGCATGAACAGGTACCGCAGCACGGCCGCCAGCTTTTCGCAGCGCATGTTGTACAGCATTTCGGCCAGCGCGATGGCCGAGACGTTGCCGAAGAACAGGCCGCAGGCCGTGAACAGGAGGACGTTGCCGAAGGATCCCCAGAACTGCGTGTCCCGGAAGGCGTTGGCGTAGTTTTCCAGCCCAATGAAGCTGATCTTTTCCACAAATCCCCAGTCTGTAAAGGAGTAGATCAGGGCGTAGATCGGGGGGATGTAGCAGAATCCGACCAGCAGGACCAGGGCGGGCAGGATCCACAGATACCCCTGAAACTGGATCTTCTTTCTGCGCTTTTTAAGCTTCCCGCCGGCGGCCGCCGCAGAGGCGGCCGAAACGGCGGTCTTGGTCTCGGTCATTTAAAAACTCCATCCATTGAGTCTCGAAAGTCTGTTCTGGGCCTGGTCCATGGCGTTAGAGATGGCGGTGGCGTAGGCCTGGAAGTTGTTTTTGTTGGCCGCCGAGGAATGGCCGTACAGGTAGTCGTGGTAGGCCAGGTAGCTGGCATCGTAAAAAGATTTGGTCAAGGTGCCGCTGGGGCTGAAGGAACCCCACTGCAGTTTGTCGGGATCCTCGCACTCCTCGGCATAGACTTCCATCAGACTCTTGAAGCAGTCATTCTTTCCGTAGCCGTTGCCGGACAGGGGGACCGAGACCTGCTTGTCGTTGATCATGCGGTCATTGTTTTCATAGGCGGTCAGGAACATCAGAAAGTCCACGCAGGCGTTGACCTTGTTGCGGTTGTAGTCGGCGTCCGAGGATTTGAAGGCCGAATTGGTCACAAACCAGGCCGTGGACAGACCCGCCGAGCCCCGGCGGGTGCCGACGCCCTCGGTCACGTACTCGCTGGCTTCCGTGTCGATCTCGGGATAGGGAAAGACCCCGACCTCGAAGTCTTCCACATTATTCATCAGGTAGGAGATGGTCATGCCGTCGGCCTCCCCCATGATGATGCCGCCCAGCATGAAGTCGTTGCGCAGCGCTCCGGCCTGCGGGTCGGGGGAATACTTCACCCGCTCGGCGGCCAGGCGCATGACTTCCTGCGCATACTCGTCCGAGGGATCGTAGATGCCGGCGTCATAAGCCCGGATGATCTCCTCGGCGTTGGCCGTGCCGTCCCCGTTGGTGTCGATCTCATCCATCAGCCCGGCATAGACCGCGCTCTCGATGGTGATGTCCAGCCAGCGGTTGCCGCCGTTGGCCGAGAAGGGCACCACGTCGGGATCGATCTCATGGATGCGCTCGATCAGGGCCAGCAACTCGCTGTAGGTCTGGGGCTCGCTCAGATTGTTCTGCGTGAAAAAGGTCTTGTTGTAGATGATGCCGATGGCGCTCTTGTCCATGGCCACATAGTAGTAGTGTCCGTCCACCGTGGGATTGTAGTTTTCGTCCCCGTAGATGTCGAACCACTTTTCGCTGCCGGGCTCTCCCTCGTTGGAGTAGGGGTTGGGCAGCTGGAGGTACTCGTCCAGCTCAGCATAGTAGTTCTGCGAGCAGTCCTCGGCCAGGCAGGTGGGCACCTGGAAGAGGATGTCCGGGGCGGTCTTGGCCCCCAGCATGGGCAGGATGGCGTCCCGGGCCCCGTTCAGCGAGTTGCGGTTGATCTGAATGGTGATGTTGGGATGCAGGTCCATGTACTCCTGCGCCAGGGTCTCCAGGGTGTTGTAGGGATAGGGGTTGGAGTCGCTCTCGGTCATCGAGCTGGTGGTATTGAAGTTGGCCCACTGGCCGCCGCCGTCCACCGTGATGGTGCACTCGAAGTTTTCGTCCAGGGTCAGGCTTCCGTCGCCCAGTTCGCCCCCGCCTTCCCCGCAGGCCGCGAACGGAAGGACGGACAGGGCCATCAGGGCCGCAAGACACAGGGCTTTCCAATGTTTCATCGCTGATTTTCTCCTTTTTCTATATTTCCGCGCCGCAGCGCGGTTTTTGCAATTTCAGGGCGGCGCCGGGAAGGCAGGCCCGCTTAGGCGGCGGCGCAGGAAGGCGCGCCCGCCCCGCTTTTGCAGGTCCCGGCCCACAGGCCCGCAGCAGACCACAAAAGAATACCTTTCGGAGGCGGCACAGGGAGGGCAAGCCCGATCTGCTTTTGCAGAATCCTCTATTCAGGCCAGCAGGACTGCCATAAAAGGATCCCGTTCTCGGAACGGCTTAGGCGGTCGAACCGATTCTGGGGCCCGTCCCCCTGACAGAAATATCATAACATGAAACGCGGGGCTTGTCAATAGGCAATTTACCGCCGGAACAAGATAACTTGTCCTAATTATATCATTTAATCCTCAAAAATCCTTGCCAAAATCGCTTTTTATGATATATAATATATATCAAGTTAAAAAACAATCAGGAGACCGTCATGAAAAGAGAACCCCTGTATGAACAGATCAAAAAGCATCTCTATGCCGAGATCTGCCGGAACGTCGGGAAACCGGATTTTCTGCTCCCCTCCGAACACGAGCTGTGCAACCGGTTTTCGGTCAGCCGCATCACGGCCAAGCGGGCCCTGGACGAGCTGAAGGAGGAGGGCGTGGTCCGCAGGGTCAAGGGAAAGGGCACGGTGATCTGCCAGCCTCTGCCGCCCTATCTGCTGGCCGAAATGGAGGCCGATGCGGCGGGCCGGCGGCAGCCGTCCACGCCCAGGGTGATCACGCTGATCATCCCCGATCTGACCAGCAAGTACTACTTGGATCTGATCAACGGCATCGTGACCTGCGCGGACGAATCCGGCTGGGTGGTGCAGGTGGAATGTTCGCTGAACTCGCAGGAGGTGGAATCCCGCCTGATCAAAAAGGTGGCCATGTGCACCGACGGCATGATCATCTCCCCCGTCAATTACAACATGTACAATCAGGAGATCGTCAAGCTCTCCCTTCGCAACTTCCCCCTCTGTCTGATCGACAACAACATGAACGGGCTTTACCTGAACTTCATCTCCAGCGACTCCTTCAACGCCGTCTACGAGGCCACCGAGTACTTTCTCCGCCAGGGCAAGAACAACATCGGCTACCTCACCCTCCCCGACAAGTACAACATGGCCCTGGAGGAGCGCCGTCGGGGTTATGAACAGGCCCTCATCGACCATAACATCCCCATCCGGCGGCAGTTTATTCTGAACACCTCGCACAACAGCATCTTCGACGAAGGCAAGCTGCACGAATTTTTCAACAACAACCCCGAGCTGAACGCCGTCATCACCGCCCTGTGCGGGCTGGGCGTGCTGGCCGTCAAGGAACTGCTGGCCGCCAACAACACCCGCCTGATCGAAAACATGATCGTGTTCGACGAGGACTTCCCGCAGATGAACGATCTTTTGAAGGTCCGGCTGAAGTACATCAAGCAAAATTCGGTGGAGATCGGGCGGAAGGCCGCCGAACTGGTCATCCGGCAGTACAACAACCCCAAATCCAACCTCCGCGAGACCATCAAGATCCCCACCGAACTCCGCCTGTGAAAGGCAAAAGGGCGGGAAAAGGCCCGGGGCATTCCGATGAAATGCCCCGGGCCTTTCTGATCCTGCGCTCCGCGCGGGAAAGCGTTCTTTTCTTCTCCCTTCCAAAAGACTTTTGCCCTTGGCCGGGATTCTGTTCTCTTCCGGGAAGGTCTATTCGCCCGGAAAGGCGTTTGCCTTCGTCCGAAAGGGACTCGTCTGCACCCGCCCGGAAAGGTTTTTGCTATCTGAGGGCAACGACCTGCTCTCAGCCCGGAAGGCTGCTGCCTCTGACGGCAAAGACCTATCTCAGTCAGGGAAGGCTTCTGCCTTGACGGCAACCTGTTCTTTGGCCGGAAAGGTCTTACTGCCCTCCGGCCCTATCCCGTTCCCCTTCCGAAGGGAGATCCTTCACTGCGCCCGGAGCGCTGTTCTCTGTTCCGGGTCCGCCCTTTCGCCTCCGGCGCTTGGGGCGGATTTTTTTATGCGCAGATGTTCACTCATCTCCGTTTTTGCCCAGCACTGCCTGATAGACCTGGTTTTTGGGCACTTTGCGCTCTCTGGCGGCCTGTTTGACGGCCTCGGCGCGGGAGAGTCCCTCGGCCTCCAGGGCGGCCACGTGCTCAGCCGGGGTCAGGGCGCAGCGCGGGTTTTCTTCCTCGGCGGCCCCCTCCACCACCAGCACGAATTCCCCGCGGACGGCGTCCAGCCGGGGCTGTTTCAGGGTGCCCAGGGAGACCGACTCGTGGAGCTTGGAGATCTCCCGCACGGCCGCCGCCCTCCGGTCCCCCAGGGCCTCGGCAAGGTCCCGAAGGTCCCGCTCGACGTCGTGCGGGGCGGCATAGAAGATCAGGGTGCCGGGGGCCCGCCTCCAGCGCTCCAGCAGGGCGGCGCGGTCCTTTTTCTTTTCGGGGAGAAAGCCCAGAAAGACAAAGGGCTGGCAGGAGAACCCGGACAGCACCAAGGCGGTCAGGGCGGCATTGGGGCCGGGCAGCACGGTCAGGGGCAGTCCCTCCGCCCGGAAAAAGCGCACCAGCCCCTCGCCGGGGTCCGAGATCCCCGGCATGCCGGCGTCCGAGATGCAGGCGATCTTTTTCCCCTCCCGCACCTTGCGGGCGATCTCCTCTCCCCGCCGGGCCTCGTTGAACTTGTGCAGTGAAAAGAGGGGCTTTCTGATGTCATAAGCCGAGAGCAGCACCTGTGAATGACGGGTGTCCTCGCAGTAGATCTCGTCTGCCTCCTTCAACGTCTCCAACGCCCGCAGGGTGATGTCCTTCAGATTCCCGATGGGGGTGGATACCAGATATAACATGCCTTCTTCCATCTGAACTCCTTGGTGCCACAGGCACCTCTCTACGCTCGTACCGGATATTTTTGCTTATAAAGTCTGCCCTCGCACCGGGCTTCCGATTTCATTTCATCCATGTTAGGGGCGCCAAAGGCACCTTTCTGCATACCCGTACCAGATATTTTTGCTTACAAAGTTTACCATCGGACCGGGCTTCCGATCTCGTGGCGACTGGTTCTATCCAAAAACTTTCAAAAAATCAAGACTTTTTGGATTATAAAATCCAAAAAGTTTGAAAAGGGGCGGGCAAGATACGGGGCCCCAAGTGCCGCTGACTTGTCTTCATTATCTGAAAAGTCCTTTTTCTTTGGAAAACCTTATTGCTGTCTGCAAACTGTGAAGGCAGCTTAGCGCGGTTTTTCCCTCGCTTCGGCAAGCCTGCGCTTCACCCTTTTCCTCCCCGGCTTTTGCTCACCGCAAGAGCACGATTGAGTCCGATGGCGGTCTTTTCCAGGATCGTGCCCGGCTTGGCCCCCTTTTTGGCCTCGACGAGCACGACGTCGGGGCGGCGGTCCGGCGCCGATAACGGGAGCAGGCGCTTGGGCTCCAGCCCGGCCTCGTGCAGCCGGCAGATCAGCTCGCACAGGCGGTCGGCGGGATAGCTGACAAAGAACTTACCCCCGAATTTCAGCAGCCGCCCGGCGGCCCGGACCAGACCGGGCAGATCCATGGCGATCTCGCACCGGCAGAGGGCGAGATCGGGGCGGGACGGCGCCTCCTCTGCGGGGCGGTAGGGCGGATTGCAGACCACGGCGTCGAACCCCTCCGCTCCCAGAAAGTCGGGGGCGAGGGCCAGATCCCCCTCGTGCGCAAAGACCCGCTCCTCCAGCCCGCTGTCCCGGACCGACCGCCGGGCCAGCTGGCAGAGCGCGGGCTGGAGCTCGACCAGATCCACCCGCCGGACCTCGGGCCGGCGGCAAAGGAGCAGGCCGATCACCCCGCTGCCCGCGCACAGATCGCACACCCGCCCGCGGGCGGAGGCCGCAAATTCCGCCAAAGCGAATGCGTCCTCGGTAAAGCGATACAGCCCGGGGTCCTGCCACACGTACAGCCCCTCGGCCAGGATTTCTCGTTCCATGCCCCTATTGTACCACATTTTGCCCCCTTTGTAAAGCCCTGACCGTGGACGGCGAGAAGCGGGACGCGGAATTTCTCTTCTTCCTCTGACGCTGTGTAAGCCCCTCCGTCCGGAAGAAGAGCACCCACGCGAAAGGGGGCCGCCGCAGAAACTGCGGCGGCCCCGATCTTTTTTTAACGCCTGTCCCGCAGGATCCGGGACAGGCGTTTTTTGATCAAGATTCAGTTTATTTCTCCCTTTCGGCGTTCAGCTTTTCCACGATCTTGCCCACCAGCATGGCGGGCACTTCCTCGTAGCGGGCCTCGGCCATGGAGAAACTTCCCCGGCCCTGGGTCATGCTGCGAAGGTCGGTGGCATAGGTGAACACCTCGGCCAGCGGGGCCTCGGCGTGGATGACCTGGAAGCCGTCCCCCGAATCCATGCCCAGAATGCGGCCTCGCCGCTTGTTCAGATCCCCCATGATGTCGCCGATGTAGTTTTCGGGCACCCGGATCTCCAGGCTGTAGATGGGCTCGAGCAGCACGGGCGAGGCGTTCTTGAGTTCCTTGAAGGCCAGATGGGCCGCCACCTTGAAGGCCTCTTCCGAGCTGTCCACGGGGTGGAAACTGCCGTCATAGAGCACCGCCCTGAGGCCGGTGACCGGGCATCCGGCCAGCACGCCCTTGTTCAGGCACTCGCGCAGCCCCTTTTCGACGGCGGGGATGTAGTTCTTGGGCACGGTGCCGCCCACCACCTCGTCGGCGAACTCGAATCCCTCCTCGCAGGGCTCGAAGCGGATCTTGCAGTGCCCGTACTGGCCGTGGCCGCCCGACTGCTTTTTGTGCTTGCCCTCGGCCTGGATGGTCTTGCGGATGGTCTCGCGGTAGGGCACGGCGGGCACGCTGAGCACGGCGTCGGCGTTGAATTTGGATTTGAGTTTTTTGCACAGGACGTCCAGCTGGGTCTCGCCCAGGCCGCTCAAGATGGCCTGATTGGTGTCGGCGTTCTTGGAGACCGAGAAGGTCAGATCTTCCTCGGCCAGCTTGTTCAGGCCGGAGAACACCTTGTCCTCGTCCCCGGTCTTGGCCGCGGCGATGCACATGGACAGCACGGGCTTGGGGAACTCGATGGCCGGGAACTTGACCTTGCGGGCGGGATCGCACAGGGTGTCCCCCGTGCCGGTCACGGCCAGCTTGGCAAAGGCCCCGATGTCGCCGGCGTTCAGCTGCTCGGCGGTCTCCTGCTTCTTGCCCTTGGGGATCAGCACCGAGCTGACCCGCTCGGCCTTTTCCTTGTTGGCGTTCCAGAGGTTGGCCCCGCTCTTGACCGAGCCGGAGACCACCTTGAAGAAGTTCAGCTTGCCCACAAAGGGGTCGGCCACGGTCTTGAAGACCTGGGCGGCAAAGGGGGCGTCGGTCTTGCAGGCGATCTCCACGGGCTCCCCCTTTTCGTCCTCGGCCATCACCGTCTTCCTGGCGTCGGGGGCGGGCATGACGCGGACGATCTCCGACATCAGGTTGAACACCCCCTTGTTGGTCAGGGCGGAGCCGGCCAGCAGGGGATAGACCGAGCGGTTGGCGATGCCCTTGGTGACGCCCTGCTTGACCTCGTCGGGGGTCAGCGCCTCGCCGGAAAAGAACTTTTCCAGCAGGTCGTCGTCGTTTTCGGCCGCGGTCTCGTTCAGCTGGGAGAGGATCTGCTCCAGCTCCTCCGCATATTCGGCCGGAACGTCCACCTGCTTGGGGCCGGCGTCGGTAAAGCGGAAGGCCGTGCGCTCCAGCACGTTGATGTAGCCGGCCATCTTGGTCCCCTCCATCAGCGGGATGGAGATGGGTGCGATCTTGTGGGGATATTTTTCCTCCAGGGCCCGGACGGTGCCCAGGTAATCGGCGTTTTCCTTGTCCATCTGGTTGACGAAGATCATGGCGGGCAGCCCCTTTTTCTGGAGGGCGTCCATGGCCTTTTCCACCCCCACCGGCACCGAGCCGTTGGCGGCGATCACCACCAGTCCGCTGTCCGCCGCGCAGAGGGCCTGGATGAACTCTCCCTCGAAGTCGAAAAAGCCGGGGACGTCCAGCAGGTTGATCTTGACGTTTTCCCACACGGCGTAGCAGATGCCGGCAGACATCGAGATCTTGCGGGCGATCTCCTGTTCGTCAAAGTCCATGCAGGAGGTGCCGTCGGCCACCTTGCCCAGCCGGTCAATGGTCTTCGCGTTGTACAGGATGGCCTCGCACAGCGTGGTCTTGCCCTCGCCGCCATGACCGATGACGGCGACGTTTCGGATGTTCTGAGTGTCGAATGTCGTCATACTTTTCCCCTTTGCTTGAAGCAAGCTGCAAAAAAATTCGGTGCTACTATTATACCGCAAATCCGTCCGGATTTCAAGTCTTATTCAAAAATTCTCCGGAAGTTATCATAAAATTGTTCCGCATCCCCCGTTTTCCGGCGGATTTCAGGCGATTTCAGAAAAATAATTGCTGTCAGATTTTTCTTTTTTTCGGGACGTCGGGCCCTTTTGCCCGCCGCGCTTCCTCCCCGCCTTATGGATCTCACCGCCGCCGCGCTTCCTTCCCGCCTTCCGACTCACCGCCGCCGCACCGAAAAGCAGGGCGGGAACAGGGAGCAAAGCACGGCCCGGTACCGGTCGGCCAGCGCCCCGGAGGCGTCCGCAAATTCCACTTCGGACTCCCCCGCCGGACGGGTCAGTCCGTACTCGCGCAGGAGGGCTTCCGCCCTTCTGGCCACCCCCTCGTTGCCGTCGAAGGCGGGCAGAAATTTTTCGAACAAGGGGCGGATGAGGGCGTAGTGGGTGCAGCCCAGCACCGCGGCCTCGGCCTCGGGGTGGGGAGCCAGCGCCTCCCGGACGGCCTCCTCCAGGGCGGCAGGCCGGAAGATGTCGGCCTCGATCCGGGCGGCCAGGCCGGGCTGGGGGGCCACGATCAGCCGGCCCTCCCCGCAGCGGGCGCACAGCGTGCGGAATTTGCGGCGGCAGGCTGTGGCCGGGGTGGTCAGCACCAGCACCTTGCCCCGGGTGGCCGCGACGGCGGGCTTGACGGCGGGCTCCACCCCCAAAAGGGCGGGATACCAGGCGCGGACGGCCTCCGCCGCCGCGTTGGTGGCGGCGTTGCACCCCAGCACCACGGCCTTGCACCCCAGGTCCAGCAGGCGGCGCACCCCCGCCTCGGTGAGATCGCGGATCTCCTCCTCGCTCCGGCTCCCGTAGGGCGCGTGCGCGGGATCGGAGAGGTAGACGAACCGCTCCCCCCTCAGCCTCCGCAGCAGCGCGGCCAGCACGCTTAAGCCCCCCATGCCGCTGTCGAACACCCCGATGGGGGCAAACCGGTCCCGGTCCGACCATCCTTTTGCATTTTCCTTCATGGCGGCCTCCTTTCTTCCCTTTCACTCTATGCGAAAGCCCCCGGAAAAAGGCCGGTCACAGAAAAAAAACCGCTCTTTTTGAGCGGTTTCCCCTTCTGCCGAAATCTGATTTATACCGTTCACCGCGAATTCGCCCTCCTTCAGCCCCTGACGGAAAACACCTTTCCGGACAGGCCGTGAACCGGGCAAAGGAGCCGTACGGCAAAGCGCGTAAATTGCTTTACAATCCAGGCGAAATCCTTTACAATAAAAGAGAGACGGCTTCCGGCGCGGCGCCTCAGAGGCCGAACCTTCGCAGACGACCCGTGATGGATTTTCGCGATCTGTTTCGTCCGGATCCCCGCCCCGCGGCGGTTGCGGACAAAGACCTGTGAAAGGCGGAAGGGCTTTCCGCCTTCTCCCTACTTCTGCTCCTTCGGGGGAGGCAGAAACATCCTCAGCTTGTCTTTGACCACTTCGCACCGGAACTGCTGGTTGTACAGCAGCTCGCCGTCGGCGTTGATGACCGGCTTGGCGTCGGTCAGGAACTCCACCTTTTCGCAGCGGAAGTGGTCCACGAACTCGTAGGAGAGCAGCTTGCCGTTGAAAAAGCCCAGCAGGGCCTTGGGGATCCGCCTCCGCTTGATCTCGTTGACGATGACCACGTCCAGCTTGCCGTCCCGGATGTCGGACTTGGGGGAGATGTTCATGCCCCCGCCGATGTAGTTGCCGTTGCACACCGCGGTGATCATGGCCGAATGTTCCCGGGCCTCGGGCTCGTCGTCCAGGCGGATGCGGTAATGGTTCCACCGGAACTTGAACAGGGAGACGATCAGGGACTTGTAGTACTGCATTTTGCCCTTTAAGATCTTGCCCCGGGCGGCCCGCTCGAGCACCTCCACGTCGATGCCCATGCCGGTGACGTTCATCACCCGCAGGTCGTTGAGGGCGATGAAGTCCACAAAGGAGGCCGGCTGGTTCAGCACGATGTCCATGGCCTTTTCGACGTCGTTGGCCGGGATGCCGGCGGCCTTGGCGAAGTCGTTGCCGGTGCCGCAGGGCAGCAGCCCCAGCCGGACGTTGTCGAAGTTTTCGATGCCGTTCAGGACCTCGTGCAGGGTGCCGTCCCCGCCCAGGCACAGAAGATCGGCCTTCTCCCGGCTCAGTTCCCGGACCAGCTCGGCCGCGTGGCCGGCATAGCGGGTGCCGTGCACCTCGAAGGGCAGGCTCCTGCCGATCAGCAGATCCTCCAGGCGGTCCAGATACTTCCGGATGCGGCCCCTGGCGGCCGTCGGATTGTAGATGACGTGAAACATAGGCGCTCCCGCCGTCCGGCCCCGCCGGGACGGCAAAAAGCCGGATGCCCCTTCACCGGCTCTTCCCGGCGCCCTCCCTCCGGCGGGACGTCGGTCCTTGCTCTTGACAAACTCAGCTTTTATTATAGCACTTCCGGCCCGCAAAGGCAACAAAAATTGAAAGGAGACGGTCCCTCGGGGCTGTTACAGACAAATTTGGAACAGATCGAACGACTTTGCCGGGAGAGCCTCCGGGCTCTCCGGGACCTGCTGGGCGTCCCCCTCTACCTCACCGGCGGGCTGGTGCGCAGCCAGCTGCTCGGGCAGGAAGCCCAGGACGCGGACCTCTGCGCCGCCCTGCCGCCCGAGGACCTGCTGGCCGCCCTCCGGGGCAGCGACCGCTTTCTCCCCCTGCGGGCCTTCCCCCGCATGGGCACAGTGGTCCTGTTTGACCAAGAAAACCGCAACACCTTCGAGTACACCGCCTTCCGGAAGGAGGTCTATCCCGAGGGCGGGGCCCACACCCCCTCCGAGGTGGTCTTCGGGGGGAGCCTGGAAGAGGACGCCCTCCGCCGGGACTTCACCGTCAACGCCCTCTACTGCGAGGTGGGCAGCGGGGAGATCCTGGATCCCACCGGGGGGCTGACCGACCTGAAAAACAGGGTCCTGCGCACCGTCCGGGCCCCCGGGGAGGTCTTTGCCCACGACGGGCTGAGGCTGTTCCGCCTCTGCCGGTTCGCCGCCCAGCTGGGCTTTTCCCTCGACCCCGACACCGAACGGACCGCCAAAGAGGTGCAGGCGCTGGCCGACGACATCTCCTCCGACCGCATCGCCATTGAATTTTTAAAGACCCTGCACGCCGACTCGGCCTATCCTGCGCTGACGGCGGGGAGCTTTCCCCACTACCGGGGGCTGAAGCTGTGGCACGCCCAGGGACTTCTGGCCCGCTTTCTGCCCGAGCTGACCGCGGGGGACGGCATGCCCCAGCGGGGAGACTTCCACCGCTGGGACGTGCTGGAGCACATCCTGCAGACCGTCCGCTTTTCCCATCCCTCGGTGCGGGAGGCCGCCCTGCTGCACGACGTGGCCAAGCCCTTCCAGATGATCCGCACCGGCCGCTACCGGGGACACGACGAGGTCGGGGCTCCCATGGCCCTGGCCATCTGCCGGGACCGCCTGAAGCTGGGCAGACAAAAGAGCGCCGAGGTGGCCGAGCTGGTCCGCCTGCACATGGTGGACCTGGACGGGAAGACCTCCGAAAAAAAGATGAAGTGGTTCGTGGCCTCCCACTTTGAGATTTTGGACAAGCTGATGCTGTTGAAGCAGGCCGACTTTCTGGGCTGCGGACTTCAGACCGGGGAGTGCCCCGGCAACCTCCGCCTGAAGCGGATCCGGGAAGAACTTGTGGCCGCGGGCGCACCCCTCTCCCGAAAGGCGCTGGCTTTGAGCGGCAAAGATCTGGCCGAGGCCTTTCCCGCCCTTTCCCCTTCCGCCCTCTCCCCCCTGCTGGAAAAGCTGTGGAAGATGTGCGTGAACGACCCCTCCCTCAACCGCCCCGACCGCCTGCTGGCCGCGGCAAAGGGCGTGCTTCCCCCAAAAACCATCCGGCGCGAGCCCTGACAAAGGCCGGGCAAAGGAGCGGGCGCGGGTCTTGCTCCTTCCCGCCTGCGCTCCGCGGCATGACCGGCATCTTCGGACCGATGCGCACATGCGCAAGCGTTCGAACCGGGAGCCGATCGATCGGCTTTTTACCGCAAAAGCCGATTCTTTTTGATCGGTATTTTCCCGCAGCCGGGCGCCGATCCCTTTCGATCGGCATTTTACCCCAATAAGCCGATCCTTTTCGATCGGCAGCTTACCGCAATCGGGAGCCGATCCCCTTCGATCGGCAGCTTTTCACGATAAACTAAAAGCAAATGTGCCGAATCAGCCGGAATAAGCCGAAAGGGCAGATCCAGAGGATCTGCCCTTTCGGCTATTTAAGATAAGGGGGAAAATGATGAGCAAAATTCAGGAAACCTTGACCGCGGAAGTTCCGCAACCTTGATTGTGCCTTTATTATACCACCTTGTGAAAAATTTGTCAAGCGTTATCTTGTGAAATTTTAAACAATTTTAAAAAATTTTTTTCCGGTTCTTTTCAGCCGGTTTGGAAAAAATTTTTCCCGGGCTTTTTCACCTCTCTCCGCGGGAGGTTCTGCCTTTTCAAACCTGTCCTCCGCAGCTCTCTCGGCCGGCAGCAGCCGTTTTCGGGAAGCCCTCAAAGCCCCTCCCCCGCTCTGTCCTCCGAGGCTTTTCCCGGTCGGCGGCCTCCGTTCGGAGCCTTGGCTTCGGCGGCAGGGGGACGGCCATTGAGGTGCAGGGTTCCTGCCCGTCCGGTTTCATGGAACAATTGAACGAGGAAAGGCGCGGCCTTGGGATGGGTCCCTCCCGCAGTCTCCCCCGGCTCCGGTTTTTCTTCGGCGGCCGACGGAAGCGCCGCAGCTGTCCCCTCAACGAAGAGCGGGGACAACCGCTTTCCTCTCCCTTTTCGGGCTCTTTTTTTACCGGCTGCGGAGGACAGGGATGCCAAAATGCCGATGGACCGGAAGAAGCCGAAAGGGCAGATCCAGAGGACCTGCCCTTTCGGCTATAAGATAAGGGGGAAAATGATGAGCAAAATTCAGGAAACCCCGGCTGCGGAGCTCCCGCAACCTTGATTGTGCCTTTATTATACCACCTTGTGAAAAATTTGTCAAGCGTTTGCTTGTGAATTTTTAAACAATTTCAAAATTTTTTTTCGCCCGGCCCTCTAGACGGCATGCTCTTTTCGGGAAGTCCTTAAGCCCCTCCCCCGGCTCCGATTTTCCTTCGTTGGAGAGCGGCCCTTCGGGCTTCCGCCTGCGGCCTATGTCCGGTCGATCCCGGCGTCAATGAGCGCGCTCAGCTTTTCGTCCTCTTTGGTGTAGTGCACGAAATACCGCAGGAGCTTCATCTCGTTGCGGAGCACGATCTTCCGGCCCTCGCAGAAAAGCGTGATCCTGACGAGGGGGATCCTCCCCTGCTCGACTTCGATCCGGAGGTCCAGGATCTTTGCCCAGGGAAGAAATTCTCTCCCCCGCCGCAGGGAAAGCCCGGCAGAATCGATGCCCACCCTGTTGCCAAGAAGCAGGACGATCAGAAAGATCAGGAGGGCCAGATCGAGGCCGGCCGGCAGCAGCCACAAAAGCCCCTCCCATTCGGACAAAAAGTACAGGGTCAGGCCCAGCATCAGCACGTTCGCCACGATCAGCCAAAGGACCGGCACGATGTCCCGCTGCAAAAAGACCCGCTGTCTGGTCTTCATTTTTCCCTCCTCAGATTTGGCCCCTCTCCCGGCCGGCGGCGGCCTCCGCACATTCTTCCCGCTCCGGAGCGGATGCTTCGGCAGGAGGGGGCGCTGTCTGCGCCGCGGCCTTGGGAAGGGTCCCTCCCGCGGCCTCCTCCGGCTTTGATTTTTCTCCGGCCGCCCGTTCCCCGGCTGCCCCGCCTTCCTCGGCAGGGGACTTCGGACGCCGGATGTTGGAGAGCATCAGCTTGATGCGGTTTTCCAGGTTGACCCGGGTGGCGCCGGGGTCATAGTCCACGGCCACCAGATTGGCGTTGGGGTAACATTCCTTGACCCGGCGCATCATGCCCTTGGCCACGATGTGGTTGGGCAGACAGCCGAACGGCTGGGTGATGACCACGTTTTCGGCCCCGGTCCGGCACAACAGCCCCATTTCGGCGGGGATCAGCCAGCCCTCCCCCATCTTGACCCCCTGGTTGAGGAGCTTGTCGGCCTCCTTGCGGAGCTCGTCGAACTCGTGCAGCGGCTCGAACACCCCCTGTCTGCGGATGAGGCGGTTCATCTTTTTCTGCATGCGCAGAATGATGCGGTAGCCCAGCCTGCTCAGCCGGGTGCGGGCGTTTTTGAAGTCGTACAGCTCCCCGTCCACGATGCCGTTGACGATGCAGTACAGGCAGAAATCCAGAAGGCCTGGCAGCACCGGTTCGCACCCCTCGGCGAGCAGAAAGTCCTCCAGATGGTTGTTGGCCAGGGGGGAATACTTGACGTAGATCTCCCCCACGATGCCCACCTTGGGCTTTTTCTCCCCGGTGCGGGGCAGGGCGGCAAAGGCCTTCAGCAGTTCCCGGCACCAGTGGCCGTAGCGGAGAAAGCTCCCCGAGCGGAAAGCCTTCAAAAGCCGCTCGACGCAGGCGTCCAGCACCCGCTCGGCGCCCCCCTTTTCGGTCTCGTAGGGGCGGGTCTGGTTGTAGAGGGAGAGCAGCAGATCTCCGTACAGCACGCAGTACAGCAGCTTGAGCAGGATGGGCGGGGTGATCTGAAAGCCCTCGCACTTTTCCAGCCCGGTGAAGTTCAGCGAGATGATGGGCACCTGGGGATAGGCCTTCTTCATGGCCTTGCGGAGCAGGTGGATGTAGTTGGAGGCCCGGCACCCGCCCCCGGTCTGGGTGATGACCAGGGCCACCTTGTCGGGGTCGTAGCGGCCGCTGTCCAGGGCGTCCAGAAACTGCCCGACCACCAGCAGGGCGGGATAGCAGGTGTCGTTGTGCACGCTCTCCAAGCCCCGGTCCTTGACGGCCTGGCCGCCGTTTTGCAGCAGCTCCAGGTGGTAGCCGTAGTTGTTCAGCACCCCGATCAGCAGCTTGAAGTGCACGGGCAGCATATCCGGGACCAAAATGGTGTGGGTGGCCCGCATCTCCTTGGTAAAGACCGGCCCCCGGTCGGCCGGCGCGTTGTCTTTTTTTGGATCTTTCATCGTTCTTCTGACCTCCGGTCCCCTTCCCCGCTGCTTAGTCTGCGGCCGCGCTTTGGGGGGAGACTTTTCAGCCCCGGCCCACGGCGGCCAGCAGGCTGCGCAGGCGGATCCTGGCCGCCCCCAGGTTGCTGACCTCGTCGATCTTCAGCTGGGTGTACAGCCGCCCCGCCCCCTCCATGACAGAGCGGATCTCGTCCGAGGTGATGGCGTCGATGCCGCACCCGAAGGAGACCAGCTGCACCACCTCCATGTCGGGCTGGGTGGCCGCAAAGGCCGCCGCCCGGTACATTCTGGCGTGGTAGGTCCACTGGTTGAGCACCTTCAGGTCGGGCGGGTCGGCCAGCGTGAACACCGCGTCCTCGCTCAGCACCGCCGCGCCCAGGGAATTGATCAGCTTGTCGATGGAATGATTGATCTCGGGGTCGGGGTGATAGGGCCGGCCCAGCAGCACGATGATGGGCAGATCCCGCGCCCGGGCCTCCGCGATCATCCGCTGCCCCTCGGCCCGGAGGGCGGCGTGATAGTCCTCCAGCGCCTGAAAGCCCTTTTCCAGGGCCCGTTCGGCCTCTTTTTTGGTGACGCCGTACTTTTTCAGACATTCGGCCATCCGCCTGGCCACGTGGGCGGGGCGGTTGAGGTCGAGGTAGGGCGCGACCAGCTTGTCGGCCAGCCCCTCCACATTGGCCTTCAGCAGTTCGGGGTAGTAGGCCACCACCGGGCAGTTGTAGTGGTTGGCGGTCTTGCCCTCGTCCAGGTTGTAGCTCTCGCAGGGATAGAAGAGGAAATCGACCTCGGGCATCAGGGAGAGCACGTGGCCGTGCACCAGCTTGGCCGGATAGCAGACCGTGTCCGAGGGGATGGTGTGCTGGCCCCGGGCGTACAGCTCCCGCGAGGAGGGGGGCGAGAGCACGGTGGTCATGCCCAGATCCTCGAAAAAGGCATTCCACAGGGGGAGCTGTTCGTAGAAGTTCAGCACCATGGGGATGCCCACCCGGATCTTCTCCCCGGGGGGCTGGCGAAGCTCGCGCAGCCGCCGGTTTTTCCATTCGTAAAGGTCGGGCAGGGCCTTGGCCTCCCCGCCTCCGCCCCGCTCGCAGCGGTTGCCCGAGATCAGTTTCCGGCCGTCGGTAAAGCTGAGCACGGTCAGCAGGCAGCGGGCGGTACAGCCCTGGCAGTTGACCGCCCGGGAGCGGTAGCCGAAGCTCTCCAGCTCCGTTGCGCCCATCAGGGAGGAGCGGGCCGGGCGGTGTTCTTTGGCGTACAGGGCGGCCCCCAAAGCCCCCATCAGGCCGGCGCAGGCCGGGCGGAGCACCTCCCGGCCCATCTCCCGCTCGAAGGCGCGGAGCACGGCGTCGTTCAGAAAGGTCCCCCCCTGCACCACCACGTTTTTGCCCAGCTCTTTGGGCGAACGGGCGCGGATGACCTTGTAGATGGCGTTTTTGACCACCGAGACCGACAGGCCGGCCGAGATGTCGTCCACCCCGGCCCCCTCCTTCTGGGCCTGCTTGACCGAGCTGTTCATGAACACCGTGCACCGCGAGCCCAGCTCCACCGGATGGCGGGCGAACAGGCCCAGGGCGGAGAACTCGGCGATGGACAGCCCCAGCGCCGAGGCAAAGGTCTGCAAGAAGGAGCCGCACCCCGAGGAACAGGCCTCGTTGAGCATGATGGAGTCCACCGCCCCGTTCTTGATCTTGAAGCACTTGATGTCCTGCCCGCCGATGTCGATGATGAAGTCGACCTCGGGGCAGAAGGAGCGGGCGGCCAGAAAGTGGGCCACCGTCTCCACCACGCCGGAATCCAGCCTCAGGCCGTTTTTGATGAGGTCCTCGCCGTACCCGGTCACCGCCGAGGAGGCGATGCGAAGGCCGGGTCCGGCCTGGGCGTAGATCTGCTTCAGCTGGTCGGCCACCACGTCCAGGGGCCGGCCCAGGTTGTCGCCGTAGTAGTCGTACAAGAGCTCTCCGGCCTCGGAGACCAGCACCAGCTTGGTGGTGGTCGATCCCGCGTCCACCCCCAAAAAGGCCTCTCCGGCGTAATCCTTCAGGGGCCGCCGCCTCAGATCGGCCTGACGGTGGCGGTCGCAGAAGGCTTGGTAATCCTCCTCCGATTCAAACAGCGGCTCTCCCCGGCCGGCGAACCCGGACGGGGCGGCCCTGTCCAGCTTTTCCAGCAGGTCCTCTCCGCTCAGCAGAGGGGCGTTCGCCCCGGCATACAGCGCGGCGCCGTAGGCCATGAACAGGGGCCCAAGCGTGGGGAACACGGCCTGTTCGGGGGAGAGTTTCAGGGTGTCGGTGAAGGCCTTGCGCAGGCTCTTTAAAAAGGAGAGCGGCCCCCCCAGAAAGAGGACCTTGCCCTCGATCTTCCGACCCTGCGCCAGACCCGAGACCGTCTGATCCACCACGGCCTGGAAGATGCTGGCCGCGATGTCCTCCTTCCGCGCCCCCTGGTTGAGCAGGGGCTGGATGTCGGACTTGGCGAACACCCCGCAGCGGGAGGCGATGGGGTACTTTTTTTCGGCCCCCTCGGCCAGACGGTCCAGCTCCTCGGTGGAGACCTTCAGCAGGGTGGCCATCTGATCCAGAAAGGCCCCCGTCCCCCCCGCGCAGGAGCCGTTCATGCGCTGCTCGATCCCGTGGGTCAGAAAGAGGATCTTGGCGTCCTCGCCCCCCAGCTCCACCGCGCAGTCGGCGTCGGGGTACAGGGCGCGCACCGCCAGCGAGGCCGAAAAGACCTCCTGCACGAAGGGCAGGCCGGCCTGCTCGGACAGTCCCAGCCCCGCCGATCCGGTCATGGCCAGGCGGTACTTTCCCGGAAAGGACGAAAAGACGGTCTCCAGCTGCTGCCGCACCGTCTCCCGCACCCGGGAAAAGTGCCGCTCGTACCGCGACCAGATCACCTGGTCCCCCTCCAGAAGGGCGCACTTGACCGTGGTCGACCCCACGTCTACCCCCAATTCGTAATGTCTTTGTTCGTTGCTCATCCGCACTCAAAACAAGGGAGCCTTTCAAAAGCTCCCCCTTTTCTTTCATTCTTTCTATTGTACCGCAAAAGGGGGGAAGATGTCAAGTTTCCCGGCCCGATTGAGAGTTCCCGAAAGGTGTGTAAGAGAAAAATTTTTTGGGAGTAAGAGGTCTGAATAGGGAGAATTTCAACCAAGATTGACTCCTGCTGTGTAGATTTCCCATGAAAACAACACGCAGTTTGGGAACTCCCGGCCCGATTTTGCCCCTTCTTCTCCCATTCCCCGGCTTTTGCCCCTCTTTTTGCCCGCTTCCCGGCCCCCGCACCGCCCTCTGTCAAGCCCTTTTCCCAAAAGAGAAAGAGGCCGGACAGCGCCGGCCTCCCGTGTGTTTTACCTTTTCAAGAGACAAATGCCCGTCAAGCCTGTCTGCGGGCGGCAATAAAGGCGTCGATATCTTCCACGAGGCCGGCCCTTCCCATGGTGTGCAGCACATCGTAACAGGTTCCCAGGTATTCCAGCACGCCGTACTTTTTAAAGAGATCCATGGCTTTTCTGCCCGACAGCTTTTTCTCCGCCCTGTACGCTTCAAAACAGAAGGCCTTGAAGGCCAACGTCTCGCTCATTTCACACCTCCGGCAAGGACAGCCTGCCCATCCGCTCCTCTCCTTTATATTATTTATGATACACTATGCTCCGCCGTTTGTCAAGCCCTTTTCCCAAAAGAGAAAGAGGCCGGACAGCGCCGGCCTCCCGCATATTCTGATTTTCTGTCTGCCCCGCAAAGTTTGCCGGTCTTAATCCGTGGCCGCGATGGTGATGGAAGTATCCGGCAGAGCAAAGGTCAGAAAGGGAGATTTGTAATGTGCGAATCCGGTCGTCTCGCTGCCCTCGCCGTAGACTTCGCCGGGCAGGTCCAGAAACACCGCCTTCCCCGCCTTGTCGAGATAATAGACGCTGAAGCTGTACCGATGCCCCGGCACATAGGCCAGCGTAAGGGTCATCATTTCCCGGTCGGCAATTTCCGTGACGCCGAAGTCGTCAGCGCTGTAGGGGGCGTCGGCGTCATAGATCTGCACTGTGATCCCCTGATAGCGGTCAAAGACTTGGGAAAGATCGACGTTCACAGTCTCGTTCCAGGTTTCCTGGACGATCTGCCCGTATTCGACCACTTGCACCTTTTTGATGACGACGGCGTCGATGCGGGTGACGCTGGAGGACTTTGCCTGCACCGCCAGATAGGCCGTGCCCGGTGAAACTTTGCCAAGACTGACCCGGAAGGTCCCGTAGTCCCGCATGCTTCCCATGTTGACGGAGTGAAGCGAAAGATCTCCGATGGCCTCGTCCGGGATGACCTCGGGATTGAGGGAGGTCACGGTGATCTCGGAGGGCTGCAGATTGCGGGCCTCCGCAAAGCGGAAACAGAACAGATCGCCGGCCCAGGAGGCGTCCTCTTCCCGGGCCCTGGCGATCTGACCGGGGGAGGCGGATCCCAATACAACACGTCGTCGGAGAGGATCTCCGTCTGCACGAACTGTGCCGAGGCGGTCAGCGTGACCGCTTCGGCGGGCATGACAAAAGTAAAAACTCCCTCTCCCGCCGGCGTGCAGGCCGCGCCGTTGAAGAATACGCCGGAGACTTCCTTCAGTTCGCTCCGGACCTCGGCCGTCACGGTGACGGTCTGGCCGGCCTCGGCAGAAGCGGGAGCCTCCAGGGTGCAGTCGGCAGAACTCTCCGCCGTGATGGCATAGGTCTGGGGCGGCACGACGGGTTCCTCGCCGCAGGCCGCGAACAGCAGACAGCCCGTCAGCAGCAGAGCGCCCAACCCTCCCCACCTTTTTGTCTTTGTCCTCTTTTTCTCCATGGTTTTCTCCTTTCACACCCGGTCTTACCGGATTTGTTCTACCTTTATATACCCCGTGCGAAGGCTTTTCAAACAGCGGCTCTCCGGCGAAGGCCCTCCCCGTCCGAACGGCTTCTTTCCGCGCCGAAAAAAAAAGAGAACGGGGCGGACCCGTTCCCGAAAAAAAACTGTATTCCCGTTGCCTTTGCTCTGCCGGCCTCCCCTGTGTTTTACCTTTTCAGGAGACAAATACTCCTCAGGTCTGCCTGCGGGCATGGATAAAGCGCCGAAAAAGGCTTCCCTTCGGGCCGTCTTCCGAGTGGCCCAGCCGTACCCCCGCAAGAACGATCTGTCCGCAAAAAATACTTTCCCTTCGGGCCGCAGCGCAGCCCTGTCGCGCCCCTGCAAAAGAAAGATCTGTCTGTGCCCCCCTTCGTCTTCCGAGCAGGCGGCCGAGGTTCAGATCTTCATCTTTTTGATCTGCTCGGCGTAGTAGCACACCAGATCGAAGCGGCTCCCCGGCATCAGGCGATGATCGGGGCAGGGCAGAAATCCCCCCAGCGAGACCAGCGCCTTCATGCGCTCCAGCTCGGCGTCCACGGCGGCCCTGTCCTTTCGCAGGCAGGTCTTGTCGAAGCCGCCCACCCCCTTCAGGCGGGGGCCGTAGGTCTCCCGGAAGGCGGCGAACTGATCCCCCCAGACCCCCACCTCCAGCGGGAACATCACGTTGACCCCGTTTTCGAACCAGGTGGGGACCAGGCGGGCGATCACCCCGTCGCAGTCCAGCGAGATCAGGTCGATGCCGTGCTTTCTGCACAGCTCGTTCCGCTTTTTGTAGTGCCGGGCGCAGACCTCTTCAAAGAGATCCGGGGCGATCAGGGGGCCGTTTTTGAAGCAGATGTCCTCCCAGTAGTGGGCAAAGTCGAAGTCCACCCCCGAGGCCAGAGCGTCCTCGGCGCAGCGGAACTGCATTTCGGCGTAGGTGTCCACGATCTCGGCGAACAGCTCGGGATCGTCGTACATCAGGTAGCTCATGCCCACCACAGACAGCATGCTGCGGATATCCCCCAGCACGCTCCCCAGGTGCAGCCCCAAGGGCCGGTCGGCGCAGGCCGCCCTACGGGCCCGCAGGGCCTCGGCGTCCACCCGGCCGCCGTCGTACTGCATCCGGGGCCTGTACAGTTCCTCGAAGGCGGCGCGGTCCTTCAGCAGCCAGTCGTCCTCGGCCGGGATGGAGCCGGCGCCCTCCCGCACCCGCTCGATCAGCCCCAGGGCGTTCTGCACCCGCTTGAAGCCGTCCGGCAGCACCTCCAGCACCTTTTCCTCGAAGGGGGGCCGGAGCGAGATGGCCCCGCTCGCCATGGTCTGCCAGTTGAAGTCCCAGCCGATCCGCTTGTCCAGCTCGAAGTCGGCCTCGTTGCCGTCGTTCCAGGCCCGGGCCAGCTCCCCGGAGATCTCTCCCTGTTCGGCCCACTCCTGCAAAAGTTCGGGCCAGTAGCCGAAGTGCACGGCGGGCAGACGGTCGGCAGGCTCTCCGTGCAGGATGCGGCGCATCCGCTCTCTGTTGGTCATCTTCTCCTCCCTCCGCCCCCTTTGGGGCGGGTTGCTCTTGCCGCGGCCTCCGTCCGGGAACGCTCCCCAGGCGGCCTCGCGGCGCGATTCTGCTCCTATGATACCCCTTTTCCCGCCGCCTGTCAAACCGGAGAGGGCCCCGGGATTCAGCCGGTTGTAAAGCTTGTCCGCTTTTCCGAAACAGATGTCCGATTTTTCCGGCCTCACCGGGAGCAAAGAGTCTTTGTTCAGGAAAGACGGCACAGGGCCGGAGGTCTGATATCCGCCGGGCCGGACCGTCCGCCTTTCCGCGAAGGGCGCAGCCGCCTGAACTTCCCGCCGGGCCGGTCAGCCCCTCTTTCCGCGAAGGGCGCAGCCGGACTCCCCCCCCGGGCCCTCGGTCAAATTATTCCTCGGCCGGGGCCTTTTTTTAAGGCGGACCGAAGCAGCGGCCTTTTTGCCGATCCCGAAGCGGCCTCTGCGAAAAAGACAGTCTGCCTCCCTCGGAAAGGCGGCTCAGGCTTTGACCGTCCCCTTTTCGCAGCGGTTGCCCCAGGCGTCCAGCAGCTTGCCGTCGCGGTAGACGCAGATGATCTCGCACTGGTTGGCGCAGCGGCCGCAGTTGACCCCCCGGGTCTTGAAGTCGGCCTCGGCGATCTCGAAGGAGAAGGGGGCCTCCTTCCCCGAGCGGCGGGCCAGAATGGCCGCCCCCAGCGCCCCGGTCAGGTGGCCGTTTTCGTCCACGATGACGGGATGCCCCACCGCCTGCTCGAAGGCCCGGACCACCCCGACGTTCTTGCTGACCCCGCCCTGAAAGACGATGGGCGGCCGGATGGCCTTGCCCTTGGCCACGTTGTTCAGGTAGTTGGTGACCACCGCCTTGCACAGGCCGGCGATGATGTCCTCCCGGGAGTGGCCGATCTGGGCCTTGTGCACCAGGTCGCTCTCGGCGAACACCGTGCAGCGGGCGGCGATCGGCGTGGGGTTCTGCGAGGTCAGGGCGATGCGGCCGAAGTCCTCCACCTCCACGCCCAGCCGCCTGGCCTGGGAGGACAAAAAGGATCCCGTCCCCGCCGCGCAGAGGGTGTTCATGGCATAGTCGGTCACCACCCCCTGATCCAGCAGGATGATCTTGCTGTCCTGTCCCCCGATCTCGAAGACCGTGCGCACGTCCGGGTGCAGGGAGAGGGTGCCCACGGCGTGGGCGGTGATCTCGTTCTTGACCACGGCCGCCCCGGTGATCACCCCGATCAGCTTGCGGGCGCTCCCCGTGGTGCCCACCGAGACCACTTCGGCCCCGGTCAGCTGAGATCGGAGGGCGGCGAGCAGCCGTTTGACCGCCCCCACCGGGTTGCCCTCGGTCCAAAGGTATTCCCTGGCCAGGATGTTTTTTTCTCCGTCGAGGACCACCCCCTTGGTGGAGATGGATCCGATGTCGATGCCTAAGTATGCTTTCATAACGCTCCGTCTGACGGCCTGAGGCCGCTTCCTGTTCTCTCTCGGCCTGTGCCGTTTGCTCTCTCGGCTTCGCCGTTTTTTCTGCCATGGCTTCGCCGTTTTCTGTGATCTTACGGGCCTGCGCCATGCTCGTTCTCTCGCGGCTGTCCCGTTTTTTGTTCTCGCTCCGCCGCCCGGGGGCTTCAGCTCCAGGCCCGCTTGCGCATGACCACCATGTCGTAGAAGGCCTCCAGCCGGGTGGAGAGTCCCTCCTCGCCGGTCTGCAGATCGAAACTTAAGTACAGCACGGGGATCTTGTAGTCCCGGCTGATGTTCTGCAGCACCGGGATGGCGTCGTTTTCGGGGGTGCAGCCGAAGGACTTGACGTGGATGATGCCGTCGTAACCTTTTTTGGCGCAGGTCAGGGCGCAGTCGATGGTGGACATGCAGGTCACCCCCATGTTGTACTTGGTGTAACGGCGGATCTTTTCCCGCACCTTTTTGGCCGGTTCCAGGCGGTTGCCCGAAAGGTTCATCCACCGCTCGATGACCATCCCCTTCTTGGCCAGCTCCCACTCCAGGTTGTGGTTGGAAAAGGGGTCCATGATGGTGTAGTACTCCCCCACCACTCCGATCCGGTAGGGGCGCTCGGGCTTGTCTGTGGGGATCTTTTTCATGCGCTCCAGACAGCGGGAGAGGGCGGCCGAGACCTCTTTCCGGTCGGCGGCGGCCCGCAGCTCCCGGAAAAAGTCGGCCCGGGCGGCCTCGAAGGCCCCCGCTTCCCGCTCGAAGCCGATGTTCTTGCGGACGAAGTCGTCCACCGCGTCCATGCCGTCCACCATTTTGGCGGCGGCCAGCCCCGCCATGGCGAACCGGGGCAGGGAGTAATGCGGGTTGATCTTTTTCAGAAAGGGAAGCAAGGTCAGGGGCTTGGAATAGTTCGCCCCCGCCAGATTGACAAATTCGAAGGAATAGCCGAGGTCCCTCAGGATCTGCTCCTGCAGCTCCCCGTAGTAGCCCAGGCGGCAGGCGCCCCCGGTCTCCACCAGCAGATCGGCGCCGGCCTCCAAAGCCTCGATCAGGCTGCCCAGGGTGTACTTGAAGGGGGCGCAGGCGGTGTCCGGGCTGTACTTGCCGCCCAGCTCCAGGGTCCTTTTGGTCATGGGCGGGGGCACCACGTACTCGGCCTCCAGCCCCCGGGTGACCAGATGCTCGAAGGGGATCCAGTAGTCCCCGAACTGCGGAAAGCTGACTTTATGCGGCATATCCGGCCTCCTTTTTTGCGAACGAAAGCCCCGTCTCCCCTCCCCGGCTGAGCGGCTCCTGCCGGCGGCCCGCCCCGGCCTTCAAAGAGGGCCTCACGGTCAGGCCCGGCCTCTTTGGGAGCCGCAGGCGCGTCAGGTCCGGTCTGTTTGTTTCCGAGCTGAACTTTGGCTGCGCCCTGTACGGCCCTCTTTTGTCTTGATTCCTGCCGGAAACAGACCGCCCGTCGGCAGTTTCTCCCCTGCTGCCCGGCCTCGCCGTCACCGCCGGACAGGGCCGCCCGGGCAGAGCCCGGGAGAGCAAAAAGAAAATTTTAACGCTCATGGCCGGCCTCCCTGCGCATGCGGATGATGTCCGCAAAGCTCTCCAGCCGGGTCTCCGCGCCCGCCGTTCCGTCCTGGGCGTCCAGGGTCAGCTGGAGGATGGGGCGGTTCCGCACCCGGCGGATGAGGATCTCGTTGACCAGGGAATCCGGCCCGCAGGGAAAGGCCGAGACCAGCACGATGCCGTCCACCCGGTTGGCGTACAGCACGGCCGCCCCGCACAGCGCCCGGCTGAAGGACCAGGGCAGGCTTTCGGTCAGGCGGTAGCTGGCCTGCAGACAGGAGGCAAAATCGGCGTCGCACCCGAACACCGGCTCGGCCCCTTGCGCCCGGATGAGCTCCACGAGGGGCCGGCCCACGTAGTCGTCGAAGATGACGTAGGGATGGGCCAGCACCAGAAATTTGAACTTGTCCGCGTTCAGGCTGTCCTCCAGGGCGGCCGCCCGCCTGCTGCGGTCCTCCTCGAAAGCCCGGAGGGCGGAAAAATAGGCCAGGTTGGAGGCCAGCCTGCCCTTTCCCAGCTTTTTCCCCAGGGAGACAAAGGCCTTGCGCTCGCCCTTCTTGGCCCGGCGGTCGATCTCGAAGTCCACGAGGGCGGGTCTGCGGTCCCGGAAGGTGTTCTCGGTCAGATCGTACAGCGCCTCGAACTTGCTGCACATGATGCCCTCCCGCTCGTCCGCCATCCGGGGGACGAACAGGGCGTCGCAGCGGTCCAGCAGCTCCTCGGCGTGCCCCATGTAGATCTTGGAGGACAGGCAGGCCTCGTCGATGGAGCGCCGGCTCCCCCGCTCCACCGTGGCCTTGGTGGTGGGGGCCGAGAGCACGACTTCGCAGTCCAGCGCCCGGAAAAAGGCCTCCCAAAGGGGGCCGTAGTAATGGTAAAGCAGGGCTCGGGGGATCCCGATCTTCATAGATCTCTTCTCCGTGTGGATCAAAACCGTATTGTTTAAAATATATTTCGGGCCGCAACGTGCCGCGAAAGGGGTATTTAAAAGGAGTATTTAACAGAAACTCATCGCAGGAACAAACAATCAATATTCCTGCTTGGTCAGAGTGGGCGTACTTGCAAGGTGCCTCAGGCACCCGACGCCGCCTGGGCGTACAAAAGGGCCTGTGACACCTATTATACCAAGATTGCCGCGCCCCTGTCAAATCGATGGGCCGGCCTCCGCTTGCGGCCCTTTTGGCGGCCTTTCCTGCGACCCCTTTGGCCTCCGCCCTCGACCCCTTTGGGCGGCCTCCCCTGCCTTCTCCGGCCGTCAAAAAATCGACCGGAGCAGACCTGCTCCCATGAACATCCCTCTTTTTCCGGCTTTTTTTGAAAAACAATAGCCAAACGCCGGATTTTGTGATATACTGAAGACGGATTTTTTGAAATTGACCCTGCGGCCGGACTGAAAGCCCGGAGCCGGGCTGGCCGGGGTCAAGCCGTCTGCTCCGGCCCCCCGGGACAAAGCCCCGGAACCCCACAAGGAGAGAACATGAGCGAACTGCTGAACCAAATTTTTGAACTCTGCTGTCAGAGCCAGGCCACGGATATCCACTTAAAGCCCGGCCTGCCCCCCGTTTTGCGCATCGCCGGACTGCCCTACCGCACCGAACTGCCCGCGCTGTCCTCCGAGGAGGTGTACGGGCTGATCCGGGAGATGTTCTCTCCCTTTTGTCTGGAGCGGCTGGAGCGGGAGTTCAACACCGACGGCGGCTACACCTACAAGAGTTTCCGCTTCCGGCTGAACGCCTACCGGGACATCGGCGGCTACAACGCCGCCCTGCGCCGGCTGAACAACGACATTCCCGAGGAGATCCGCGCCACCGTTCCACCGGTGCTGTTCGACCTGTCCCGGCGCAAGAACGGGCTGATCCTGATCACCGGCCCCACCGGCTCGGGCAAGACCACCACCCTGGCCGCCCTGATCCAGTCCCTGAACGAGACCGAGAGCGCGCACATTCTGAGCATCGAGGACCCCATCGAGTACGTGTTTCCCCACAAAAAGTGCATGATCACCCAGCGGGAGATCGGCCGGGACGCCCTTTCCTACAACGCCGCCCTGATCGCCGCCCTGCGGGAGGATCCCGACGTCATCATGATCGGGGAGATGCGGGACCCCGACAGCATCCAGGGGGCCATCACCGCCGCCGAGACCGGGCATCTGGTGCTGGCCACCCTGCACACCCGGGGCGCGGTCAACTCCGTCGACCGCATCATCGACGTCTTTCCCCCGGACAAGCAGGCCCTGCTGCGGGTGGAGCTGTCCATGGTGCTGCTGGCGGTGGTCTCCCAGCAGCTGGTCCCCGCCCTGCAGCCCGGCCGCCGGGCCCTGGCCAGCGAGGTCATGATCGCCACCAACGCCGTCAAAAACCTCATCCGCACCGGCAAGACCGAGCTGATCACCTCCTTTTTGCAGACCTCCAAGCGGCTGGGCATGTACACCATGGACGACAGCCTGGCCGCCCTCTTCGGCCAGGGGCTGATCTCGGACGACACCCGCAGGCAGTACTCCTACGCCGACATCGCCGAAAACCCCTCCAAAAAGGTGTGAACGGACACCGCCCGGCCGAGAGAATTCAATCCCCCGGAAGGGGCGGTCAAGGGAATAAATCCTGCCCCGGAGGGAGCGGTCAAGGCAAACGAAGCCTGACCCGGACGGCGGCTGCGGTGACAGACCCGCGGCCGTTCCGCGGGAGGAGCGGCCGGAAGAAAACCTTTTGAAAGAACGACATGAAAGAAAAGAATGAAGGCCGGAACGGTCCGGCAAAGCGGTTCAGCCGCCTCCCCCCTCTCGTGGCCAGCCGGGCCAAATCGGCAGGCCCGGCCGGCGGGAAGCGGCTTGACGGCCTCGGCGGCGCCATCGCCGGGTCGGAACGCGGACAGACAGAAGGCGCGGGACGATTTTTCCGTCCCGCGCCTTCTTCTTTTTCCTTTCGTTTTCCCGGTTTTCCGTTTCCCGTTGGGCCGTAAACTCCGGCCCCTGCAATGTTTTAATTCAAAAAGTTCGAAAGTCCTGCATCATGCAAGTTCTCCAATATTCCGTACGGATCTTTTCGCTCTCCGTCCTTGGCCGGCCTCTCCTTCCGCCCCTCCGGATCAAGGCACCGTTTTGGTCTCGGTCTTGAAGGTGAGCACCAGCAGCAGGATCATGAAGCAGAGCTCCCCCACCATGACCCGGGCAAAGGCCTCGGAAGCATCGGTCACGCCCGCCGCCGTGCAGACGTTCCAGATCCCGTAGACCTCGTACAGCGCCGTGGCGGCCACCGAGATCCAGAACGAGGAGGCCCGGTAAAGGGGAACGCCGTATCCCCGCCGGTATTCAAACCCGAACAGCACCGAGAGCAGGAACAGGGTGTCCCAGACAAAGACGACAAAGTTCAGCCAGGGGACCGAAGTCCGGAAAAGGATCATATGCAGGACAAAATACCCCGCCTGGACGATCAGGACCGCCCGCCCCGGCCAGCCCGAGAGCCGGCGCTCCTTGCACAGCAGAAAGCAGATCAGCGCCACGGGAAAGGGCAGGACGAGAAGCAGCACTTCCAGCGTCGACGTCATCGAAAGCCCCGCGATCATTCCCACAAAGAATACCAGAAAGTAAAAGCCCAGGGCGCCGCAGAGCAGGTAGAAGGAGAGGGGCGTACGCTCCCGCCTCTCCGGCCGCCGGACCGGTTTGGGCGCGCCGGCCGGGGGCGGCGCGGCGGCCGTCAGCCCCAGCAGTTCGTCCGTGCCCACATCCAGGACCCGGGCGATCCGCCCCAGCATCTCCGCGTCGGGCAGGGAAAGCCCCCGCTCCCACTTGGACACCGCCTGGGGGGTCACGTAAAGCCGCTCGGCCAGCTGGGACTGGGTCAGCCCCCTCTCTCTGCGGATCCTGGCGATCCGCTCCCCTAAATTCTCCTGCATCGCTTCCTCCCCCTCTCCCCGGCCTTCTGTTCCGGAAAGAGCTGAAGTCTTCCCGCCCTCGGAACGTCCGGCCGGGAAAACTTTTCTACCAGTCAGTATAGTCGATTTCCCGGCCGAAGTCAATGCTTTTCCCCCTTCTTTCCCCTCAACCGACAGTTGAGCGCCCCTTAAAAGGCCCTCCGCGGGGCCTTGGCGGCCCTTTCTCCCTTTTCCGCCCCCTCTTTCGCCGGGAATCTCCGCCTTCCTGCCGCGGCCCCTCCTGACCTTTAGGACGAAAAGCACCCGGCTCGCTCTTTTCCTCCGGGGATCGCCTGGCCCGGCCGTCAGAGCACCCGGCTTCACTCTTTTCTCGCCTTTTCAAATCCCGGTGCGGTCCTCAAAGCCGACCCCTCCCCGCCAAAATTTTCGGCATTTTTGCACGCTTGAACAGGGGAACAGATGTGCACGGCTCGCTCTGCGCCCGCATATCCCGCGCCGGCGCCCCCTTTTTCGCGGGAGCGGAGGGAGGCGGCTTTCGTCCCGGGCCTCCCAAAAGCGCGGCGCACCGCCCCGCCTCTCCGCTCGTCAGGTCTCCTTCGGAGGTGCGCGGAACCCCTCTTCGGGCGGGCAAGACCCTGTGCAGGCTTCCCTTGAAAACAACACGCGGTTGGGGAACTCCCCAAAAATTCAGTCTCCGTTTTATGGCCACATTATTTCATCTATCAAAAAATTGTATAGAATAAAAAACAGGCGGGAACTCCTTTCAGAGCTCCCGCCGCAAAAATCGTCTGAAGTTGTTTACGCCTTGCCGGCGCAGCCCAGCACGTCGATGAGTTTGTGCTTGACCATTTCGGTGATGGCCGTCCGGGCCGGGCCGAGGTACTGCCGGGGATCGAAGTGAGAGGGATTCTCGGCGAAGTGCTGCCGGACCGCCGCGGTAAAGGCCACGCGCAGGTCGGAGTCGATGTTGATCTTGCAGACCGCCATGGTGGCGGCTTTTCTCAGCATCTCCTCGGGCACGCCAATGGCGTCGGGCATGGCCCCGCCGTACTTGTTGACCAGGGCCACCTTGTCCTGGGGCACCGAAGAGGCCCCGTGGAGCACGATGGGGAAGCCGGGCAGCAGATTGCCCACCTTTTCCAGGATGTCAAAGCGGAGTTTGGGTTTGGTGCCGGGTTTGAACTTGTAGGCCCCGTGGCTGGTGCCGATGGCGATGGCCAGCGAGTCGATGCCGGTCTTGGTGGCGAACTCGTAGGCCTCCTCGGGATGGGTGTACATGGCGTCGGAATCGGCCACATTGACGTCGTCCTCCACGCCGGCCAGGCGGCCGATCTCGGCCTCCACCACCACGCCGCGGTCGTGGGCATAGGCCACCACCTTTTTGGTGATCTCGATGTTCTTTTCCAGGCTCTCGTGCGAGGCGTCGATCATGACCGAGGTGAACCCGCCGTCAATGGAATCCTTGCACAGCTCGAAAGAGTCGCCGTGGTCGAGGTGCAGGCAGATGGGCAGCCCGGAATCTTCCACCGCGGCGTCCACCAGCTTTTTCAGGTAGCGGGGATTGGCGTACTTGCGCGCGCCGGCGGAAACCTGCAAGATCAGGGGGGCGTTGACCTGTTTGGCGGCCTCCACGATGCCCTGAATGGTCTCCATGTTGTTGACGTTGAAGGCGCCGATGGCGTAACCGCCCTCGTAGGCCTTTTTGAACATTTCCTTGGTTGTGACCAGTGCCATTACCTTAACCTCCGATGTTTTCTTGCCGGCCGGACCGCCGGCTGGTCGATCCCCTTTATTATAGCCGATTTCCCCGGTTTTGGCAAACGTTTTCCCCCTCCTTGCCCCTTTTTATATCTTTTCAAATACCCGCAGGGTGACCACGGTCATGTCGTCGCGGGGGCGGCCGCGGTTGCGCCGGACCGCGCCGTCCAGAATGTGCTCGGCCAGCTCCTGGGGGTTGTTTCCCTCGTAATCCTCGATGACCTTGGACAGCTTGGAGAACTCGCCGTAGGCGTCGGTCACGCCGTCGGTGACCAGCACCACGATGTCCCCGCTGCAAAGCTGGAGTTTTTTGGTGGAGGGCCGGCTCTCCTCCAATATTCCCATGGGCAGCGAGCTGCCGTTGACCATGACCGTCTTTTCCCCCTTGACGAATCCCGGCACGGCGCCCAGCTTGATGAAGTCGGCCGAAGCGGTGTTCAGGTCCACCACGCAGAGATCCACGGTGCAGAAGACCTCCTCGCAGCAGGCCGAGAGCAGGTGGTTGACCGAGTCCAGCACCAGCTCGGAGTCGAAGCCCGCCCGGTAGAAATTTTCCACCAGCGAGATGCCGGCCTCCGAGGTCTGTTCGGCCCGGGTGCCCGAGCCCATGCCATCGCACAGGGCCAGCATGAACTTGTCGGCCGAGAGATGGATCAGGGAGTGGCTGTCGCCGCTGCGGTGGTTTCCGGCCTTGGGCAGGCCGGCCGCCCCGAATACCACGTCGTACTTGGGGGCCTGTTTGAGGCAGACCGCCGCAAAGCCCGGCTTTTTGGTGTCCATCCTCTCCACCGCCATCATGGGCCGGCCGAAGACCTCGGAGGCCCCCTGAGGCAGGGCGGGCAGCACAGCCTCGTTTTCGGGGACCAGCACGGTGCAGACCGTCCTTCCCCCCTCCTCGTAGACCACGGCCTCCGAGCAGTGGATCTTCCGGCTCAGCAGGTGCTCCTTGACCGCCCGCTCCTGGTTGGTCCGGAAGAGGACCTCGCCCCGGCCCTCCTCCCCCAGCCGGCGCATGACCCGGGCCACGCCGGCCAGCTGCTTGGCGATGACCGCCCGGGTGCTCTCCAGGTTGGCCGAGGTGGCCAGATACTGCCGGTAGGACACGCCGTATTGGTTGATCACGGCCAGCGCGGCGTTCAGCCGGAGGCACTTTTTGGCCAGGTGGTCGGGCAGGTCGATCAGGGTGATCCTGCCCTTTTCCATGACCGCGGCGAGGGCGCCCTGCACCGCCTCCTTCATCTTGCCCCGGGGGCTTTGACAGGTCTCCCGCAGGGAACAGTCCGCGCACAGCCGCTCGCAGAAGTCCCCGTAGAACAGGTTCAGGGTGGCCTCCCGGTCCGGGCGCTTGTCCCCCATCTCGGTGAAGACCTTGTCCATCTCGTCAAAGACCACGCTCATCTTGAACAGGCGGTTGGAAAGCTGCATACGGCTCTTGCGGACCACCGCCGCGGCCAGTTCGCTCTCCTGTTCGCGCAGCGCCCTTTTGGCGGCGGTCAGGAAGGAGGCCGGCAGCAGGGCGAAGGCCAGCCCGGCAGCCAGCACCTCGGCCAGCTGGGCCGGGCCGTAGAACGGGTACAGCTCCAGCAGGTAGGCAAAGACCAGTTCGGTCAGCACCACGGAGAGGGCGGACAGAGCCTTGGAGGTGTGCGAAAACACCGCCGCCACGACCAGAAAGCCGAAGTAGATCCCCAAAAAGGCCGGGCTCCCCTCGGTCACGGCCCGGGCCGCCCCCAGGGCCAGCGCGAAGAAGGCGGCCGGCTCGAAGCCGTAGCAGAACAGGCAGAAGAGCAGGGCGAACAGGGCCAGGCAGTTGGCCGGGGAAAAGCCCCCGATCCGCAGGGGCAGCAGGCCTGAGGCAGCCGCAAACAGGGTCAGGCAGAGGCAGACCCGCTCGTCCATGGACAGGGCGGTCTTCAGCCCCCGGGTCAGCGGGGCCCGCAGGGCGTTGATCAGCACCCAGCACAGCACCACCGCAAAGGCGGCCGAGGGCAGAAAGAGGGTCAGCGCCGGCCGGGGATCCGAGAACAGCAGCAGAAACCGGCTGAGCCCGCAGCAGGCCAGACAGGCGGCCGCGTTCTGCTTTTTGGCCGCGAACACCCACAGCCCGTAGGCGGCCAAAAAGGCGGCCAGGGCCAGCAATTCGAACAGGGCCGAACCCTCCCATCCCCCAAAGATCAGCGAGGCGGCCAATGCTGCCGTCCCGCCGGCCGCAAAAAAGCCGAAAAAGCACAGACAGGCCAACCCGGCGGCCAGGGCGGAGCCGGGATAAAAAAAGCTGTTCCGCAGGGAAAACAGCAGGATGACGGCCAGCGCAAAGGGCAAAAGTCGGTCCGCCTTCAGGCGGGGACGGAAGGTCTTTTTGAACATGGGGCACCCCGGTGGGAGATTCTCCTACCAGTTTACCGGAAAAGCCGGGCGCAAATTTTCCCTTTCTGTCGAAAACGTTTGGCAATTTGGACGAAATATGGTAGAATGTGCCTGTACCGGAAGATCCGGACCGTTCCCGATTTCCGGGGAGGCTCGCCGGGATCGCCGCCCCAACATGACAATACGCCCCAAAACGGGAGGAATGAACCAATGAACAACCTTGCAAAAGATCTGGATCGGGTGCTCTTTACCGAAGAGGAGATCGCGGCCCGGGTCCGGGAACTGGCCGGGCAGATCACCCGGGATTACGCCGGAAAGGAGGTGCTGGCCGTCTGCCTGCTGCGGGGGTCGGCCGTCTTTTTCGCCGACCTGGTGCGGAAGATCGACCTGCCCCTGATCTTTGACTTCATGGCCCTCTCGAGCTACGGCGGACAGGCCAAGTCCTCGGGTTCGGTGGTGGTCAAAAAGGATCTGGACACCGACCTGACCGGCCGCCACGTGCTGATCGTGGAGGACATCATCGACACCGGGCGCACCCTGACCTGCCTGAAACAGCTGCTGGCCCACCGCGGCGCGGCCTCGGTGAAGATCTGCGCCCTGCTGGACAAGCCCTCCCGCCGGGAGACCCCCATCGAGGGGGACTACATCGGCTTTACCATCCCCAACCACTTTGTGGTGGGCTACGGCCTGGACTTTGACCAGCGCTACCGCAACCTGCCCTACATCGGCATCCTCAGCCCCCGGATCTACCAGCGCTGACCAATCCTCTGCCCCGTCCTCCGGGATTTCTTTTTACGAGTGAGGGGAACCAGCATGGCTGACAGAACGAAGAACACCGAAAAAATCTGCAAAATTCTGACCATTGTCTGGTCCTCCCTTCTTGCGGCGTCCGTCTTTCCGCTGATGATCTGGATGCTTTTGTATGCGCCCGATCTGAATTCCGTTCCATATTTTTCCGACCCGGCCAATTACCTTTCCTTTGAGGGCTCGGTGCGATCTTTTTCCCTCTACGAAGGCGCAATCTACCTGACCGTGGACCATGCCCGGGAAGAATTTTACGAGGACTTCAGGATAGACGGAAAGAACTTTGATCTGGCCCTGGAAAACGGCCTGCCGGATCTCCTGCAAAAGGGGGCGTCTTTTACCATCACCGCTGCCAGCGCCTACCTGGGAGACGGCTGGGCCTACCCCATTGCGGCGCTGAGCTTCGAGGGGCGGGAGATCATCCCCTTTGAAGAGGGCCGGCAAAATTGCGTTGAAGTGCAGCAAAAAGCCGAGGACGCCGCAAGATCTTATATCCTGGTCTGGGGGATCGCGGCCGGAGCCCTGGCGGCGTTGGACGCCGGCGCGATCATCAGCCTTTTCCGGGCGAAAAGATCCCGGTCTGTCTGACGACCGCCCTTAGGGCGAAAGATCCGTAAAGAACAAAGGACCGACTGCATGAAAAGAGCGAAGAACATAAAGATCTTCGCTCTTTTTTGATCGCGCCCCTCTCCTGCGGCCTAGGCCAGCCGCCCCGGACGGGAGGACGGCATAAAAAAAGGGAACCCTTTTGGGGCTCCCTTTTTGATTTGCTTTAAAGCTTACACGCCCTTCTTGCTGGTGCGCATCAGCTCGGTGTTGTTGAAGGCCTCGGTGGGCACATAGTCCTTCAGGGGGAGGATCCGCTGATGGATGGCGTCCAGGATCCAGCTCTCCTGCGGGAAGAAGTGCTTTTCCAGCTCGAAGGCGGGGGTGATCCAGTTCCTGGCGCCCACCACCACCGGAGGCGCATCCAGGTAGTCGAAGCACAGCTCGGTGATGTTGGCGGCCATGTCCTTGAGGACGGAGTTGCGGGCGCAGGCGTCCGAGATCAGCACGATCTTGCCCGTCTTTTTGACGCTCTCGACCACCTTCTCGTAGTTGAAGGGGACGATGGAGCGGGCGTCGATGACTTCGGCCGAGATGTTGTACTTCTCCTTCAGGGTCTTGGCGGCCTTGACGGCGTTGTACAGCTCGGAGCCCACGGTCAGCAGGGTGATGTCGGAGCCGACCACCTTGACGTCGGGCTCGCCGATCTCGATCTCGTAGCTGCCGGTGGGCACGCCGCCCTCGTGGAACTGCTCGCCGTAGTCATACAGGCGCTGGCTCTCCAGGAAGATGACGGGATCGGTGCCGTTCAGGGCGGCGGTCATCAGGCCCTTGCAGTCGTAGGGGGTGACCGGGAAGACGATCTTCAGGCCGGGGATGTGGGCGCACAGGGCGGTCCAGTCCTGAGAGTGCTGGGCGCCGTACTTGGAGCCGATGGACATGCGGACCACCACGGGCATCTTCAGCTGGCCGGCGGTCATGGCCTGCCACTTGGGCAGCTGGTTGAAGATCTCGTCGCCGGCGCGGCCCA
>CALVJY010000007.1 GCA_944332455.1 uncultured Clostridia bacterium
TCCCTCCGTGCCGGCCCCTCCGAATTCGTGACGCGATCGGCTCCGCTCCTCTCCGCAGCGATCGCTGTTCCGTCGCTTCGCTCCTTACAAATCCCGCCACTCCGACCAACTGGCCCAGGCCGCCTTCTTGGCTCGCTTGGGCTTTTTGCTGCCTTTCGGCACGCTCAAAACCCAATCTTCGCTTCCTGCCGGCCCGGGCTTTCCCTCCGTGCCGGCCCTCCGAATTCGTGACGCGATCGGCTCCGCTCCTCTCCGCAGCGATCGCTGTTCCGTCGCCTCCGGCTCCTTACAAATCCCGCCACTCCGACCAACTGGCCCAGGCCGCCTTCTTGGCTCGCTTGGGCTTTTTGCTGCCCTTCGGCACGCTCAAAACCCAATCTTCGCTTCCTGTCGGCCCGGGCTTTCCCTCCGTGCCGACCCCTCCGCATTCGTGACGCGATCGGCTTCGCTCCTCTCCGCAGCGATCGCTGTTCCGTCGCTTCGCTCCTTACAAATCCCGCCACTCCGACCAAATGGGACCCAGTTGAACGGTAAAAACGGTTCATTTGGGTCCTTTTTCGTTAAAATCGGTGCATTTCAGATGAACAGGTCCAAACCGTATGTCACAACAAAGGGATCTCTCCCGATCCTCTGAAAATCTGCTTCAAAAAAGATTTGGTGCCATGATAAGTCAAGTACCACCGGCGGAGCCGGTGGTACTTGACTTTCTCAGATAAGTTCGACTTTGATGCGATGGGTCTGCCCGTCCGAAAAGGCGGGGATCTGGTTGTTTGGAAGGGGGTGCCCGTCGGCTTCCAGGAGGATCTGATTCCCTCCTTTGTTCAGATAAGAGATCTCATAGCGGCATCCCCGGAAATAGCGGACGGCCGAAAGTTCTTTCCAATCGTCGGGCAGGCAGGGATCGATCCTCAAGCCGTCATAATCGCTTTGGATGCCCAGGATCCCCTCGTAAAAACACCGCAGGCCCCAGGCCGAAGTGCCGGTTTGCCAGGAAAATCCGACCATCATGTCCACTGCGGGATGTTTGAGATAGCAATTGGTGAACACGTAGGGCTCGGTCGTAGTCCGGCTGCTGGGATTATGAACGCCGTCCGGCATGATCTTCAGCAAGGTATTCATGGCGTGATCTTTGCGCTTCAGTTTGCAGTCGGCCATGACCTTAAAACAGCCCGCATGGTTGTAGATGCCGCCGTTTTCGTAGACGCCTGGCAGCATCCCGCTCATTCGCCCCACGCGCTCGTCATAGGTCGGATAGGGAGGGGCGCAGAGCGGGATCCCTTCTTCCGTTTCCATGCCGTCTATGGCCGCCAGCACTTTCGGCAGACGGTCGTCGGGCACGATCCCTGCCAGAATGGCCCAGACCTGGGGATTGACATAGATGGCTCCTCCGGCCTGGCCCTTGTCCCCCACCGTCCCGAATTTGGAAAAGGCCCGCACATAGTAATCGCCGTTGAAAGCGATCCGGTTGACGGTCTCGGACAGTTTGGCCGCCTCTTTCCTCAAAAATTCCGCATACGTTTTTTCTCCCAGCCGTTCCGAAAGACCGGCCAGTTCAGAAAATCCGTAGAGCACAAACATGGCCATCAGCACGGACTCGGCCTGTTCGTCCGGGATGTTCAGGGCGTCGTTCCAGTCGGCGTGATGGATGCGGGGCAGCCCGTGCGGGCCGTAGTTATCCGGCCGCAGGAACCACTCGGCCGCCCGCTTCAGGTGGCCGTAGACCGTGTCCGTTCCCTCATCCAGGTAGGGGATCTCCTTGTCGAGGAAGCCGAAGTCTCCGGTCTCCTTGACGGCTTGACAGACGGCCAGGATCATCCAGAACGAGGGATCGGAATAAATGTTCGGCTCCAGGTAGGGATACCAGGTCAGCACGGCATGGCCGTCGACATACTGATGGGCCACGCATTCCTCGACCACGCCGAGGGCGGCTTTGGGGCGGAAGTGGCACATACCCATGGCCAGCTGAGCATTGTCGCGCACGGCTTTTTTGCCCAGATGACAAAAGGAAACCTGCTTTTCGGCCCAGAAATTAAAGATCCGGTTGGCCCGCTCGCAGGGCGTTTTGACCCTCAGGTGACCGAAGCGCCTCTTTCCGGCTTCCTGCGCGGCCTCAAAGTCGAACAAGGTTTCGGCCTCTGCCTTCATGGCGGGGAAAGAAGCCCTCAGCGCCTCCCTCGAGGTCGTCAGGCCCAAAAAGTAACAGGCCGTCTTTTTCTCCCCCGGCTCCAGCGTCAGCTTGTTCTGCACCACCCCGCAGCGGTTGCGCACGGTGGCCAGGGAATTGAAGCAGTCCCTCCCCTCTTCCAGCACTCTGGGGCGGGCGTGGGAGCCGGCCGTACCCAGAAAGACTTCCAGATTGCCGTCGTAGCCGGCCGCGGGGTCGGAGGCGGCAATAAAGCCCTGGCAGTTGTCAAAGGGGGCGTAAGGGTTTTGCATGTTGCAGTAGACCGCCGGAAGGTCGGGCAGATATTCGGTCGCGGAAGTGGTGACCGAGCTGTAGTAGACGGGCTGCGCATAGCCGTTGAGATCGAAGGCCGTCATGGCGAACAGGCTGAGGCTGCGGGGCCGCTTGCTCCGATTTTCCACGGTCACCCGCCAGACTTCGAAGCTGCCCGCCGCGGAGACCGCGAAGTCGATCTGTCCCGCGATCTCCCGGCAGACCGAGGAGACCGAGGTGTAGTTCATGGCATGTTCGCAGCGGAAATCCGAGGCCTCCCGGTTCCAGGCCGGAAAGAGGCCGATGTTCCAATAGTCCTTGCTCTCCTCGTCCCGGACATAGACAAAGTTTGCCTTGGGGCAGTTGAGCAGGATCTGGTTGTTCTGCGCGTCCACATAGCGGCTGGTCGGGCATCCCAGGTGAGAGACGGTCATCAGATAGCCGTTTTCATTCCACAGCTTGTTGTCCCAGTCCTTCCCCGTCTCGTAGTCGTACAGAATAAAGCGTCCGTTTCGGGTGTCGAATTCATCGTTCATGTCTGCTTTCCTCCTGAATGATTTCAGAAACAACAGACAGCCCGCCCGGAAAGGGCGGGCCGTGCGCTGACCGGCCTTAGCAGCCGGATCATCCAGCCTTAGTAGCCGAATTTGAAGTTGAGGCGTCCGATCGGCGCGCAGTCGCCGGTGGAATAGAAATCCAAAAAGTCACGCTCGGACTGCATGTTGTCGGAGACTTTGAACTCGATGTCATAGTTGACGTCGGACAGACCGAGGTCGGAAAGCGCTACCTTGACGCACAGGGTGTTGCCGGAGACCGAGATCTCGGCTTCCCCCACGGTCTCGTAGGTGGTGTTTCCGGTGGCCTTCATGACTGCGCTCTTGTTCCCGCTCACGCTCCGGTTGATGACGTACTGGTAGCCCAGCGCGTTTTTCTCCCCGCCGTTCATGGTGTTCAGCCAGATGTTCATCCAGGCGGTGTCCCCGGCCTCGTAGGCCGTGATCGGCTCCAGCGTGGTGATCCTGAAGTACAGGAATTCGGAATCCCGGGCCACAGTGACCGAGGCGATGTCGTTCCGGTTGGAGTTGTCGACATAGTTCAGGTTGCCGTCCATCCGATAGCTGTTGCGGGCAATGGCCTCCCCCGTGAAGTCCAGGTAGGTCTTTCCCTTTTCCCACAGGGCGTCGGCGGGATCGGTGACCGAAGGCGAGACCGACTCGTAGACGTAGTGCCTGGCCTCGGTCATCTTGTAATCCCGGATCTCCTTGTGGGAGAGCAGGAAGGCGTTGTCCTTCAGCGGACCGGTGCGGGTAGGCTCCAGATCCCGGCTGTACTCGTCGTTGTACTGATCCACGGTGTAGCAGGTGCTGCCGTCCTGCATCTTGGCGGCCACCCACTCGTTCCAGCCCGTGACGAACACATACTTGATCTGATCGTCGTTGTCGTGCACGGTCTCCCACTGCGCCTGGAAATTCACGTTTTCGGCATACCGCTCGTGATCGTTGCCGGCTTCCGGGGTCCAGCCCCGGCCTCGGGTGCCGTTGGTGTCCGAAAAGCGGACCGTGGTGTGCTGGGCGACCGACACGTTGACGGCGCCGTTGGCGTCCCCCCGCTGGCTTTCGTAGTGGATGGGCTGCGGATAGGTCCACTGCATCCAGGGCATGCCGTTTTTGACTACCTGGTTGACGTTTTGCAGGGTGGGCCACACCCAGTACTTGAAGTGGAAAAAGTCCTTGATCTCGGCATAGGGCCCGTTGGCGTCGGCGGCGTCCAGAAACTCCTCGGCCTCGTTGACGGCAATGACCATGGGTTTTCCCTCCGGCGCGAACCACAGATCGTGATACTCTTCCCTGTCATAGAACTTGGTCTTGATGGGGATCAGCGCGTTGTCCACCACGCTCTGGCCGTCGCGGCCGTAGTCATGGGTGTAAAAGACGATCTGCGGCACATCCCAGCCCTGATCGCGGTAGTCCGCCAGCACGTCCAGCAGCACATACACCACGTCCTCGTAGAGCACGCCGTTGGAGACGTCCAGGCCGAGGAAATCCACCCCCATCAGGGTCAGCATCTCCATCTGCTTGTAGACCACCCACTCGTCGGCGCTGTTGTAGTAGCCGAACACCGGCTCTCCCCAGAAGTGAGCTGCGCCCACCGGGGAGATCTCGGAATCGCTGTCAAAGGCCTCTCTGCCATAGTTTTCCAGGATCTCGGTGACGTTGTAGATCCCGGTGTGGTTGTCGTGCTGTCCCAGGGTCAGGAAATAGAACATGCCCACATAGCGTTCCTTGTCGGTCTTGACGCCGTCTTTCGGCAGGCTTTGATTGCCGAAGTCGTCGGCCGCCACGGTGTTCAGTAGGGTGTACTCCTGGTCGGTCAGCTCTCGGGTATCCTGGACTCTCTCATCCGGATCAAACGGCTCAAATGAATTCGTCACGTCAGATGTACAGCCGGCCGCTGTTGACAGGAAGATCCCTGTCAGCAGCAAGCACAGCATCCTTGATATTTTTTTCATATGGTCTTGTTTACTCCTCCCCTCAGGCCTTTCTGGTCTTGAGGAAGATGGCCGCGGCGCCGAGGATCAGCAACAGGCTGGCTGTCAGCGAGCCTGCCGCACTGCCGCCGCAGCCCTCGCTGCAGCCGCTCGGATCGGGGGTCTCGCTCTCTTCGGAGACGGTGACATTGAATGTGACCGGCACACCGTTGTAGTAGGCCGTCACCGTGACCTCGCCGACCTCGTCCAGGGTGGGCTGGGGAATGTCGTTGACGGTCAGGTTGATATCCTCCTCAAAGCCGTCCAGGTACTTGACGTGGATGACCAGGCCGGTGGGATTGACCCTCTCGCCCACCACATACTCGGTCTTTTCGGGCAGGGAGACCACCGTGACGGCGTCTTCAGCTTCCGAAATGGCCCGGATCCACTTTCTGCCGTTGGCGTTCAGGGTGACGATGCAGTCGCGGCGGAAGATGGCGTCCTCCATGGGGGTGTAGGTCGCACTGCCGTCGGTCCCCCAATAATCGCGGTCGCTCTGGCACATGTAGAATCCTTCCTCCACCTTGATCATCGCCACATCCTCGTAGGTCAGGTCGGCGCTGTCGAGGTGGAAGATCAGGGTGTCGCCGTAAGCCGCAATGCGGGTGGCCAGCGCCATGCCGTCCGAGCCCACCGTGGCCTTCAGCTCGCCGAAGGTCTTCCAGACGTACTCCTCGCTCTCCCCGATGCGGACGTAAAGGGAGATCTTCTCGTCGGCATTGGTGGCTCTGTCGACATACCAGATAGCCTTCCTGGAAGTGCTGATGTTGTTGTACTGCAGGGTCAGGCAGATGCTGTATATCTCGCCCTCCTGGTAGGTGGAGTTGCTGTTCCGGGAAACTTCCAGCGTGCGCTCGGGCGCCAGATCCTCGTAGAAGATCGAGAAGGTGCAGGTCATGCCGGCATAGCTGACGGTGATCTCCTTCTCTCCCACGGTGTAGGCGTCATAGGCGCCGATCATGGATGCCATCAGGTCGATCTCCTCCGAGCTGGTCACGCCGGACTCGTCCCGCAGATTGAGGCGCAGTTTGGCCCCGGTCAGATCCAGGGCGGCGCCCAGTTTGTATTCGGTCGTCGCAGGGAGGGCCGAAATTTCGATGCTCTCCACCGACACCTCGCGGACCGAAAATCCGGTCATTTCCAATGTTTCGTTGCCCACCGTCACCGTGACGGAGAGGTCGTTGCCGGAGACCGAAGTATCCAGCGCCGTGCACATTTCGGGAGTCACGGCCAGGATCTCGGTGCCGCCGTCCCGGTAAGTCACCTTGATCTCGGCGCCGGCCGGGTTGAAGATCTCGCCCAGGTAGTACACTTTTTTGGAGGCCTCTTCGGTCAGTTCCAGACTTTCCACCGCGCGCACCACCGTGTTGCCGGCAATGGCGATGCAGATGTCCTCCTGCACGCCCAGCGTGATCATCTGCGTAAAGTTGACCCAATCGGTATCGTTGGTGGCATCGCCGGGGAAGGTATACCAGAACATGCCGCGCTTTAAGGTGATGCCCAGGATGTCGTAGCCGTCCAGGGTGGCCTTGTCGTCGAAGTGGATGCGGATGGCGGGGGCGCCGCCGGCCTGCGTGAACATCAGCCGCTTGATGGCATTTTCGCCCAGCGCAGCCTTGACGGCGGCGACGGTCTGATTCTCGTGGATGACCCCGTCGGGATCACGGTAGGTGAACAGCACGTAGTCCCCCACGAATTCGCAGTTGTTGACGCTCCACAGCTGCTTCAGTCCCTCGATGGAGCCGGGATTTTTAAACCAGATCTCGGCAAAGTCGTTGTTGTAGAAGGTGGTGCCGTAGTCGACTTCCAGCGCAAACGCCAGCTCGCGGTCCGAGATGGTGACGGTGATGGTCTGATCGGTCAGACCGCCGTAGGAGACGGTCAGGGTCTGCTCCAGCGCCTCGGCCGCCCCGTGAGCCACCGCCGTGCTGTCAAAGCCGCTCACGGCGACGGCGGGATCTGTCCCGGCCACCTCGCGGCTGTTGCCCTTGTTGGTTTGGACGAGCAGGGTCAGGGTGGAGTAGTCAAAGGGATCGCCGAACAGATACTCGGTCTTGTAGCCATCCTTCACGGTGAAGGACACGTCCCATTCGTTCAGCACGGAGATGCCAGAAATTTCGGCCGTGCAGCCGTTGTAGGAGACGGTGACCGTCTTGTCCCCAGCAGTCGAGAAGTCGTAGGCGCACAGCGCCGCGGTCAGATCGAAGGTCTCGTCCTTGCCGTCGGCATAGAACGCCTTCACCTGCACCCCGGCGGGGTCGAAGCTCTCGCCCTGCGTGTAGGTCGTCTTGTCCGGCGCGCCGATCAGTTCGATGGACTCGGTGGCCCGCACCATTTTGCCGTCCGCCTGCGCAAAGCACACGGTCTCCTCCAGTATGACCCCTTCAGTCAGCCCGGAGGGGCCGCCCGGCCCGCCGTTGTACCACTTCAGACCGCGCAGGAAGGTGATGCCCAGAATACCGCTGGGCCGGAGATCTCCGTCCATGTGCAGCCGGAACTGGAGATGCTCCCCGCCTTCGGGCTTATTCAAGTTGTCATATGTCATAACTGCGCGTTCCAAGGGGTACTTGCCGGCCCCGTTGGCGCCGAACAGCGCGTTGACCTCGTCAAAAGTCAGATCCTCGTGACGCTCCCCGTCCTTTTCCACGGTGATCAGGAACATGTCTTTGACAAAGTCGGAGTTCTGCACGCCCCACACGTCCTTGCCGAGACCGGAGACCGGACTTTGGACAAAGAAGGTGACCTGGAAGTAATCGCTGCGGACGTCCTCGCCGTAGACTGCCGTCAGGGGTTTTTCGGCCGCGCGGTCCGAGATGGTGACGGTGATGGTCTGATCGGCCAGCCCGTTGTAGGAGACGGTCAGGGTCTGCTCCAGCGCCTCAGTCGCCCCGTGGGCCACCTTGGTGCTGTCGAAGCCGCTCACGCTGACCCGGGGATCGGTCCCGGCCACCTCGTAGGTGTTCCCCTCGCTGGTGGTCACCTCCAGAGTCAGGCTGGAATAGTCAAAGGTGTCGCCGAAGAAGTACTCGGTCTTGTAGCCGTCCTTCACGGTGAAGGAGACGTCCCATTCGTCCAGCACGGAGATGCCGGAAATTTCGGCCGTGCAGCCGTTGTAGGAGACGGTGACCGTCTTGCCCCCTGCTGTGGAGAAGTCATAAGAGCACATCGCCGCAGTCAGGTCGAAGGTCTCTGTCTTGCCGTCGGCATAGACCGCCGAGACCTGCATACCGGCGGGATCAAAGGTCTCACCTTGGGCATAGGACGTCTTGTCGGGGGTGCCGATCAGCTCGATGGACTCGGTGGCCCGTACCATTTTGCCATTCACCTGCGCATAGCACACGGTCTCTTCCAGCATGACCCCTTCAGTCAGCTCCGAGGGACCACCCGTACCTCCGTTATACCACCGCATACCGCTTAGGAAAGTGATACCCAGAATGTCGACAGGATCAAGATCCCCGTCCATGTGCATCCGGAACTGCAGATAGAAGCCCCCTTCGGCATCATCATAGTTCATGACCGCACGTTCCAGGGGATACTTGCCGGCGCCGTTGGCTCCAAACAGCGCGTTGACCTCGTCAAAGGTCAATTCTTCGTGAAGTTCCCCGTCCTTTTCCACGGTGATCAGGAACATGTCTTTGACGTAATCAGAGTTCTGAACGCCCCACACATCCTTGCCCAGACCGTTGACCGGACCTGAAGCACTTGAAACAAAGAAGGTGACCTGGAAGTAATCGCTGCGGACATCCTCGCCGTAGACCGCAATCAGCGGCTTTTCGGCTGTGTCGTTCACGGCAAAGCCGTCGTCGGCCGCCGCGGTCCCCAGGCACAGGGCCAGGGCCGAAAAGGCCAGACACAGCACGGCCAGAAGGGCCGCAAACTTTTTGGTTCTTGCTTTCATCTTTTCTCTCCTTTTCCTTTTTTTCAGCCGCTTTTTCGCGGCGAAAAGACTTGGTTTTTCCTAAAAGGCCGGAGCCTCTTCCCCGGCCCCTGCCGGACCGCCCTTTTGGCAGTGGCTCAGCCCTTGATGGCGCCGATCATGATGCCGTCCACCAGCTTGCGCTGGTAGACCAGAAAGACCACGGCGGGCAGGAACGACATGAACACGCCGGCCGCCATCTGGGTGTTGATGGCATTCAGGTCGGCCCTGGGGCCTACGCAGTCGTAGTAGATGGCCACGGCCAGCGTGTAGGCGTCCTCGGATTTCAGGTAGATCAGCGGGCCGTAGAAGTCGCTCCAGGTGCCGGAAAACACGTTGACCGCCACATACAGCAGAATGGGCCCGCACAGCGGAATGGTGATAAACAGATAGCGCTGGAACATGTTGGCGCCGTCGATGCGGGCGGCGTTTTCCAGCTCGTTGGGGACGTTCCGCATGAACTGGACCAGCAGAAAGATGTTGATGGCGCCGCCGCCGAAGAGAGCGGGAATGACCAGCGGCCGGATGTCCTGCGTCCAGCCCAGATCGGAAAACAGCACGTAAAGGGGGACCTGCGTGACCGTCCCGGGGATCATCAGGGTGCTCATCATCATGGCGAAGATGATCTTGTTCCCCGAAAAGCGGACCTTGGCAAAGCCATAGGCGCACAAGCTGGCCGCGATGGGGACCGCCACGATGTTGATGGCCATGATCTTGACGGTGTTGAACAGGTACTGAAAGTAGTTGTTCTCCACGAACAGCACCCGATAGCCTTCCAGCGAGAACCCCTCGGCATTGGGAAAAAACTTGATGGGCAGGTTGGAAATGTAGCGCTCGGACATGAAGCTGCGGGAGAGCATGAACACATAGGGAAACACCAGGTAGACCGCCACCAGGCTGAGCCCGGCATAGATGAGCGCCCTTTTGAGAAGGACCTTCCGGCGGGCCTTTTTGTGGATCGCGGCAGCGGCCGCCGGTCCGGTTTTGACTGTCTGTGTCATCCGTTGTCCTCCGAATACTGCACCCAGCGGTTGCTCATGAACATCACCACGGTCAATACGGCAATGATCGCGAACAGCACCCAGGCCAGAGCCGAAGCATACCCCATGGAACCGCGGGTAAAGGCCTCGTTGTAGATCTTGACGGCAATAAAGTAAAGCGAGTTATCCACGCCCCGGCCGCTGGTCCCGCCCGCAATGATCATGGTCGAAAAGATCTGCAGCGTGCCGATGACGCTGGTCACCAGATTGTAAAAGATCATGGGCGTGGACAGCGGAATGGTGATGGAAAACAGCTGCCGGAAGTAGCCCGCTCCGTCCAGCCTGGCGCTTTCGTAAAGGGCGGCGGGAATGTTTTTGAAGGCCGCCAGCCAGATGACCATGCCTCCTCCCATGCTCCAGGTCGTGGTCCAGACCAGGGTGGCCATGGAGGTGGAGGCCTCCGCAAAAAAGGTGGGCTCCGGCAGCCCCAGAATCCGGAAGATCTGGGCCATGATGCCGAAGGTGGGGTCGAACAGATCCCGCCACAGAATGCCCGCCGACACCCCGGGGATGATCACCGGCAGGTAGAACAGCACCCGGAAGGCCGAGATCCCCCTGATCCTGGTGTTGGCCAGCAGGGCCAGCGAATAGCCCAGCACCAGACCCAGCGGCACTGTGATGACCGCATAGACAAAGGTGTTCAGAAAGACCGTACCCGTCTCGCGGTCCAAAGTAAAGATCCGGATAAAATTCCGGAACCCCACCGGATTCATCTGGACAAAGCCGTCATATTCAAAAAAACTGTAGATCAAAGACTGAACGGCCGGATAGTAGGTAAAAATCAGAACGCCCAGCAGGACCGGGAGGGTAAACAGATACCCTCCCAGCTCATTCATCAGTTTTCGTTTGAGTCTGGCATTTTGCATGCGTTCCTCGCTTTCCCGATGATCAGGACTGGTAGGCCCAGTACTCAAGATCAGACTTGCAGGTCTTGATGGCCTCGGTCAGTCTCTCGGCTACCGCGGCCTCGTCGCCGTCAAAGTTGATGTAAGTCTCCACCATGGTGGCCAGCGAACTTCTCAGGTCGTTGGACTTGGAGGGCCGCTCCAGCATGAATTCAGAGGCCGCGATGTAATTTTCTTCCCGGCCGTACATGTAGGCGCTCAGATTGTACTGGGTGTAACCGCGCACCCAATGATTGGTCTCATCGGTGATGTCGGCCATGTCCTTGCGCATGGGCACCGCCGTGATCCCGTTGTCCGCAAAGATGTTCTGCCCCTCCTTGCTGAGCATGAACTTGACAAACTGCCAGGCATAGTCCCGGTTTTCGGTGGTAGAGGCCACAGAATACCCGGCTACGCCCGCCCCGATCTTGGGCTGATCCCCGATCAGAGGGAAGGAGACCACATCGTAATGCTCCTGAAGATCTTCCTCCGACACGCCGGGGAAGGCATCTTTTTTGAGAAGTTCCTCCACGGTCAGGCCGATGGAACGGGAATGGATCATAAAGGCCCCCTGTCCGCCGTCAAAGTTGGCGCCGTTGGAGGAAGTGGTCTTGGAAATGTATCCCTTGACCCGCAGATCGCGGATCAGATCAAGGGCGTCCCGGGTAGCCTGACTGTCCACCGTCACCTCGCCGTCCGTGAAGTACTCCACCCCGAAGGATTGGAAAATGGCATTGAAGTTGGCTTCCCAGGTGATATAAGCGTCCATGATCGGGCGGGTAACGCCGTTCAGGTCAAAGTAGGCGCGCACCTGGGCGCAGACCTCCAGAAAATCCTCCCAGGTCCAGCCGTTCCTGACCTTGGTGGTCTCGGGATTTATATCCACGCCGGCGGCCTTCAACACGTCTTTGTTGACGTGCACCACCACCTGGTCCGAGGTCCGGGGGATCATGATCTGCACCCCGTCAAAGTCCCTTTGCCCCAGCTTCCAGAAATAGTCGTAATAGTCAGACTCATCAAAAGCGTCTTCGGCTCCGGAAGCTGCCTCGGCCTTGATGTAGGGATCCAGGTTCAGCAAAATTTTACTTCCGTCCAGCGCCAGCATATCAAAGGACTGGTTGATCATGATGTCGGGCATGTTGTTCCCGTTGTAGTAGCCCATCATGGTGTTGTAAAGATCCCCGGCCAGCGGGTCGAACTCCAGCTTGACGTTGGGATACTCCTTGTTGAACCCGGCCATCAGATCTTCAAACAGCTCTCGTTCGCTCTCGTAGGAAGTAACCTTCAAAGTGATCTCGGCATTTTTGTCCGGATTCAGATTGACCTCGTACTCGTCCCCCGTGATCTCCGGCCGGTCTCCGCCGCATCCGAACAGCGAGAGGGCAAGGGCCGCCGAAAGCATCAGGCAGGCCAGAACAGACATCAGTTTTTTCATCATATTGTCTCCTTTTTATTTTTCCCCGGCCATCTGCCGGGTTTATGCTGACATTTCCCCTCTTCCAGGACGCCTTCCGGCGGCCTCTCCCTCCTTTCGGGATGATCTTCTGAGTTTTTGCGGCCGCCCCTTTCGGGCCTTTCCGCTGTTCGGAAAGCCGTTCCCCTCTGTCCCGGCCAACCGGGAGCCTGGAGAAATTTTTCATCAGTTGGTACCTCGTACCAACTGAAAAGGGGGCGCCCCCTTTTTGCCGTTCGGGCCGTTTTAGGGCCAGGCGGACGGGTTTTCCGACTTTTTCGGCGGCCCGCTCCCTCGCGCAGCAGCAAGCATTTACCCGCGTAAAATTTTAAACAAAATTTTTATGCTTCCCGGCTCCGGCGAGCAGGGCCCAAAGAATCCCGGAATACCGGCGTCACCTCCACCCCGAAGCTCTGCCCCGCCCCGGTCTGGCGGGTCTCGATCAGTCGTATCACTTCGCCGGCGATCAGGCGGCCGAACTCTTCCCGGTCAAAGTGCAGGGAAGTCAGCCGCGGGATGACCATAGAGGCCAGATTGACGTCATCGCAGCCGATGACCGAAAGATCATCCGGCACGCTCAGGCCGAGATCTGCCGCCGCACGAAGCACGCCGATGGCAGCCATATCATTGGTGCAGAACACCGCCGTCAGATCATTCCGACGGGCGAAAAGTTGTTTAAAGCCGTTGTAGCCCACTTCTTCACTGAGTACGGTATGGCTTTGATTGTACTCGATCAGATCGGCATCCGGGCACATGCCGTGACGCCGTCTCCCCTGTTCAAAAGCGATGCCGCGTTCATCGCAGGAAAACAGCAGCCGATCGAGGGTGGAAACATAGCCCACGGTCTTATGTCCCCCTTCGGACAGACGGGCAAAGACAGCCTCTATGGCCTTTGTGTAAGGATGGGCAAAACCGACCCCCCATTTGCTCCCGAAATCGGCCAGCACCGTCCCGTCATCAAAGAGCAGTTGCAGCACCTTTTCGGGAAAAGAGTCGGTGGACATGTTGATCAGGGCATCCATCTTCCGGCTCTTGATCAGATTGAGGTTGTCACTAAGGGCATTCTCCAACAGAAAGACGGTGACCATATAGTCCCGCTTGACCGCATTCTCCTCGATGCTGCGCACGATCTCCATATGGTAAGGATTGGTGCACTCGTGCAACACGATGCCGATATGATTGTTCCTGCCCAGAGAAAGGCTCCGCGCCGTATGATTGGGAACATAATTCAGTTGCTCGGCGGCCTCCCTCACCCGTACTGCCTTTCCCGGCGAGACGGGCTTTCCCAAAAAAACATTGGACACCGTGGCCACGCTGACGCCGGCCAAAGCGGCGACTTCTCTCCTTGTTACCATAACTTTTTTCCTCTGCTCCGCCCGCTCCTTCCGTTGCTTCTGCCTGCGGGAAATTTTTCTCTCTGTTCGGAGTAAACAAATCGATTGCCCGACAGCATCTGTTTTTCATGCCGCCATCTCCCCTTTTTACCGGTACAAAATGGCCGCTCACTCTGCCTGATAAAAATTTACCCGCGTAAATCTACTTCTATTATACCACATTTTTTTCATTTGTCAAGGGTTTGTCAAAAATTTTTTCAGATTTTTTTGTTCGCCTGAAAGTCCATACCCAGATACGATTCGGATCCGTAAAACATATCACACCAACGCACTTCTTCTCTCCATCCAACAGGCAGACCGGCTTATCTGTCGCAGGAATGGTCTTTACCGCTTCCTGCTTCTATCAGCCAGTAAAACTTCCCCGCCTCCACCGTTGCATTTATTAACAAAATTCACCACAGATTTGTATGAACTCCTTTTTCCCTCAACTGTTTTCACCACCGCTACAAAAAAACAGGCTGCTTCCAGCCTGTTTTTTTCGGATCTAAAACATCCTGTGCGCAGAGGTCCATATGAGCAACCCTGCGGATCAGGAGGTCAGCACGGTCCCGGTGAGGTTTTCCGAAAGCGCCCCCTTGGAAACGGGGAGGCCGTCCTTGGTCCAGTTGAGCAGTCCGGCCGGTCCCTCTCCGGTCATAGCGGTGTAGAAGTCGAAATCCGTACTCTCCGCGACCAGCCAGAAGTTTCCCGAGGAATCGGTCGTCAGGTGGCCGAAGTCGGTGTAGAGGGGGATTCCGGGGCTGATGTAGCGCCCCTCGATCAGAAAGCCCCGCTTCATGGTCAGCCGGATCACCCCGCAGGAGGGCCGGACATCGGTCAGATAGTAGTAGCGCTGATTGGCGTCGTCGCGGACGAACACGCACATGCTCTCGAAGGCATAGGCATTGTCTGGCTCGCCGTGCGTGAGGTAAAAGGCGCCGTCCTGGGTGGTGATCTGCCGCGGCTGCAGGGGGCCGTTCAGGCGGTCGGGCGAGCGGAAACAGGCCGTCAGCGTGACCGAATCTCCCCGCAGGGTGTTGCCCTCCTCGTCGGTAAAGGTATAGTGCACGTAAAGGGGCATATTTTCGTTGTAGCGCCCCTGCACGGCGATGGTCTGCCCGTCCTGCTCCGGCCCGAAGGTGACGGGATCAAAGAAGAAGTAGGAACAGGTGCTCTCCAGCGTGACGGTTTCATCGGCCGGCCAGACGGTCTCTCCCGTCGTGACCGTCTGGGTGCGCCCCCCGCCGCTCACCCGGATGTTCGTGCGGGTGTTGCCCCGGATCAGGCAGCCGTTTTCGTCCACAAACTGCAGGGTGACTTCCCGGCTCTCCTCCTCGGGCGGCTGGGGCCGGACGGCGGTGATCCGCAGATCCGAAACATTCCCGGAGACCTCGTAGGAGGCAGGGGTAAATTCGTAACCCTCCAGCGAGAAGGTCAGCACTTCGCCGGCAGCCAGCCCCTCCAGCGAGAAGGCGCCGCTCTGAAAGGTGGTGTGCAGCGCCTCTCCGTCCCGGAAGACGGTCACGCCGTAGACCCCCTCCTCCGTGCCCTCCATGACGATCTTCCCCTCCACCATGAACAGCGGATCCGGCCGGAACAGGAAAAAGGCGGTCAGCCCTAGGGCGACGACGATCACCCCGATCATGACGCCGAGCACGATTTTTTTCTTCTTTCCCCCTTCCTGTCCCTTGAATCGGATCTTCATGATTTACCTCCCGGTTTTCTCTTTTTTCATTCTCGTCCTGTCAGCTTTAAGGTTTTGCCGTTCAGGTTTTTGTTCCTTTCAAACAACACTGATCTATCTTTCTGTCTTCTGACTTGTTTTCAAATGGTGTATTTAATATGGCTTATCGGCCCGTTTTCAGCCTATGGGGAACTGTACCGTTTACCTGTATCTTTCAGTTCTTTAGTTTTTTCCAATCTGCAGCTTTCTGCTGGAGTTTTGATTTTTTTCGGATCAAAGTGCGGAGAGGGCGTCACGCCCTCTCCGCACCCTTTTCCGAATGGCGTTCTCTGCGTTAATTGTTAAGCAATTTTAAACAGAGTTTTGATGGACGCTTCAGTCTCATTCGTAAAGACGACATTATCTTTGCCATCCGCAGAATAAGAGAAGGTTCCCTTGAAATAATTCCAATCGACAATTGCGTCGTCTTGATAAACCGCTTTGGCAAAATACTGAGCGCCTGCATATCCCAGATAAACGTATCTGTTCGCGGCGTCATTGGTATTTTTGACCTGGAACTGCAAATAGTTTCCGCTCTGAATGGGATTCGCAATATCGGCCACATAACGCACGACCTTGCCCGGCTCAGTAACTTCAGAGACGATCAATTCACGATCTCCGACGATGGTCAGCGTAGAGTTGTTCTGCACCACGTTCTTGGAGACATTGGAATAACCGTCCAGTTCGGCAACAACGCCCAAAGAACCTGCTACAACCTTATTCTCAAAGGCAAAGGAACCATGGGAGTTAGTGGAATAGTTGACCAGATAATTGATGTTGTACAGCGTGTTATCCCGGAAAACAAAATCCGGGAAGGTCTTTTCCACTTCGTCGAATTGATAGACCCGGAACAGATTCTCAAGGTTACGGAAAGTATTGTTGGTGATCGTCATCCGATAGGTGCCGGAATTGGTAGGCTCGGTGTGGAACCACACGGGGTTCTTGGCCAGGTTGAACAGCGGGGCCATGGCCGAATCCTTGAGCTCGGTGGAGGCGGTCAGCTTGCTGTCCACCACGTTGCCGGTCATCACCAGGTTGGAGATGCTGCCCAGGCCGTACCACACGTTGCACTCCACCACGTTGTTGGTGAAGGTGATCAGCGAATTGACGTGCTTGTCGGCAGCCGTTTTGATCATGTAGTTGAAGTAATCCTGCGCCAGGTTTTCGGTCACGAACTGGCTGTTGTTGACGGTCAGATTGACATTTTTCCCGGTGTCGTCCATCTTGACGCCGTAGGCATTGCCCACGCCCTTCACGGTGCAGCCTTCCAGCACCACGGCGTCCAGGGCCTCGGTGGCGGCGTCGGCAGCCACCTCCCGGGCGCTGGTAACGGTCAGAGTGGGCGCTTCTTTCTTTTCGGTGTTGGTCAAAGTCAGGCCGCGGAACTCCACGGTGGTGACGCCGGCGGAGGCGGGAACGGCCACGACGGTATCCACCAGCACCACGTTGTCGCCGGTGGCGCGGAGGATGACCGAGCGGGTGATGTCCCCGATCAGGGCCATGTTGTAGGTGCCGTCAGCCAGATTGATGATGGGCACGTCCCCTTTGAGGGCGACTTCCAGCCCGTTCTGGGTGTTGATGTTGCTGGCCTCGCCGACCACTGTGTAGGGCACTTCCAGCGAAGCGCCCCGGTAGCGGATGACCATTTTGCCGTTGGCCGTGGCCGTCTGGGTGGAAAAACCGGTGATGGTCACGCCGGTGGCGTCGCCCTTGATGACCAGGGGATCGCCGTCCTTAAAGGTAACCTCCAGCGTGATATCCGCGGGATTGAGCTGGTCATACAGCGTGAACTCGGTGTCGAAATCGCCCTTGAGGGAAATTCCCGTGACTTCATTCCAGCTGCAGCCAACCAGAGCCGTCGCCAGGACGGCCAGCGCCATGAGCGTCAGAAAAATTTTCTTTTTCATGACTTCTCCTCCTTGTTATTTTGGCGGCCCTGTCCGGCCCGCCTTGTTAATTTTGTTTTCCCCTTCCGGGGAGGGCTGCTGCATGCAGCCTGCGGCCGGGAACGACCGCGAAGAACCCTTCCCCCGTCTTCCGGGGGCCCCGGCCGGCCCTTCGCCCTGCGCCCTTGCGGGCTGGTTTTCCCCATATCTCTTCCGCCGGCCCGTCAGGCCGCGTTTTCTCCTGCCTCGATGCCCGTTTGCTGATTCCTCCTTGTTCCCGCCGTTTTACGGGCCCCGGCGCGCCTTTGCGGCGGCCGGCTGCCGATCGGCCGGGATCGATCCCGGCACGCCCTCGGGACAAATCGTCCCGCTATCCCCGGCGGAGGCCGGATCCCGGCCCCCGCGATCGGTCTTGTTCCCCCGGCCCTCTGTCCGGGGCAGCGCAGAACTCCGCGCCGCTGTCTCCCGCCTTTGGGGAGAGTCGCCGCCGCGCCGTCAGGCCAGCACGACCAGATTCCATTCCCCGCGGTAGGTGATGCCGTAGTCGTCGTACTCGATGATCAGCTTCACGGCGTAGTAGCGGACCGTGTAGACGGTCACCGTCGTCTTCGTGGGCGCGTCGTCCTGTTCGGCGCCGGCCGGGTATTCTTTTCGGGTCACGGTCATGACGCAGGAGCGATTCGCTTCGTCCAAGACCGCCTCGCGGGTGATCTCGACCCGGGCCTCTCCTTCCGTCCAGCTGCCGCCGTTTACGTCCGTGATCTGGGAATTGGTCTCGGAGTATCTGGAATAGTATTGGGCGGCTTCGCTGCCGTAAAGGGTCTTTTCCGCCGGCGTTTCGTCCACCGTGTAGGTGGCCTTCAGGGTGGGCCCGAGCAGGGCCTTTCCGGCGGTGTCGGCGGCCAGAAGATCGGCAAGGGTCAGCTTTTTCCGGCCCTCCTCGTCCCCGGGGTCACCCTGGATGTTTTCACCCCTCAGATACAGGCGGAACTTGTCGCTTTCGAGGTTGGACTCGGAGGCATAGGCCGTGCTGACCGTGCCGTCCGGCCGGGTGTAGCGGACATAGGTGCCGGTGGTGGCCATGATGCCGTCCTCGGCAGAGAGGATCAGAAGGTTGGGATCCTCGATCCCGTAGCCGCCGCCGTCCGGAATGAAGGTGCGGGGGCTCTCCTTCCCGTCGGCCGCGCTCCGCAGGCTGAGGCGGATGTAGGCCTTGTTGAATTCCGGCTTGAAGTCCTTTTGGACTTCCAGATAGACCGTCTTTTGGGCGACCATGCCGGCGCTGGAATAGGTCATCACCAGATAGCCGCTGCCCGGCACGCTCCACTGATCAATGTCTCCGACGGCCGCGCCCGCACCCTCCGTGTACTTCCAATCGGAGTTGTAGCTGTCGGAAGCACAGAACACATAGCTCCAGTAGGACCCTCTGCCCACGGTCGAGACCTTCAGGCTGGTGGTCAGGGTACCGGAGAAGGCCCCGATGCGCTCCCCCACGGCCGTCTGGAAGACGGGGATCTCGGCGTCCCGCGTGCCTTCCTTCAGATTTCTTCCGTTGATGGTGGCCAGTTCGAACACGGGCGGATCGACCTTCAGGAAGGACCGCTCGGCCACATAGATGATGTCAGAGTAGTAGAACACCACTTTCAGGGTGCCAGACTCGTAATCGACCAGGTTCAGCTTGCCGTCCGTGACGGTCAGCTCGACGTACTCGTTCTGCTGACTGTTGTCCTTCTTCGTCCCCTTGACGAAGTAGCGGAACTTGTCGGTGAAATTGACGTTGGTGTAGTAGCCGACGCGGGTCAGGATCTTGGCGGCGGAGTCCGAGCTGACGGCGATCACTTCCTTGTCCGCAGGGAGTTCGCCGTCTTCTTTGTCCGCCCGCACGATGTAAAAGTCGCCTTCGTTGAAGCTGTAGGTCACCCCGTTGATCTTGGAGATCACCCCCACCTGAGCGTCGCTTTGGATCACCGGGGTCTTTAAGACCTTGACAGAATAACTCGGCGGAACCGTCTCCCCCTCCTTCTGCTCCCAAGTCTTCGTATCCACAGTGTAGGCGTCTCCGCGGATCATGCCGCTCACCTTTTCAAGGCTAAGCTCGGCATACCGCGTTCCGCCGGTCATCATGATCTCGCCGGTGTCCCGGGCCACGTAGACCAGCGTCACACTTGCTCCGGTCTCTCCCCGCATGGCATCCGAAATTTCGGTGATCAGCTTTCCGTACGCCTGATCGTACAGCGCGGCGTAGCAGGTCGTGCCATTGACCGACTTCGAATGGATGTCGCTGCTCCATTCCCTCAGTACGTAGGCCGTGCTGTCCTTGTCAAAGGGGTGCAGGGTAAACTTGAAGGGGAGCTTCCGGGTTTCGGTTTGGGTCGCCGTATCGTCAGGCCCCGTATACCAGGCCGGGGTCATTTCCTTCTCGATGACCAGCATTTCCTCCAGGGCGGAATCCCGTTTGTCCCAGGTCAGATCGGCTTTCTCTTCCGACCAGTTCTCCCAATCCTGCCCGTTCAAAGGCTCGGAGGCCGCCACGGTGTAGTCGATCTCGGCCACATAGGTGACGCCGTACTGCACCCGCACCCATACCAGCGTGCCGCTCTCCCCCGCTTGGAAGACGTGGCCGAGGTAGTTGGCCCGGATGAGTTCGGCGGACGAGGCCCCCGCAAAGGCCGGATCCAGCCCGAGTTTACGGAAAGAGGTATCCGAATTTGTCTTGATCAGCCAGTACTCGTTGTAGCCCAGCCGGCCGTAGGAATCGGAGACGTTGTACATCTCTTCCGTCCCGTAGTTGCGGCCGATCATGCCGTAGTAGGGGTTCAGGCCGTTGGTGGCCGCAGAGTAGAGATCTCTCCGACGCCCGTCCGGGGCATAGACGGCCATGGCGGTGGCCGAATAGCTCTCGTGCAGGGCGATCTGCTCGCCGTCGTACAGGGTGACCACGCCGGTGTTGTCGGTCTGCCGGTTGTTGATCCGGTAGATGCGGGCCCAAATCGCCTCACCCGTCAGGCCGTGTTCTGCCAATCCATATTCCGCCGCTTCTTCGTCCGTCAGCAGAGTCTGCGCCTGCAACCGGGTCTCGAAGGGGATCTCCGTGACCAGCTTCAGCGCGGAAGCCGAATAGTAGTTCTGATCTTCCGCTGTCGTAAAGCTTCCGCGGCCCGGCGCGGTAAAGCTGAGGCGGATGACGCCGCTGCCGCGCATTTCAATTCCGGTCGTCGGAACGGCTGTGGCCGTGGTCTCCCCGTTTTGTTTTTTCACGACCTCGACGGTCAGCTCATACTGATTGAGGAAGGCCCAACTTTCTTTGTTGTTCTCTTCGCCGTTCTCTTCGTCGCTCTTGAAGATGTGGCGCCCGAGATATTGGCTCTCGGCGTACGTCGTGTTCTTTCTGTGCACACCGGAATAAAGGTTCAGGGCGTGGGGCTGGAAGGTCTCTCCCTCGAAGAACAGGAAGGGCCGGGTCAGGGTGGTGGTCAGCGTCTTGGCGCCGTTTTCTTCCGTCAGCACGGACTTGGCGCCGTCGTCCGGCAGATAGCCGTAGCTGCGGTTGTTGATGTAGGGGACCCGGAAACCGCTGACCCGGAAGGGGGCCTCCGCGTCGTAGACAATCCCGCCCTTGGGGGTGTAGGTTTTAACGCCGCCGCTCTCCGTTTCGTCAAAGCCGTCCGGGCTGTACAAGATCCGGAAATGTCCGGTCGTCCCCAGCGCGGCGTCAAAGGCAAAGGGCCGGGCCGAGCTGGTCTGGGTCACCTCGATCTCGTTCCATTTATCATACCAATCACCGGTCGCCCATTCATATGGTTCACCGGGTTCACCGGTATTCGGATCTATCGGCTTGTCGTACTTGACAAAGACCTTGAAATTCGGAGCTTCCTCTTCGGAGTAATACTTGACGGAGGTCGTTCCGTCGCTGTTGATCAGGGAGATGCCGACATAATTGCTCCAACCCACCAGCCCTTCGTTGTGCACGACCTCAAATTCGCCGTAGTTGGTCACGTTTCTGGCATTGATGCTGTACACCTGGGCTTCGACGGTTTGATTGCTCCCGCTGTAGGTGAAGGGCACCGCGATGTCTTCAAACAGCGTGTTGGAGGACATGGCGCGGATGATGAGGTAATACCGCTGTCCCTCCGCTTTGTCCTGATTTGTCCAACTGTTCCAGGCCGCCTCAAAGGTCTGTCCCCGCCCCCACTCGGCGTCGTCCGAACTCCAATTCTGATCCGTGGACAGGAAGAACTTCATGTAGTTGGTCGCGCTCTCGGTGGTGGGCATGGAGAACCCGGCCTCGTAGGCGGCGGTGTAGGAATAGTAGATCTGGGTGGGCGAGCCGGCGATCAGGGTGTCTCCCGGCGCGAAGGCGTAGACCAGCCCGTCATAGTAGCGGATGCCGTTGAGCGACATCAGCCGCACCGGCCGATCGGAGACCACCCGCAGGGTGGCCGAGGCCGAGTATTCCACGCCGTAGAAGTTGACCGTGTAGGTCAAGGTCTTGCCGTTGTCGGCCTGCTTGATCTCGTAGAAACTGTCCGCCGACCAGCCCTGGCCCGAGCCCAGCACCAGATCTCCGCCCAGTTCCACGTTGACCAGATAGTCGTCGGGCTTGTAGGCCGTGGTGCTGTAGGGCGCCTTGGCGTAGAGGTAACAGGTCTGGGCCGTGCCCTGGGCGTTGATGAACTGGAGATAAGAGCCGTAGGCCGCATTGAGGCGGGAGATCTCGGTGCCCGCCGGGACGGTGATAACGTTGGTCCCGGTCTGGTCGGGTTCGGCGGACTGATAGTCCAACCGGAGGGCGAGGTGATTGACCGAGGACTTGGGCACGATCTCGAAGGCCACTTCGTCCGCAAAAGACACCGCCTCCTTCAAGTTGGTGCCGTAGCTCCCTCCCTCGTTGCAGCGGAAGACGTAGGTGAACCGCAGTTTTCCCGTTCTTCCGGCCTTCAGCGTCTCCGGAAATTCCAGAAGCTGCTCCGGGCTGACGTTGTAGTTCTCGCCCGGGCGCTTCAGCGGCGTGCCGCTGGTATAGGTCTTGTCCCCCGGTGTGATTACCGTCAGCGTTGTCCAGTTGCTCTCGTCGACGCGGTACTCCACGATGAGCTTTTGCCGGTTGCTGCCCGCGCCGTAGTCGGCGTTGGCGGAGTTGAAGTAGACCGTCGCGATCGCCAGCCCGTTTTCGTAGTACATCGACGTGTTGTTGGTCAGCGAGATGCCCTCGCCCTCGGTCAGGCGGAAGACCCCGGTCCCCACCTCGCGGCCGTTGATCTGTACCATGGTGCCGGGCAGGGTTTTGCTCTCGCCCCGCACGACGTAATGCAGATTTGCCTCGGCGTAGAGGGAGTTTCCGACCCCGTCGGGATAGTAGCGTACCGTCAGGGTCCGGGTCTTTTCTTGCTCAGTCGCGGAGCTGGTATCCCACCCCTCAAACTCCAGCACCTTCAGCTGCTCCTGCCCTTCGATGGGCCGGACCTTGGCGGCAAAGTTGATCGTCCCGGCGCCCTCTGCCACGCCGTAGGTCTGGGTGCTGTCCACCAGCGTTTCGCCCCTGGCCAGTACGATGGGATTGTCCGCGCTGCCGCCGGCCTGCCCGACCTGCCTGCCGTTGAGATAGGTCAGGTAGAAGGTCTCGGGCGAGGCCTCCTTGATCTGATAGCTGATCTCGTAGGGCTGCCGGTTGGTCATGGCCTCCGTGGCCTGAATGTTGTCAAAAGTGTTGTAGGCCGCGGAATCTTTTTTAAACTTATATTTAAGGTTGGAAAAGTTCAGGTGCCAGGTCAGCGTTGCAGTCTGCGGCTCCCCAGTCGCCGCGGAGCTGTCGAACCCGACGATCTCGTAGTCGCCCTTGCCGCCCTCGGTCACCCCGCCTTCCGTGACGCCGTTATGGAAGTACTCGTAGCCGGGATCACCCGCAGGGTACGCCTCGTACGAGTAGAGGTTCACCGTGTACGGGTTTTTGACATTGGCGATCTTGACCTCCATCTTACCCATTTCCAGAATGGGTGAAGAGGTCTCCGGCTCGTAGGTGGTGCGATAGCTGAATTCGTACTGGTAGGAGGTGTTCTCCTGATTGGCGATGGTCTGGGAGATGGTGCTTTCGGACTCCGGTTTGGCGTCATTCAGGGTCTGGCTGATGACGACCTCGTCCCCCACTTTGACCTCCAGAGTCAGATCCTTTGTCCCGTCAAACTGCCACTGCTTCTCGTCCACCCCGTAGACCGCAGCCAAAAAGTAGTTGAAGGTGTGGTACTCGATGAACTGCACCCGGGTAAAGCCGAGATCATTTTCCGGCGTTCCGTTCTCGTCAATGTCCACCTGCACGTTGGTGATGGTCTGCCGGGTGCCGGACTCCTGCGAGATCATGATCAGATCTCCCACTACCGGGCCGTTGGTTCCATAGGCTTCCACGTCCGCCGCCGAGGCCTTTTTCAGGGTGTAGGTGATGGTGCTGGGATTGGTCGCAGTGGTCACGGTGGTCAGCTTGCCGGAGATTTTTTCCGTGGAGGCGCTGTTTTCGGGCTTTTGGCTCACCCGCTCGAAGTAGATGAAGTCCGGGTCGCCCCCCGTAAACGAAGCTCCACCCTCCTTCGCTTTCCACGCGCCGTTTTCGCAGATCAGCTCCGTCCGACCGCTTCCGTCCGTGCTGTCCAAGTAGGCCTTCCAGCCGTCCGTACCCAGCAAAAAGGCGATGTCGCTCATTTCGTCCACCTTCCGCTCGGTGCCGAAGTTGAACTCGCCGAACAGGCCGGACATGCTGAGGGCGGCCTGAAGGGTCTCTCCCTTTTTGGTCAGGGCGTTGTTATTGTCTTCTATGTACCCCTGCTTCCGCAGCCAGGCGATCGTCCCCACCGATTCAGAGGTCCCTTCCGAAAGACCTTGTATGTTCTGCAGATCCTGCACGATGCCCTTGTAGAAGGTGTAGGAAGTCTTCCCCACCTTCAGGGTGTAGGTGACCTTTTGGCCGGTCTTTTCGGCAAAGCCCAGGGCCGAGGTCAGCTCGGCAAAGCGGAGGGTGCTGTCCTTAAACTGCAGGTCCAGGGTCTCGGGCACGCGGTAGGTGATGGTGTCCTCCCCCACCACGCCCTCGGCGTCAAAGAGCTTGACCTGCACCGCCACCGACCCGTCCGGCAGGTTCTGGTAGCGGAACCGCCAGGTGTCGCTGATGTAGATCTGCTTGTCTTCGCCGGTGACCTGGGGATTGATGGTCAGCCGGAAGGGACGGTACTTCGTGGTGCCGACGGTCTGTTCGGCTCCGTCCTCGGTGACTTTGTCTTCCCGCTCGTAAAAGAGATTGTCAGAGCTGATGGTCCAGCCCTTTTTCTCCGCCGTGGGCTGATCGAAGGTGATCTCGAATTCGACCTTACCCACCGGTTCGGCGCGCATCGGGGGCAGGTTTGCAAGGCCGGGATTCTTCTCCAGCAGATAGTCGCTGAACACCTTGTTACTTTCCACCTTGATGTCGGCGTCGCGGAAGATCAGGTTGGTCTCGATGGTCTCGCCGTCCTCCTCCGTCTGCCGGATAGCCGCAAAGGCCCCCTCCTCCACAAAGGAGACCGAGGAGGGTACCACGATGTCGTTTCGGACCGCCGTCACCGTGGCGCTGACCGCCGAGATCATGGTGATGCCGTCCGAAAAGATCATGCGGGTGACCACGCCCTCTGTGGCCGTGGTAAAGGAGCCGAAATCGTTGATGTAAAGGTTGTTCGCGGGCGAGAAGTTGTCCGGGTTGCCCTCCCCGACCAGATGTCTGACCAAATCGTCGACCTGCTCGGCCGTAAAGCCGGCGGGCAGATCTTCCTTCAGGGCCTCGGCCCCGGCCTTCAGGGTGTTGTACTCGTCCAGGCTGAGCAGATTGCGGAAGGAGGCCAGAAGATCGGCCACCCGGTTTCCGCCCACGTCCACCATCAGGTAGCCGGGGATCACTTCCTCCAGGCTGGGGGCGTTGTGTCCGGCCGCGCCCGCGGAGGCCGGAAGCTCGGAGGCCTTCCCGACCGTGATCTCCTGCCTGGCCCTGTCGTACCAGAAGGTGTAGCCGTCCGCAGCCGACCGCGGCACAAAGCTGAACTCGGCTTCGGCGCTGACGGCCGCCCGGATCTCGGGGGCCTCGATGTTGTCGGGGATCCCGGCGGGATAGGCCGTGCGGAGGATCCGGGTCATGTTGGACGCGTCTCCCCGATCGGCGGCCAGGTTGGCGCTGGTGAACGCCCCCGAAAAGGTGGGAATGAGGACCGCAGCCAGAATGCCGATGACGGCGATGACCACGATCAGTTCCACCAGGGTAAAACCTCTCCTTTTCCTCGTATTCAAAAGATTCACCTCTCTTTCGGAGTTTCCCCCGATTTTTCCTCTTGATGGGCGGCAAATTTCGCCGACCCTTTTCCTGCCGCATGCCCGCTACCCGGCAGATCAGACTTTTTCTCCGCATCCCGGCGCCGAGCGGCCGTCCGGGAAGCCAAGGGGCCGAAACTCCTCTGTAAACAGCGGGAAAATGCCCGGCCGCAGCCCTTTTGAGCCTTCCGAAAAAGTATACCTTTTTGGAAGCCCTCCGGCCTTTTGATTCCGCCCTGAAAAAGAATGATTTCGTCTTGTTTCGATTGATCGGACAGGGCGATTTTTTTATTTTTCAGCTTCTCGGAAGGTATACTTTTCCGGAAAAAAATAAAGCGCCGGCGGAGCGAACGGCTCTTCGGCGCATCTTCACCCCTTATCCCTTCCCGTAAATTTTTTGTAAAGAAATCAAAATTGCAAAAACCTTCAAAATAACGCGGCCTTCCCGAGCCGCCGGACCCTGCCTGTTTTTTCACCTCTATTATACCATAAAATCAGAATTTGTCAAGTGCAAATGTCATAACTGGTAAGATTTTTGTCACGAACGGTAATTTTTCTCTCCCCGAAAGCCCCTTCCCGGCCACCCGGACAAGGCGCAAGCCAATCACCAACCTTTTTTCCTATTCTTTTGCGAAATATAAAAAATATCAGGATATTGCGCATTTTAAAGAACTGAAAAGACTTTGTAAAGTCCCCCGCGCTAAACCTTCGGCCGCATCTTCGCCTCCTTTTTCTTCCTTCTATCCACCATTGAACTCCATGATTTTTCCACGGAACAACGCCTTAGGCGGCTGTGCGGATGCACGAAAAAAATGAGCCAAATGACCTTCAAACCTCCTCTCGTCAACTTCCGCGAGAATCTGTCCCATGACCGCCACGCCGAAACGGCAAAAGACGAATGGCCTGATCCCGAAAGTCCGGATTTACTGTGTCGACGTCTGGTCTGTTCCCCTCTCCTTGCATAAAAAATTTTTCTTCAAAAATCGACCGAATTTTATAGCTGCAATTCCTGGGACATAGGAAAGGACTGACGGCAATTGCCGTCAGCCCCTTCTGCTCTCTGTCTTGATAGGTTTTGAATTGTGTGTTATCCGGTCCGATCCTCGACGGCCGGATTCCGTTCCGGTCTTGCTTTCTTACTCTGAATCAAGGCCAAATACTCTTTCAGGCTGATTTTTTACGGAAAATCACGGTGCCGGCCAAAGCAAGCAGTCCAAGCATGGCGGATCCGGCTCCAACGGAAGAATTGCAGCCGCTGCAGCTGTTACCTCCGGTCGTTTCGGTCTCCTCAATAGTCAGCGTGATGGTGTCTGTCTGCCCTTCATAGGTCACGGTGATGGTGATCTCCCCTGCCTCGGAACTGTCGAACCCGCTGATCATGTCGGCGGTGACGGTCACATTCTCCTCGCTTTCTCCGCGCATGGCTGTGACGGTAATGGCGGAAAGATCCAGCTCCTCGCCCACCGTATAGGTGGTCTTGGTCGTCGAAGCGGTGATGCCGGTCACGGCGGGCAGGGAGACGGTCAGGTCGTAGGTCGCCGTCAGATCGCCGTAACGGACCGTGACGGTGTAGGTCCCGGCTTCCTCAAAATTCACTTCAGAGGTATCCACGGTGTACTGATCGGCGCTCAGCGTGATCTGACTTCCGGAAGCGTCCTGCGCCGTCACGGTCAGCCCTCTGTTATCGTAGTCTTCGCCGATGAGGATCGAGGTGGTCTGGCCGCTGACGGTGATCTGAGTGGCCGTAAATTCATAGTTGATTCCGATCGAAAGAGCCTGCAGGATCCCGGTGGTCGTGACCGTGCTGCCCGCAAAGTTGCTCCGCGAATTCGAAGACAGACGAACCAGCAGGAGATCGGAACCCGTTCCGGCGGGGCGGTCCTGGTAGAGCGAGGTCAGATCCAGGGCCACAGAAGCCGATTCCTGCTCCCCGAGGGACCCGTAAACATTGGTCCAGTAGCGGTTGTAACCGAAGAAATTCTGCGCGGCGTCTACATTCAGGACGTTGCTTCCTTCGTAATCGGTCAGATCACCTGTGAACGCGCTCTCTGTGCCGGCACTCTTCAGTTCGCTGGCGAAAGCCACATCGATTTTCGCGGAGAAAAGCCGGGTAAAGTTCAGCGCAAGTTCGGTGATCTCCCTCTCGGCATAGCTGCTGAGATCGAAGGCAAACACGGCATACTGCCCATACACCCAGTAACTGGGGCGGCGGTTTTCGGCCTGAGAGACGTTGCCTTCCTCATCCACATAGATCAGCCTGTAGTTGCCGTCGTAGGAGTTGGCCTGAACGTTTCCGCCGGCTTCGTCCACATTGTAGCTGACGGCATAGCCGTCCGTCCTGGCCATGTAGGTGTCGACCAGATAGTCCCGGTAACTCCCGTCCGTGAACCCGACAGCCAGCGTCTCCAGATAGGATCCGGAAGCGGTCTGATCCCAGACCGTCCCGTTGTGGCTGAAGGTCAGGTTCCCCTGAATGTTGAACTGCCCGGCTCCTGTCACGCCGAAATACTCGCTGCCCGTCCCGTTGCAGGCTACATAGACGTAGAAATCCGCCTCACCGGGGTTTTCCAGCGTATAGGCGTAAGTTCCCCAGCCGCCCGTAGAGATGGTCGAGGTCTGCCAGGTCAAGCCGGCTGCCCCAAAGGCTTCGGCCAGCGCCGCATCGCTCGCATAGGCTTCCGTTTGCCCGAGTCCGAGCTCGGCTGCGGAGACGGCTACGGCAGGGCTGGCCGCCGCATTGAACACGCCGCCGATCTCAAATTTTGTGGCGTCGGCAGGCACTTTGAAGGCCAGCACAAACAGATTGTTGGAAATAAAAGCGGGATTGGTGAAGCCTTCGGCCAGGGGATTGTTGTTCTCCCAGCCGATGACCGCAAACGTTTCGCATCCCCTGGCATAGACCATTCCCGCACCGGTGTCAGACTCATTCAGGGGAACGGTGTACTCGGTCCCGACCGCCAGAACGGTCTCTGCGCCCTTTTCACTTTGGACTGAGGTCGTCATGTCAAAAATATTGACGGCGGTCTCCTCTGCGGCGGCGGGGATCAGCACCCCGGCCATTGCGCTCACGCTCAGCGCCAGAACGGCGAACAGCGCCAGCAGTTTGTTGAACTTTCTCATACTTTTCCTCCATTTTTATTTTCTCTTTGTCCAGCCCGGAACGGTCTGCACAAATTGACTGCTGATCGACTTCTCTGCGCACGCAGGCTGTGGAGCGTGAGCAGAGGTAGCATGTCAGTTCTGCCCATAGGCCATCAGATAGAAGTAGACATAGGGATCGACGATGTGGATCTGATAGGACGTGTTCGAGACCAACTGATCCAGCTGCTCGTTGATGTAGGGAATGGTGGCCAGAATATGGCGGAAGGTCATGAAGTAGGCCTGGTCCGGTTCATCGATCAGCTGAGTGAGCATGGCCGTGGTCATGGTCTGGGAGTTGCTTGCGTCACACACATTGGAAAGTCCGACCGCATTCCCCTTGCTGTCCTGCACAAAGGCTCCGTGCCGATTCAGCCCGAGATTGTTTGTCGCAATGCCATAGGGCGCCAGATCGGCCATGCGGGTCATGATCTCCGTATTGTTCAGCAGGTTGCCGGTCGTGTTGATCAAAAAGCCCATCAGATCCAGGTCGTACCTGTCCCAGATCTCTTTGGTATCTTCAAAAAAGCTGTCAAGGTCGCCGTTCAGAGAAGAATTGGTCCCGATGTACTCCAGATCGATGTAGCCGTATCCGTTGTGATCGCCCACGAAATAATCATAGACCGTAGCGTTGTTGTACATGAACTCCACCACCTGAGGCACTCTGGAAATTCCCGTCGTGTTGACCGGCCAGGCCAGCGGATACTTTTTGACGGCGTTGGCTTCCGTGCCGAAATTGCTGGGCATGGACAGATTGATCCAGGCGCCGGCGTCGTAGTCTCCCATGTAGATGCAGACGTAGTTGCCGGGCTTGACCGCTCCGTTTTCGATGTACTGCGCTGCCCTCTGGGCAATGGCCGCATCATCATTCTTCTTGTTTCCGTTTTCATCCGGACCCTGCTGATAGGTTTCGGTCCCGTCATAGAGCGCCGCGAATACCGAGGCGTTCGTCAGGTAGGTGTAGCCGTAGGCGTCGGCGTCCTTGACCAGATAGTACTCCCCGAGCATCTGGGCCAGACTCCATTCGACCTGGGTGGCGATCCTGGAATTGGAGGGCTGATTGGGGGCCTCTTTCGTGTACTTGAGATACCAAGGGCAGAACCCGCCGAAGGTCGTCAGCGCGCCGCCCGCATATTCATTTTGCGCCTCCAGGATCAGTTCCAGGGTATTTTTGTCCTCTCCCTCGTTCTGGGTGGGATCATCGTTTGGCAGATAACTTTCCGGCGACAGATCGAAAAAGAAACAGCCCTGCTGAATGTAGTAGTCCTTGTTGCTGAGCATACAGTTGTTCAGCTGCAGATAGGACGGAGCCAGGCCGGTCTTATCCCAGGTCCAGGCATCCAAATGGTAGGCGATAATGGTCTGGTTTGTCAGATGGGTGTCGAGATACTTGGCCTTGGCCCACAGATAGGCGTCGTTTTTGGCGCTGCCTGTCGCCGTAAAGGTCACACCGTCCACCGTGGTTCGGCCTTCAGTCCCATCCGCAAACTTGCCGGACAGATCCATGCCGATCGTGATGTCGTATTCTTCGGTCAGAAGTTCATACAGCGATCCGGTCAGTTCCAGTTTGCGCAGGGGCAGGAGGCCGTCCACGCTGCAGACCGTGCAGGCCACATTCTCGGTGGCGCTGACTTCGCTGTCCCACAGCACGAATCCGCCGTAGAAGGTCCCGAACAGCCGGAGCAGGGTCGCGGGACTTTCCACCGTCACCACCCTTTTCCCTGCCAGCGCCTGGCCGTTCGAAGTCAGATAGGAGAGCCAGAAGGAATCGATCTCCGATCCCCGCCAGCTGTCTGGCGTGAACTCCATATACAGGTGCTGACCGTCGCGGTTGACCAATCCCTGCAGACAGAAGAGCATCAGCGCCGCGTCATAGCCGAACACACTGTCCTTGGTCTTGTCTAGGAAGGAAGACATGTCAAAGTAATAGAGCGCCGAGGAATCGTAGGTCAAGGCCCGGTCAGATTCCGTCTCCGCAAACACGCCGCTCTGGGAAGCCGGGGTATATTCCGCTCTGGATACGGCCTCCAGCCCGCACTTCTGCAGATAAAGGGTGCTGTAGTCGATGAATCGGACTTCCATCCGGATCTCGGTATCCTCCCACAGCACGAAGTCGAAGCTGTGCGTGTACATGACATCTCTTTGCGCATAGTCTGACCAGTAGACTTCCTTGAGGGCGATCACCTCGTCGGTCCGGTTGTCAAACACGCGGAACTGCAGGATCTGCCGGTCCCCGGCCGCGGCAATGTAGCCGATATTCATGGCGGACTCCGCCGAAAAACGGTAGATGCCCTCCGTCACATTCATAGCGCCGGAATTGAACACGATGTGTTCGTTCCAGATGTCGCCGTTCCCGTCTGCCTGCTCAGCCATCGAATAGTAGCCCTCCCTCTCCAGTGTTCCGTGAACGAATTGTTCCTGCGAGTCAAAATCAGAGGCGTTGTAGATCATCTCGTAATCTTCGTCATAGACCAGGTCGTCAAGGGTCTTCTGGCTTTCAGTCGGTTCGCCGCAGGCCGTGAACACAGCGGTCAGTACCAGTAAAGCGGCTAAAAAAACTGCTGTTCTTCTCTTCACGAAAAGTCCTCCTTCCTACGCCGTCAGTTCGCCGTAGGTGTAGGCGGCCGCAAAGGCCGCAAAAGCTTCCGCATCCACGGTGTCCGCATACTCATAGGTGATCCCGCCCTCGGAGGTGTAGGTTTTGATGAAGCGGTTCATCTCCTCCGCCGTGATCACGGGTTCGGTCAGATCGGCGTCCGACTCGTACTGCCTCAAAAATTCCTCTCCGCTTTCCGCCACCCAGTACCCCGTCTCGATGTTCAGGGGCAGGCCGGCGGCGTCCCGGATCAGCGTGCCGTTGACGGCATTGTACAGAAGCACAAAGGCGGGCGCTACCGAAGCCCCGAAATCGCTGTAGAGCCAGGAGATCTTGCCGGACTCCGCCAGAGTACGGTATTCCTCGGACATCAGGCCCTTTCCGCCCACACCGAGACCGGAGATCTCGTCCAGCCTGGTGACCGCCAGGATCTCGGCAAGCTGCCCGGTGGCCAGCGCCACGCCGGAGCCTCCCCAGGAGGACAAACTGCTCTCAATCTCCGAAGCAGCCGAATCCAGCGCCTCTGTTACAGCGGCGTCGGTGGAGTAGCCGGTCACAGCACGGACCGAGGAGACTCCGGCATTGGCGGCCTGGGAGGAAATGCTGAATGTGATGTCTGCGGCATTGACGGTGCTGGTCACCCCGCTCTCAGTCAGCCGAGCCAGCATCCCGGCCATGGCGTCCTGCTGGCTGGTGATCTCCAGGGCGATGGTGGTGTTGAAGTAGGGCGCGCAATACATCACATAGTGTGCGCAGCCGGATTCCAGAAAGGATCCGATCGCCTGATAGGCCGCCTTGTAGGCCGTAGTGTTTTCGGCCATCCGGTCGTGGGTGACGATCCCCACGCTGCCCGCGTTGTACTGAAAGTCATCGTAGTCCGACGCCGGGACACAGTTGATCAGACTGGTTCCGGATGTCGACCTGGCGGTCTGGGTGTACATGCCCGAAAAGGCCCGGGCATAGTAGATCTCGTTTTCCTCGCAGAACGCCAGGCTGTCCGCCGAGCTGAAGTTGGTCAGTGCCAGAACGCCTTTTACCCCTTCTGCCGCCAGATTTTCCAGCTCTGCAAGTTCTGAAGTCCCGCTCTCCACGTCTGCGGCAAAGACGAATTCCACCGGATAGTTTGCTTCGATGTACTGTTCCAGATAATTGCGCTTGGAGATCGTCTCCGGATCATCCGAGTATCCCATGATGACCCCGATCCGGATCCGCTCCGAAAAGGGATCCGATTCGCCCCCGCAGCCGGTCAGAAAGAGGCCGGCCGTGGCCAACAGGAGAGCACTGACGGCTAACGCCGCGATTTTTTTCCAGGCTCCCATGCTTTACCTCCTGGCCTTCGCCTTCAGGCAGAGGGCAGCGCCGCACAGCAGGGGCAGGGAGATCCAGGTGACGCCTGCTGCCTCGCTGCCGCCGCAGCCGCCGCCGCTTTCCCCATCGTCCTCGCTGGTCTGGGGAGGAGCGGGCTCCGTACCCTGGGCAACCGTCAGCGTCGCCGAAGCGGAGGCCTCGTTCCCATTCTTATCCGTACAGGAGATTTCCACCGTGTAGGTGCCGGCCTCCGTAAAGGTGTAGGTGTGCACGTCGGTCAGAGTCTCCACCACGCTGCCGTCGGCATCCCGGATGGTATAGGTCGCCGAATCCAGCACGGTCTGAAGATTGGTGGAGTAGCCGACATCCACGGTGACCAGCGAAGTCAGCGCAAAGTTGACCCCGGTCTCGGTCTCCCTGTCCAGGCCTGAGAGGACAAAATCCCCGATGTACGTGTAGAATCCGGTGATGTACATCCCCTCGACCGAGCAGCCCTGTCCGTCCTGATCGGTGGCGTCCATCACTTTGATGTAGATATAATCGCAGTTGTAATCACCGCCGATGATGAACTTGCTGATATCCAGGTCGATGTAGTCCCCCTGAATGGTCGCGCCTTCAAATCCGCAGGCCAGGGTGACCCACTCGGCGGGATCCACCGTACGGGCCTCGTCCGCCGTCATGACCAGGCTGAGGTCATTGCCATTCTCGTCCCGATTGACCTCAAAATCCTCATCCCCGACGTACAGCGCCACCCGGTAACCCGCCCAGGTCTTGGAGCGGAAGGTGATCTTGGAAAGCTCATAGTCCTCAGGATTTTCAAAGTCCGCCAGATCGGCCAGCTTGAAGCGGTAGATCATGGCGTCGCTGTCCACCATCTCCGAGGTAAACGTGTTTTCTCCGACCTCGGAGCCGGCCTCTGTTCCGTTTTCGACCGTGATCTTTGGCGTCTGGCCTCCGTCGGCGAAGCGGAACCAGCCCACACCGTTTCCGTACACATCGTCCCCGCCCACGGGCGTAACGGTGTAATTCTCAAAGGAGGAGAACATAATGTAGGGACTGCCCGTCTCGGAGACCGAGGCCGCTCCCTCCTCGTCGGTGGCATTGTACAGGCCGGCGTCATACTGCGCCTGCGAAAGATCCGCCGTCTTGATCAGGTAGGTCGACAGGAAATAGTCCTGTGCCGTCTCATACAGCGCCCCGTAGGTGTAATCCGGATCCGAAACGGGGACCGCCGTGCCGTCGCTGATCAGCTCCAGCCGGTTGGCCATGATCACGCCGTCCGTAAAGGTGATCTCGAATTCATAGTTCCCGTCTGCGTTGACGGCGCCCCGGATCACCTGTCCGATCCGGATGTTGGAGAGGAGCTCCGTGGTACGCACTACGTTGACGTAGCTGGAAAAAGTTTGAGTGGCCGATTCCCCCGAGACGACATTTTTGAACTCCACCGTACCGGCCTGCGTCTGGAAGATGCTGATGGCAAACCGGACCGTGTCGGCCGGGATGATAATGCGGTAGGTGAACCAGCTGTCCTCCGAGGTCACCCGGGTCGCGGGCGTCACATAGGTCCTTTCCTGTTCGCCGACGGTCTCGGTGGTCTCGGAGGCCTCTGTGACCGTCGTCCCCGATTCGTCGTAGAAATCGGTCCCCGCCACAACATGCGCCGAGTAGAAGGCGCCCGCGCCGAAGTAGGTCACGCCGTCCTCTACCCTGGTTTCGGTGGTGGTCATGTCGATGACGGTCTTTGTAGCCGCCTCCTCCGCTTCTGCAGGAGAGGCAGAGACTGCCAGTCCTGCCAGCGGAGTCAACGCAAGACCCAGGACCAGCACTGCTGCGGCCAGAAATTTTCCGACCTTGTCAAAGCTTTTTTTCATCATAATTCCTCCTTGTCTTTTTTTTACAGATATTGTGCAATATCCGATTCGAAAGTTGCCAGGGCACCTGAGACGCTTCCCCCGTTGTAGATGGTATTCATGCAGTTGATCCACCGCGCCCAGATGTTGCTGTAGCTGGTGGTAAATCCGGGAAGACCGAAAATGATGTCGTCGTTTTGGTCAAAGGCCTCGAGCAGCGCCCCCATCTCCTCATTCTTTTCGGCATAGGTTCCGCTCTCGTCCGCCAGTGCCTCATCGATCACGCTCTGGATCACGGGCAGGCGGTTGGTGGAGTTCAGATACATGTCCGATTGATACTGAGCGGAGGTCAGGCACTCCAGAAAGTACATGGCCGCCTCCGGATTGGCGCAGGAACGGGTGATCCCCATGTAGACGCTTCCGCACAGGACGGTGGTCCGGACGCCCTCGGACATGGGCAGCGGGAAATACTGGTAGTCAAAGGTGATGGTCGCACTCTGCAGATAATTGGCAAAGATGGCGGAGATGTCGATCATAAAGGGCGTAGCCGTAGACTCGGCAAAAAAGTAGCTGTTCACGCCGTCCTCGGTGGTGGCGCCGTAGCCGTAAGTCAGCCCCTCGCTGACCAGTCTCTGCCAGTACTCCATCCCCTCGATGTTGGCCGCGACAGAGAGCAGGACCTCTCCGTTTTCATCCACGAAGCTGCCTCCGAACATGGCCATGTAGGCCAGGGCCCGGAAGGCGCTGGACTCCCCGGATTCCGCCACGTTGATCATCATGGCCGCGCCCTCGGTCTCATAGCCGTAGTAAGCGTTTCCGGCCTGTTCCTCCCGCACCGACCACTCATTGGTCTCGTCGTAGACGTTTTTGTACTCCACACACATCTCGTACAGCTTTTCAGGCGTCGCGGGATAGAGAAAATCTCCGTTCTGATAATCATCGCCTTCGAACCAATCCGAAGTGTACTTTCCGCCCAGCTCCAGGTGATCGTACTCCGCGCACTTGCGAAGCAGCGTGACGTTGCACAGCAGCCCCATGGTGCTGGCCCGGACCGGAATGGCGTAAAGACTTCCGTCAAAGGTCACGCCGTTCAGCAGTCCGGCTTTGAAGGTGTCCTTGTACTCGTCGGTCACATATTCGTCCAGATCGATCAGATAGCCCATCTCGACCATGGCCTGCGTGTACATTTCGGTGTTGACGATGTCAGGCAGCCGGTTGATCGCGTTGTAGTAGGCCATATCGTTGTAGCAATCGGTGTTCAGCTTGTGATCGGTGACCCGGATACTGATGTCGGGATATCTTTCATGAAACATATCCTCCGCAATGTCCCAAGCATGCTGATCGCCCGCCGTCGCATCGGTAAAGCAGCTCCAGATGGTCAGCGTGCCGCCCGAGGTATCCCCGGGGTCGCCTCCGCATCCAAAGGCCAGACCGACCGTCAGCGTAACGCAGGCCAGACAGGCGATCCACTTCAATGTCTTTCTCATGTGCAGTACCTCCTGAATTGATTTCACGCTTTTTGTAAAAAGCGAGCTTTCCGACAAGGATTTTTCTCCCATGGTCATGGGAGAAAAAGTGCTAGCCCTTTTTGAATTTTGCTCCTTCTCAGCCCTTCAGGGCCCCCATCGACAGCCCGTCGATGAACCAGCGCTGGAAGAAGGCGAAGATGACGATGGGAACCAGGCACATCATGGCGGAGACGCCGTAGATCAGCGGATAGTTCGGCAGCCCGTCCTGAGGGGTGGCCTCCTCAATGACGATGTTGATGTAGTAACCAATGGTCGTCCACTCCGGCTCCGCCCCCTTCATCAGATAAAGGCAGGTGCTGTAATCGTTCCATTTCCCGATAAACAGGCCGATCAGCGAATAGGCCAGCACGGGCAGGATCAGCGGGAGATAGATCCGGAACATGACGGTAAACAGGTTGGCGCCGTCCACCTCGGCGGCCTCGCCGATCTCCTTGCCGATGGAGCAGAAGGCCTGCCTGTACAAAAAGATGTTCATGGGGGAAATATTGATGTTGATCAGGAACAGGACCATGGGATCGCCGATGAACCCGCTTCCCCCGGTAAAGATGTTGTTGCCTCCCGCAAAGGGAAATCTGGCCCACATCACAAAAGTCGAGGCCACCGTTGCCGCGCCGGGGATCATCGTGACCGCCAGAAAGGCCATGAAAATGAATCCGCGGAATCTGAACCGGATGAAGGAAAAGATGTAGGCCAACACCACCGAGGAAAGGATCATGATGGCAGCGCTCTCCGCAATGACGCCCAGCGTCAGCGCAATGGACTGCAGAACCTTCAGATCCGAAAAGAAAAACAGATAGGTCCCGAAGTTTTCCAAACTGAGCGAGCTGGGCCAGGGGAAAGCCGAGATCTGATAAAAATCCTCCCTGTTCAACAGGGCCCCGACCAGCATGAAGTAGAGCGGATAGAGCATGATAATCGAGCCGATCCCCAGGTAAAGATAGGCGCCGACGGACCTCCGGATTTTTTTCCGCCGGAGACTCTTTTGTTTTTTGTTCCTGAGTTCTTCTCCCGACCGTACGGGGAATTCGGCTTTTGCGGTCTCAGTCTGCATGTTTTCCCCCTATGTCGATACCTGTAAATTTAAAGTTCAGCCGGGTCAGCGTGACCCCGCAGATCAGCACGATGGTACTCATGGAAGTGGCCAGGCCGATGTTCATGTTGTTGATGGCCTCATCGTAGATGGCGAACATCAAAGTTCTGGTGGACAAGTTGGGCCCGCCGTTGGAGATCAGCTGGACGGGTTCGAAGAAGGAGAAGATCCCCAGGACCGTGACAATGAGAATGTAGGCCAGCATATTGCTCATGCAGGGAATGGTGATCCGGAAGAAGCGCTGTCTTCGGTTGACCCCGTCGATGTCGGCGGCCTCGTAGACATCCCGGGAAATGCCGTTCATCCCTGCCAGGAACAGCAGGGCGCCGCTCCCCATCCCCCGCCAGGCACAGACGAACAGGATCCAGAAGTACATCCAGCCCGTCGAACGGGTAAAGACGATCTTTTCCCCTCCCAGGTTGGAGATGATTGTGTTGATCACGCCGGTGGAGCCGTCAATCCAGGTGTTGATCAGCTGTGCAGTGATGGAAAGGGAAATGATAGAGGGGATGTACCAGATGACCCGAAAGGCGCTCTGTCCCCGGATCTTGGCGGTAAAGAAGGCCGCCGTCAGAAAACCAAACACAAAGGTAATGACCAGGTTGGCCACACCAAACAACAAGGTGTTTCCCAACATCAACAGGTTGCTGCTCTCGGTAAAGACGCTGACATAATTTTTGAACCCCACGAAGGTCGGCGTCTGCACCAGATTCCACTCGAAAAAGGAGAGAACGACCGCAAGCCCAAGCGGGAGAACGCTCATGATCAGAAAGACTGCGATGCAGGGAATCAGCACACACCAGGCAAAGCGTATCCTCCTCTTTTCGAGGGATCGTCCGGAGCGTCTCCGCGGCGCAGATTCCTGAACGACCGGGACTTGTTCCATGACAGCCAAAGTAACACCTCCTGTTGATGTTCCGGACCGCTGGCGGACACCGCCCGAAAGGTTTCCGCCATAGAGAAGTTCACGTTCGAGCGCTCCGGATCATCCTGTTATTCTTATTTTAAACGAACAATCCGGTTTTGTCAATACCCCTTTTGAAAATATGTATTATCCAAAAAAGGCCCAATCAATTCCTGAAAATACATAACCGCCCCCTCCCCCCTTGATTTTCGGAGGAAAAAGCCTTATAATAGAAAAAGGGGTAGCACATAATGACAAATTATGTATCTAACATAATAAAAGGAGCCGGACGGTGGATAAGGACGACAAGGGCAAGCTTTACCTCTTTGTGTACAATGACATTCTGAACAAGATCAGGAGCGGGCATTACAGGCCGGGCGACAAGCTGCCCACGGAGATGGAGCTCTCTGATCTTTATTCGGTCAGCCGGGTCACGGCCAGGCGCTCTCTGGCCATGCTCGAAAACATCAATCTGATCTATCGCATCAAAAAGAGCGGTACCTTTGTCAACGGCAAGAAGAACGCCTCCTCCGCCCAGCGCATCATTCCGGTCATTCTGCCCTATGAAGAGACCCTGGACATCGGGATCGTGGAGGGCGCCCAGAACTACGGTCTGCTTTACAACTGTTTTACGCCCTTTTTCAATTCCGGCAATTCGGCGGTCAAGGAAAGGGAAATTCTTTCCAACATTCTGAACATGGACGTGGACGGACTGATCTGCTATCCCTGCTCCATCTACGACAACCTGGACATCTTTGCCCAGTACAAGCGACTGGGCATCCCGGTCGTCATGCTCGATCACGGCATTGACGGCTTTAAGGCTCCGTTGGTCTGCTGCGACAATGAGGCCGGCATCATGCAGGTCATGAATGACCTCATCGCTCGGGGTCATCGAGACATTGCTTTCTTTTACGTCACGGAGCAGATGATCTCCTCCGAACGGGAGCGGCTTCGCAGCTATCTCGAGGCCCTGATCCGCCACGATTTTTCCGTGCGTAACGATTTCATCTTCCATCTTCCCCTGCTTTCCTATGACAAAAACCTCTCTCACATCAAACAGAGCCAGTTTTTTCGGAAGAGCGTCGACGTCTTTGTTGCCGACCTGGCCCAGCGGAAAGAGCTGCCCACTGCGATCTGCTGCGTCAACGATGTGAGCGCCAACACCCTGAGCCTTGCCCTGAAAAAAAACGGGGATCCCCGGTTTTCCGCAATCGAAATTACCGGCTTTGACAATCTTTACAACGGCGCTTTCCTCACCGTGCAGCAGGACTTCCACGCGCTTGGCAGCACGGCAGTGCGGACGGCGCTGGACATGCTGGACGGAAAGAGCGTCCCGGACACACTGTACACCGCTGTCGAGCTGGTGGAAAAGCGCCGCTGATCTCCTCCGGAAAACCTGCGAATCGGGAAGAACGCGCTGCCTGCAGGACAAAGTGGCTTATCCTTTCCTCCGGATCAATGATAACAGACAAAAACGCAGCCCGGCGCCGTAGAAACGGCGCCGGGCTGCGTTCTCTGCTTTTCTGCCCCTCGACTTTCTCAAGGCGGGGCAGCAAAAATTTTGTCTTTCAAATGCGGTCCGGACCACTCTTTATTCCGCGATCCGGGATCACGGCAGCGGATTGCCAGACAGAGGTCTCCTTTGATGTTCTTGCAGTTCCTCTGCAGCGTGAACCAGGCCAGCCCGCTCACTTTCCAAAAAATAAAAAAACCCGCAAAGAGGGCTTTTCGGGGGTTGGGGGAGTTTGGGTTTTGGGAGATCGGTTTTGGGGTTCGGACGGCCTGAAACGGTCTGTTTCGGGGGCGTTTAAAGTCGGGAGATCGGCTTTGTTTGCGGACAGCTTAAAACGGTGTTGGGGGAGGTGCCGGGAGAGCTAGTTCTCCCGGCAGAGGGAGCCGTCGGGCCGGGCCGAGAGAGAGACCTGCCAGGAGGCATTTTGTCCGATCTCGCCGGATGTCAGGAGCAGGACAGTCAGGCTGCCCTTGCCCTCGGGGGCCTTGGCCGAGTGGCAGAGTTCCTCCGGCAGGGCTTCCGCCTCGGGAAGGGCGGCCAGCACCACGACGTCCAGGCCGGATTCCACTCCCCGCCGGGCGCGGGCGGTCAGCATGTTCAGGGCGTGGGCGCGCTCCTCAGCGGTGATCCCCGCCGCGGACAGGCACTCCGAACGGGGGCCGTTCAGGGCGGAGGCCTCCTCCTCCGGCAGATCGAGCAGGGCCAGCACCGAACTTCCGTCCGCCGTCAGGGTCTCGAACAGGGGCTTGAAGAAGGCGCTTCCGGTCTGCCCGGGCAGACGGAGGGTCCCAAGGCATCCCTTCGGCAGCGGCGAAGTACGCCCGATCTCCCCGATCAAAGGATCGGAACTTTGATCCAGGGGGAAGGTCCGATTCAGCGGGCCGGCCTGCAGATCCTCGAAGCGGGGCCGCCGCACCTGCTGATCGGAGGCGTGCCCGTTGATCTCCAGGATTTTCTGCACGGAATGGTAGCGGTCCCCCTCCACCTTGCGCATCAGCACGAGCAGATGGTCACCCGTGCGGATGTCATACCGCTCGATGAGCGCGGGGGGCAGAATGGGATCGCCGGCATCGGCCCGGAAGGGATCCAAATGCAGCACGCCTCCCTCCCCCGAGACCTCGGCCAGGCCCTCCGCTTTGACGCTGAAGCGGAAGATCACGCTGTCCACTTCGAATTCGGGAATAGATTCTGCCACTTCCAGGGTCCGCCGTTCGGAGGCAGAGGCGAGGATGCGTTCGATCAGCTCGTGCTGGGGGGGCAGGCCCTTGTGGGGGCGCCCCCGGCTGGAACGGACCGCAGGCTTGGCCCGGCCGTCCGAAATTTCCATGATGACCCGAAGCAGATCCTCCCGGCTCAGCGCCGTGGGCGCATAGACCCCCACGGCGCGGCCGATGGCCCTCAGATCTTTCAGATTAAGATCCTCGATATCCGCCAGGGTGATCCCCCTGCGATGATTCTGTTCCATAAAACTCCCCCGCTTTTCCAAAAAAGCTGCCCGGGCCGCCACCGGCAAAGCGCCGGAGGGCGAACCCGGACAGCACCGTTTCCATCCCCGATCTTTTCCTCCCGGATCCGATCAGGTAGTGATTTTTGGCCGAAATCGGCCCAAAATTAGATTTTTGAAAAAACTTAGTTTAATTTTGCACCCATATCATAACACACTTCCCCGCCCTCGGCAACATCCGCCTATGATACATCATTATATGCAAAATTCATAAAAAAATATTCAATAATTATTTTTTTGATATATTCATGATTTTCAAAAAGATCAGGGTCCTGCGCCCTCCGAATCGGAGGGCGCAGGACCCTGTCCGGAGATCCCGAACACGCCGCCTTTGACAGGGGCACAAAATTGTCCGGAAAGCCAACGTACGGGGTTCCCGCTATCGTCCGGACGGCCACACCCGGCGGGGCTCCCGCTATCGCCGGACGGCCCACACCGGCGGGGCTCCCGCTCAGGCATGCCTCCCCCGCCGCAGCACGGCCTTGAACGCTTCGGCGGCGGGAATGACGGCCAGGGCGGCCCCGAACACAATCCCCCACTGCGGCAGGGTCAGCGGCACGATGGCGAAGGCCCCGCACAGCGGCGGGATCAGGCAGAGCAGCAAATTGACGCCCACGCCCAGCAGCACGGTCAGCAGCATGGTCCTGTTCCCGCCCATTCCCCGACCGAAGGCCGAGCGGCGCTCGGACCGGATGTTGAAGGCATGGAAGAGCTCGACGAAGGAGAGGGTGAAAAAGGTCATGCAGGAGGCGACGGCGTTGCCGTAGCAAGAGAGGGCGAAGAGGAACACGCCCAGTACCAAAACGGTCTGGATCCCCCCATAGACGGCGGTCGAGAGCACCGAAGTGCGGGAAAACAGCGCCTTTTCAGTCCTTTCCGGAGGACGGTCCATGATGTCCGGCTCCTCCCGTTCGGCCCCGAGGGCCAACACCGGGAAGGTGTCGGTGATCAGGTTGATCCACAGCAGCTGGGTGGAGATGAGAAAGGTGAACTGCGGAAAGAACAGGGTGGCCAGCAGGATGGCGAAGACCTCGGCCAGGTTGGTGGCCAGAAAGAACTGGATGGTTTTTTTGATGTTGGAAAAGACCCGCCTGCCCTCCCGCACGGCCAGCACGATGGTGGCGAAGTTGTCGTCGGCGATGATCATGTCCGAGGCGTCCTTGGTCACGTCGGTGCCGCTGCCCATGGCCACCCCGATGTCCGCCCGCTTGATGCCGGGGGCGTCGTTGATGCCGTCTCCGGTCATGGCCACCACCTTGCCCCGCTTTTGCAGGGCCTCTACCACCGCCGTCTTGTGCTTGGGGCTGACCCGGGCGAACACCCGGTAGGCCGTGACCGTCTTTTCCAGCTGAGCGGGGGTCAGGCGGTCCAGCTCGGCCCCGGTGATCACCCGGGAGAGATCGTCGCAGATCCCCAGCTCCCGGGCCACCGCAAAGGCGGTCTCGCGGTGGTCGCCGGTCATCATGACGGGCACGATGCCCGCCCTCTTGCATTCGGCCACGGCGGCCCGGGCCTCCGGCCGGGGAGGATCCATCATGCCGCACAGGCCCAGAAAGGTCAGCCCCTCCTCCCGCAGCTCCCCTTCGGCCATGGCAAAGCCCAGCACCCGCAGGGCCTCCCGGCCCATGACGGCGTTTCCGGCGGCCAGCCTGCTGCGGTCGGCCTCGGTCAGGGGGCGGATCCGCCCCCCCTCGAAGATCCGGCTGCACCGCCCCAGCAGCACGTCCGGCGCCCCCTTGACGAAGACCAGGGCCTTTCCGTTCAGCTTTCCGGCCACGCTCATCAGCTTGCGCTCGGACTCGAAGGGACGCTCCCCCGTGCGGACAAAGGCGGGGGCGGGAAATCCGGCCCGGTCGCACTCGGTCAGCAAGGCGACCTCGGTGGGATCGCCGAGGTAGCTTCCCTTTTCCCCCTTGACGCTGTGACAGACCCGCATGCAGGCGTACATCCACCAGGCCGCGGTGTCCGCGCGGGGGACGGCCCGGTCCCCGTCCGCGGTCAGGGTCCGCCGGACGGTCATGGCGTTCAGGGTCAGGGTGCCGGTCTTGTCCGAGCAGATGACGTCGCAGCTGCCCAGGGTCTCCACCGCGTGCAGCTTGCGGACGATGGCCCGGCTCCGGCTCATGCGCTGGACCCCAAGGGCCATGATGATGGTCACCACGGCCGGCATCCCCTCCGGGATGGCCGCCACCGCGATGGCCACCGCCGTCATGAAAGTCTGCATCAGGGGATGATGCTGAAAGAACAGCCCGAACACGAAGATGACGGCCGCCACCGCGATGACCGTGACCGAAATGACCTTGCCCAACGTGGCCAGGCTCCGCTGCAGGGGGGTGGCCACGGTCTCCGAGCGATCCAGAAGGTCGGCGATCCTGCCGATCTCGGTCTCCATGCCCGTGCGCACCGCCACGGCCTCGCCGTTGCCCCGGACCACGAAGGTGGAGCCGTACAGCATGTTTTTCCGGTCCCCCAGGGCCAGCCCCTCCTTTAAGGGGGCCGCCGTCTTGACCGAGGGCAGGGATTCCCCGGTCAGCGCGGACTCGTCCACGCTGAGGGCGTTGGCGGTCAGCACCCGGCAGTCGGCCGCCACCCGGTCCCCCTCCTCCAGGAGCAGGATATCCCCCGGGACCACCTCCTCGGCGGGAATGACGGCCTCCGCCCCCTCCCGCCGGACCCGGGCCTTTCCGGCCGACAGCTGTTTGAGCCGCTCGATGGCCCTGTCGGCCCGGACCTGCTGAATGAAGCCCACCACGGCGTTCAGAAAGATGATGAAGATGATGATGAAGGTGTCGAAGAGTTCCTGCCGGTCCCCGGTGAGAAAGGCCAGCACCGCCGAGATGGCCGCCGCCGCGATCAGCAGCAGCACCATCAGATCGGTGAACTGGGACAGAAACAGCTTGAACAGGCTGTCCCTGCCCTTCTGCCGGAGGGCGTTGGGTCCTGCCTTTTGCAGCCGGCCGGCCGCGGCCTCCCGGCTCAGGCCCCTCCGTTCGCTCCCCAGCTCCTCCAGGGTCTGGTCCGCACTCAGACTGTAGTAATCCCGCATGTTCTTCCCGCCTTTTGATTTTGGCCGCCGGAAGGCAGCCTTCGGCCGCAGGTTCGCGGCTCTCTTTTATCTTATTCGGCGGGGGCGCCGGGTATGCCGGGACCGATGGGCGTTCGGCCGCCCCTGCCGGCCCTGCCCCGGGACCTGTTTTTTTGACATGAAAAAAGCACCTGGCATACGACCGGGTGCTTTTGCTTTGTTTTGCTGATATGGGTTTCAGGGTCAGATCATCAGGCAGATTTCATCAACATTCCCAAGAGGGGGAATCCCTCTCTCCTGCTCTCTGCGAAGAAGACCGTCTTCTTCTATCTCTCTGAACAGTTTCTCAAATTCTTCCGGATATTCTTGTGCTATGGGCATTTCCTTGCAAGCCTTGTACACGATATCCCTGTATTCTTCGTATGTCATTTTTTTACCTCCTCGTCCGATGCCGCCCTATTCCTCCCGCTGGAAGACCAGGGACAGGGTCTCGATGTCCCCCGTACCCCGGGTCTCGAGGGGCACAAACCCTTCGTAGGACCAGCCGGCCTCCAGGCGCTCGCGGATGATGTCTTCCACGCCGTCAAAGGAATAGCGGCTGCCTTTGCCGAACCCGAAACCGCACAGATCGGAAGAGACCCTGACAAATTCAACTTTTTTCATCTTTTCCTCCTGATTCTCAACACAAAGGGCAGGGCGGGCCGAACGCCGGTCACACGATGCGCAGGGTGAGGATCTCCTTGGGGCGGAGTTCGGTCAGGCAGATGTCCGTGGACTCCTCGCCCACCCGCTCCTCGGCCAGATTGACCGGGCAGATGGTGCCCTTGGCGGCCAGGGTGAACAGGACCGGCCGGTCGGAGAGGTTGCAGAGGCGCAGGATGCTGCCGTTGCCGTCCTCGGCGGCCTTGAAGGCGGTGACCAGGACCTCCTCGCTGTGCAGATCGAAGGGGGCCTGGTTGTCGGGCAGGATCAGCTCGGGCTGGGGTTCGTCGCGGTAGAACTGCTCGGAGATCGTGGTGTCCTGCACGGCGGCCCGTCCGCCCGAGAAGGCCTTGGGGTCCACGGCCGTGAAGGCGGTGACAAAGCCCCCGGAGCGGAAGGTCTTGGCCGCGGAGGGCAGCCCGGCCTTCTGCCAGCCTCCCTCGTACAGCACCAGCCCCAGCCGGCCCGAAAGGGTGCGCAGGCACTGGTTTCCGGGAGAAGTAAAGTAGTCGCTGTTGGCAGCGGAGATGATCCCGGTGGAGCGGACCAGGGTGACGTAGAGGCGGTCGTTTTCCCTTTCCACCTCGTGCTGGCCCTCGGTCAGCAGGCCGAAGCCCCTTTCTCCCTCCTCCACGGCGGCAAAGGAGAAGTTGCAGGCCGTCTTCGAGAAAGTCTTGACGCAGCAGCGGCTCTCGTCAAAGGGGGCGGCGTCGAAGGAGGAATCCGTCCACAGCGTCCCGTTCAGGCCGGTGTTCAGGCACAGCCGCAGGCGGTGATCCCGGACGGTGTTGGTAAAGGTGTAGCCGAGTTCGGCGATGGGGCTGTTCTGCCGGACGGTCAGGGTCAGCTCGCCCTTGACCTCCAGCCGGTCGGCCAACCGCCTGTCCCGCCGAAAGTCGGCCCCCTTGGGCAGGCGGAGGGTAAATTCCGCCGTCATCCGCCGGCAGAGGGGGGTGCTCCCCTCGAAGCGGATCCTGGCAAGTTTTAAGGGGAACTCCAGCCGCCCGCCGCCGACGGGGACAAAGACGTAATCGTCTCCCCGGTCTCCCTGGTCCTCGAAGCTGAGCACCTCGCGGAGGGTGCGGCCTCCCTTTTTGTCAAAGAGGTCCAGCCCTCCCGCGGCGTTGATCTCGAAGCGGAAGAACTCGTTTTCCAGATTGAGCTGGGTCGTTGCCGGCCTGGGCGCGGGGCCTTCGGCCGGGCAGACGTAGTAGGTCCGGAAGGCCAGCGGCTCCAGCTCGGCCGGGAAGCGGATGACCGTGCGGTCGACGTCCACCACGCCGGGCAGATTGATGGGGCTGAACACGTCCTTTTTGGCGCGCTCTTTGGAGACCACCTCGAAGGGGACTTCCTCCCCCGCGGCGTTTTTCAGCACGAAATTGCCCACCTTGTGGCTGCTGAGGAAGTCGCAGACCGCCTCGGCGGGCTGGCAGACCCTGCGCTCGGCGGGATTGAACAGGGTGACGCGGTACAGCGCCCCGGGCAGGTCGGCGGCGTGGGCGGAGGCCCGCTCCATGACCTTTTTCAGCATCATGTCGGACAGATCCCGGGCGGCCTGGTAGCGGGATTCCATCTGGTCGTGCACATGGTCGTTGGAGCAACCGCAGATGGAGTCGTGGGGCTGATTGCGGAGCAGATACCGCCACAGATAGCGCAGGCGGTCGGCGTCGTAGACGCCCTTCAGCCCCAGGCGCATGAGGGAGGTCATGACCGGCTCCAGCTCGCACTCCAGGCGGTGCTGAGCCAGGACGTTGTCCCTCTTTAAGTAGATCCGGGAGGACCAGCAGCCCCGCAGCAGTTCGTAATCCTGCCCGAGATTCAGCGCCCCCCTGTGGACGTCCAGCTTCAGGTCGTTGTCCAGCACCTCGTAGGCCAGGGTCTCGAAGTAGGTCTTCATGTCGGACTGCCGGATGCTGGCCTCCGGCAGCTTTTTCTGGACCTCCTCCAGGATGGGCAGGAGGTTTTCCTGGGCCTCCAGGTGGTCCACGCCGTTCATCAGCAGGCGGAGGTTGGTCTTACTTACCGAGCCCAAACCCTTTTCGCAGTACTCGACCAGTTTGACGGCTTTGTCGATGTCGGCCGAAAAGCGCTGGGCGTTGTTGTACCAGAAGTACATGTAGGAGGAAAGGATACGGCTGCCGTCCGCCCCCTCCCAGAAAAATTCCACGTCCCTGGGGACCCGGACCGGCTCCCCCTTTTCGTCCGGCTCGTAAAAGGAATAGCCTCGGCCGAACAGGAAGGAGTGGATGCCGAAGGAGAGCAGCACCTGGGGCAGCTGGCTGACGTTGCCGAACTGGTCGGGGGCATAGCCCACGTCGGCGCAGGGGCCGAACTTTGCGGCCACCCTGCGGCCCTCCAGCAGGTTCCGGACCAGGGCCTCCCCGCTGGTCAGGTAGAAGTCGGACTGCAGGTACCAGGGACCGATCAGGATGTTGCCGGAGCGGATCTTCGCTTTCAGCTCCTCCTCCCGCTCGGGGCGGATCTCCAGGTAGTCCTCCAGCACCACGGTCTGGGCGTCCAGATGAAAGACGTAATCGGGCTGCTCGTCGATGATCTCGAGCAGATGATCCATCAGATCCACCAGCCGGTAGCGGAACTGCTCGAAGGGCATGTACCACTCGCGGTCCCAGTGCGTGTGCGAAATGACAAAATACTTTTTGGTTCGGTTCTTCATTTTTTACTCCCTGCCCCGGTTCGGGGCTCGCCGGCCGGGCACTGCCCCGCCTTCAAGCGCGTTTGATGTAGGTAGAGGGCGCAAACAGCAGCAGAATGGGGAACAGCTCCAGCCGGCCGGCCAGCATGTTAAAGCTCATGACCAGCTTGGAGAGAGGCGAAAAGGCCGAGAAATTGCTCATGGGGCCTACTTCGGCCAGGCCGGGGCCTACGTTGCCCAGAGTGGTGACCACCGCCGAGAAGGTGGCCTCCAGGCTGAGGCCGTCCAGCGAGACCACCAGAAAAGAGGCGAACAAGATGCCCATGTAGACGGCCAGAAAGGTCTGCACGCCGCGCAGGACCGCCGGATCGAGGGTCTTGCCCTCGAACTTGATGCCGACCACCGAGCGGGGGCGGGAGAGCAGCTTGAGCTCCCGGTTCATGGTCTTGCCGGCAATGACCAACCGGCAGACCTTGATGCCGCCGCCGGTCGAGCCGGCGCAGGCGCCGATGACCATCAGGACGATCAGCACGCAGCGGGAGAAGGTGGGCCAGCTGACGAAGTCCCAGCTGGCAAAGCCGGTGGTGGTGATGATGGAGGCCACCTGGAAGGAGGAGTACCGCAGGGCGGTCCAGAAATCCCCGTACAACCCCAGGGTGTTGAGGGCGATGACCACCATGGAAAAAAGCACGATGATGAAGTACCAGCGCACCTCCTCGCAGCGGAAGGCCTCCCCGAAATGGCCGATCAGAAGCAGGTAGAAGAAGTTGAAATTGACCCCGAACAGCAGCATGAACACCGTGACCACGATCTCGATGTACAGGCTGTCATAGCCCGCGATGCTGTTGTTCAGACAGGAAAACCCTCCCGTTCCGGCCGTCCCGAAGGCGGTGATCAGGCTGTCGAACAGGGGCATCCGGCCGCACAGCAGAAAGACGATCTGGATGAGGGTCATGACGATGTAGATGCCGTAGAGGATGCGGGCGGTAAAGCGGACCTTGGAGACCAGCTTGCCCACCTGCGGCCCGGGCGATTCGGCCCGCATCAGGTTGATGTAGGTCCCGCCCCCGGTCTGGGGCAGCACGGCCAGCACGAAGACCAGGATCCCCATGCCCCCGATCCAGTGGGAAAAGCTCCGCCAGAACAGCATGCCGTGGCTCATGGCCTCCACGTCGGACACAACGGTGGCCCCCGTCGTGGTGAAGCCGGAGACCATCTCGAAAAAGGCGTCCCAGAACACCGGGATCTCCCCGCTCAGCATAAAGGGCAGACAGCCGAACAGGGACATCAGCAGCCAGGCCAGGGCGGTGATGAACAGCCCCTCCTTGGCGTACAGGTTGTGCGAGCGCACCCGCACGAGCTGGAGCAGCCCCCCCGCGGCCAGCAGGCCGAGCGAAGGCCCCATGAAGGACCAGAAAAAGGATTCGCGGTAGATCAGGTTGACGATGAGGGGAAGCCAGAGCAAAAATCCCTCTAAGATCAGGATCTTGCCGGTGACCCGGAGGATCAGGCGTGCGTTCATTGCAGGATCTCCCGGAGGTCGGACAAGTACTTGTTGGCGGTGACCACCACCACCCGGTCCCCCTTTTCGATGCGGTCTTCGCCGGTCGGATAGATCAGCTTGTTCCGGCGGATGATGCAGGCGATCAGCAGATTGGATCTCAGCCGCAGTTCCCGCAGCGGGCGGCCGATCACGGCGCCGTCATCCTCCCCTGCCTCGAACTCCAGGGCCTCCACCTTGCCGTCCACCAGCTTGTAGAGGGTCTTGACCGCGCTGCCGGTGGAATTTTGCAGGGCGCGGGTGTAGCTGACGATGCGGTCGGCCGAGATCGACTTGGGGGAAATGACGGTGTCCAGCCCCAGGCTTCCCAGGATGCCGGCAAAGCTGTTGCGGTTGATCTTGGTGATGACCTTGGGGGTCTTTTTCAGGTTGGCGTACATGGAGATGATGATGTTCTCCTCGTCGATGCCGGTCAGGGCCACCAGGGCGTCCATGCGGTCCAGCCCCTCCTCGTCCAGCAGCTCCTGTTCGGTGCCGTCCCCCCAGATGACGGCGGCCTTGGGCACCTGCTCGGCCAGCTCCCGGCAGCGGTCCTCGTCGCTCTCGATGATCTTGACCTCCATGCCGGAGGAGGTGAGCATCTGGGCCAGATACTGGCCGATCTTTCCTCCGCCGATGATCATGACCCCCTTGACGCGGGCCTTCTGCAGCCCCTTGGTCTTGAAAAAGTCGGCCATGTCGGGGGCCGAAGCCGTCAGATGGATGCGGTCCCCTGCCTGCAGGACAAAGGCGCCGGAGGGAATGAAGACCTCCTCCCCCCGCTGCACGGCGCAGATCAGCACCTTCCGCTTGCCGGCCGAAAGTTCGCTCACCCTGGCCTCGCAGAGGGGGGAGCCGGCCGGGATCCGGACCTCGACCAGATCCACCCGGCCCTTGCCGAAGGATTCGATCTGGGCGGCCGAGGGAAAGCGCAGCACCCGGGCGATCTCCCGGGCGGCCTCGAACTCGGGGTTGACCACCATGGAAAGCTGCAGGTCCTCCTGCATGAAGGGCAGCTGCCCCAGATACTCGGGATTGCGCACCCGGGCGATGGTGCGCTTGGCCCCCAGCTTGCGGGCGACCAGACAGCACAGAATGTTGACCTCGTCGGCGGAGGTGGCGGCGATCAGCAGATCGGCCCCCCCTACCCCGGCTTCCTCCTGGGCCCCGTAGGTGGCCCCGTTTCCGCACAGTCCCTTGACGTCGAAGGCGTTGACCACTTCCTCGACCACCTGGGGATCCCTGTCGATGACGACGACGTCGTGCCCCTCCTTGGAGAGCTGCTCGGTCAGCTCGATGCCGACCTTCCCGTCGCCGACGATGACGATATACATGTTTTCCTCCCGCGGCTCCGCCGCTGCCGGATGCTCCGGCCCTGTCGTTGATTTTGCGGACTTTGCCCGCCCGGAAACCCGGAGCCGGCCCGCCCGCATCGATCCAGATTCAGTCCGTGCCCTGCCTTTGGCCGGGCCGGATCTGCATTCAGTCTATATTATCTTATAACACGCAAAAAAGGTCAAGCAAAAAGCCGACCCTTTTCAAAGGAATTTTCAGTATTGGTAATCGCTCCGGTACAGATCGTAGTATCTCATGACGTTCCGGGTGTAGGCCCGGGTCTCGGGAAAGGGGATCCAGCTCAGTTCCCCGTCGGCGGTGCCGTACTTGACCAGCCAGTTGCGCAGATTCCCCTCCCCGGCGTTGTAGGCCGCCACGCACAGGTAGCGGCTTTGGAATTTTTCGTACAGATACCCCAGGTACCAGGTCCCGAAGCGGATGTTGGTCTCGGGGTCGTCGATGTCGTAGTCGGTCACCCCCAGCCGGTGGGCGATGAAGGTGTGGGTGATGGGCATCAGCTGCATCAGCCCCCGCGCCCCCTTGGCCGAGACCGCGTTCTCGTCAAAGTTGGATTCGGCCTTGATGACGGCGTAGACCAGATTGGCGTCCACCCCGTAGCGGAAACTGTACTCCTGAACGTACTCCGAAAACACCCGGGGCAGCGAGTACTCGTTGACCAGGTAGACCACCCCGAACAGGGTGCCGAAGATCAGGGCCAGCGCGACGGCGGCCACCGTGATTTGTACCAGGATCCTCTTCAAGGGCGTCGGCTCCTTCCTCCGGCGTCCGAAGGCCGGTCTTTTCCCGACCTCCGCCGGCGATCAAAGGGTTTTGAGGGCTTCCGTAATTTGGGCGCGCAGCTCCTCCGGGGTGCCGTCGTTCTTCAGCACGAGGTCGGCGAGCGCCCGCCGCTCGGCCTCCCCGGCCTGCCGCCGGATCCGGGCCATGGCGGCCTCCTCGTCCGTCCCGTCCCGCTCCGCCGCCCGGGCGGCCCTTATCCTTTCGGGGGCCTCCACCGTCCAGACCGCGTCGAACAGCCCGGCCATGCCGGACTCGGCCAGCAGGGGGACTTCGGCGAACACCACCCCCTCCTTTTCGGCCATTCGGCGGCAGAGCTCCTCCCGGATCAGGGGGTGGGTCAGCTCGTTGAGCTTTTGCAGGGCGGCCGGGTCCGAAAAGACCTTCCCGGCCAGTCTGCGGCGGTCCAGCTCCCCCTCCGGGGTCAGGAATTCCGCCCCGAAGGCCGAGATCACCGCCCGCAGGCCGGGGCTCCCCTTCCGGGTCACCTCCCGGGAGAGCTCGTCGGCCGAGATCACTTCAAAGCCCATCTCCCGCAGGATGGCCGAGCAGAGGCTCTTGCCCGCCCCCATGCCCCCGGTCAGGGCCACTTTTTTACTTGGCCTCATACCAGTTCTCCCCCGAGGCCATCTGCACGGCCAGGGGCACCCGCAGCCGGACCTCGGTCATGCACTCGGACAGGATCTGCTTGACCCGCTCGCACTCGGCAAGGGGGGCCTCCACGATGAGTTCGTCATGGACCTGCAGGATCATCCGAGAATCCATGCCCTCCTGCCGGAAGCGCTCCGCCACCCGGACCATGGCCAGCTTGATGAGGTCGGCGGCCGAGCCCTGCAGGGGCATGTTCATGGCCGCCCGCTCCCCGAAGGCCCGGGTGTTGTAGTTGTTGGAGAACAGCTCGGGGATCCGCCGCCGGCGGCCGAACAGGGAACGGGCGTATCCCCGCTCCCGGGCCAGCCGCACGCACTCCTCCATGTAGGCCTTGACGGAGGGATAGGTCTCAAAATAGCGGCCGATGAATTCCTTGGCCCGCTTGACCGGAATGCCCAGCTGGCGGCTGAGCCCGAAGTCGCTGATGCCGTAGATGATGCCGAAGTTGACCGCCTTGGCCGACCGCCGCATCTCGGGGGTGACCAATTCGGGCGGCACCCCGAACACCCGGGCGGCGGTGTCGGCGTGGATGTCCTCCCCCTCCGCAAAGGCCCGGGTCAGCACGGGATCCTCGGAAAAATGGGCCAGCAGCCTCAGTTCGATCTGGGAGTAGTCGGCCGATACTAGTATATGCAGATCGTCTTTTTTTACGAATGCTTTGCGAAGTTCCCGGCCCTCGGACTCCCGCACGGGGATGTTCTGGAGGTTGGGTTCGGCGCTGGACAGCCGGCCGGTGGAAGTCAGGGTCTGCTTGAAGACGGTGTGGATGCGGCCGTCCCGGGGGTCGATGACCGCCTTCAGCCCGTCCACATAGGTCGAGACCAGCTTGGCCACCTTGCGGTACTGCAAGATCAGGGGGATGACGGGGTGATCGTCCTGCAAGCTCTCCAGCACGTCGGCCCCGGTGGACAGCCCGGTCTTGGTCTTTTTGCCCCCCCGCAGGCCGAGCTTTTCGAACAGGACGGTCTGCAGCTGCCGGGGCGAGTTGAGATTGAAGCGCTCCCCCGCCATCTCGAACACGGCCTCGGAGGCCTCCTCCATCTCGGCGCGGTAGCGGGCCCCCAGCTCGTCCAGCACGGCCTCGTCCACCTTGAAGCCGGTCCGCTCCATGCCGAACAGCACTTTTGACAGGGGCAGCTCGATCTCCCGGTAGAGCTTTTCGAGGTCGGGATCCTGTGCCAGCTCCCCGTCCAATTTCCGGGAGAGGGCGATCAGTCCGGCCGCCGGGGCCTCGGCCGAAAGCCCCTCCTTTTCCAGGCAGTTGGCCAGATTTTTGGGGTCGGCCGAATCCCGGCAGAGGTGGTACTTCAGGGCCAGATCCTCGGGCTGGCCCTGCCATTCCACCCCCTGCGGGGCGAGTTCGGTGAACAGGGCTTTGGCGTCAAAGGCCCACTTCAGCCGCCCCGAGCGCAGCAGGGGCCGGACCCCGCTCTGCGCGGCGTCCGCCGTCAGGCCGTCCCCCAGGAAGGTGTCGGTGATCACCACCCGGACCTCCCGTCCTTCCTCCCCCGCAAAGTGCAGGTCCTTGTCCTCGCAGTAGGCAAAATCCCCCGCGCAGGCCTCGACCTCCGCCTTCAGCGCCGCCGCGTCGGCGACCGGGACGACCTCGGGCCGGAAGGCGGGTTCGGCGGGCGGGGGCCCGGCGAAGATGGCCTCCCGCTTCAGCAGCGACCGGAACCCCAGTTCCTGAAAGGCCTTGCGGACTTCCGCCCCGAAGGGGAACTCGAAGGTCAGATCGGAAAGCTCGGCCGGGATGGGACAGTCGGTGCGGATGGCGGCCAGCGTGCGGGAGAGATAGGCCATTTCCCGGCCGGACTCCAGCTTTTCCCGCAGTTTTCCGGGAATTTCGGCCAGGTGGGCGTAGAGGTTGTCCAGGGTGCCGTACTGCTCCAGCAGGGAGAGGGCGGTCTTTTCCCCGATGCCGGGCACGCCCGGAATGTTGTCGGAGGCATCCCCCCGCAGGGCCTTGTACTCCACCACCCCGGCCGGGGTCAGATGGTAGTGCTCCTTCAAGGCGGTCTCGTCCACCTCCTCCAGGTCGGTCAGCCCCTTGCGGGTCAAAAAGACCACGGTGGTGTCGTCGATCAGCTGCAGGCAGTCCCGGTCCCCGGTGAGAATGGCGGTGCCGACCTTGAACTTTTTGGCGGCCGAGCCCAGCAGATCGTCGGCCTCCACCCCCTCCTGCTCGACCACCGTGACCTTCATCTGCGCCAGCAGCTCGTGCAGCAGGGGCATCTGGGCGGCCAGCTCGTCGGGCATGCCCTTGCGCTTGGCCTTGTAGCCGTCGTACATCAGATGGCGGAAGGTCTTGGCCCGCATGTCAAAGGCCACCATCAGATAGCGGGGCCGGATGTCCTCCAGCCCCTTTAAGAGCATATTGACAAAGCCGTAGACGGCGTTGGTGTACTGTCCCTTGTCGTTGGTCAGCACGGGGGTGGCGTAAAAAGCCCGGTTGATCAGGCTGTTGCCGTCGATCAGCAAAAGTTCGGTCGCGGTTTCTCCCATGATTTGTTCTCCCGGCGGGCGCCGCTTCAAAGCGCCCCGCTCTCGCGGCTTGGATCGATCTCTGGACCAAGCGCAGTTCTTTTTCAGTATACCCGATTTCCCTCATTTTGTCAAGGCCGTTCCTCTATTTCGAGAGTTCTCGAAAGGGGCGCAAGAGAAAACTTCTTTTGAAAAAAGAGGTCTGAATAAGGGGAATTTCGACAAAAATCGCTTCCTCTCACGTAGGCTCCCCTTGAAAAGAACATGCGATCCTGGAACTCCCCCTTCCTTCCCTGTCGGGAGTTCTCAAAAGGGGCGCAAAGGCAGCTTTTTTCATCAAGGGCGGTCCGAATGAGGGTGTCTTGAAGCGGCAAACGCCCCTTTTGCGATGCCCTTCTGAACATGTCACAATTCGGACCGCCGTTCCTGTCCGATTCGACGGGCAAGCTCTTCGGCTTGTCATGGAACGACGATTCCGGGGATCCCTGACGATTTCCCGCATTTTGTCAAGGCCGTTCCCTATTTTCGGGAGTTCTCCAAAAACCGCGTGTTATAATCAAGGGACTCCTGCGCAAAAGGAGCCGATCTCTGTCGAAATTTCCCCTGTTTAAACCTCTTTACTTCAAAAAAAATTTTCTCTTACACGCCTTTCGGGAAGTCCCTTCTGTTTCTTGTCCATCCGACGGCCAGACGGGAGGGAATCAGCCGGCGGACAAACTTCCGAAGTCATCGGAGTCGTTGCCATGTGAGGGCCGGAAACGCCCGTTTCCGAATCGGCGGGAACCACAGGAACGGTCAAACAGTTCGCCCAACCTTTCCGGCTGTATGCGGGAACCCCACACCCTTCCTCCAACCGCTGTTCTTTCTCTCTTTTCCGGCCTTCGCTTGCGGCCCTGACTGCACGGGGACCGGATCTTTGACGAAAATAAAAACGACTGCGCCGGACCTTAGTTCAAACGCAGCCGTTGTTGGGTTCATTAATAAAAATGCTGCCGCAAACCGAGCAGAAGGGTTGCAGATTGCGTTCTTTCAAATGCGCGGGCGAGGGAGTTTACTAAAACGTAAATGACCGAAGCCCGAGACGTGAAGAAAGGGCGCAAGATGCGCCCTTATCCTCGGTTTGGTGGACAATGAGGGATTCGAACCCCCGACTTCTTCCATGTGAAGGAAGCACTCTCCCGCTGAGTTAATTGTCCGCAGGATCGGATGTTTCATCCGATGATGTCTGGTGGAGATAAGGGGACTCGAACCCCTGGCCTATGCATTGCGAACGCATCGCTCTACCAACTGAGCCATATCCCCAAAATCAGTAAGTCTATTTTAGCAGATTTTCCGGAAAAAAGCTACCATTTTAAGGGGCCTTTTAAAAAAAATTTTAGGAGGCGCTCTGACTCTTCTTCAAAAGACTTCCTTCCCCCACTTTAAAAGACGGCCCGTCCCCCCTTTTGCCGGCCGCCTCGCCGAAAGCAGCACCTCGCCCTCATCGTTTAGCCGGGAGCCTCTCTCCCTCCTCTGTCGCCCCGCCGGCCGGGGCCGTTCCTCCCCTCATCACCTTGGCGGCGACCGTTCTCCCTCCTCTGTCTCTTTCCCGGAGCCTTATTTAAAAAACCGGTTACAGCTTTTTCAATTTGTTTTCTGCTGTAATAATATCCGTTGTTGAAGATATGTTCATTTGAAATCTTCCTTACACATCTTTCTTTCGCTTCGGAAATATGATTGGCTTGTGACCCCTCAAACTCTTGTTCTAAAAATTCCTTTACTTTTTCTTTTAAAAGATCTTGCTTTCTCCTCCAAGCTATGAAATGGACAATCGAGCTGAATATTCCGACCGCTATAAAGGCAGCGATCACCAGAAAAATGATCGTTTTGTCTGAAAAATTTTCCGGGCTGAAAAGGCATACCAGCCCTATTGCCAACAGAAAACAACTGCCGATGATTCCAGAAACCAGCTTCCAGATAAAATACTGCCTTTTGTTCCAATAGTCTACGCAAAGCCCCATACTTCTTTCAAAACCCGATATGCAAAGCAGCACAAAGCACACCACCAAAACGGCCATTAAGCCAATAAAAGACAGCATAAGCATCTCCCATAAGACTTCCCTTATATGCACGGGCATGAAACACAATCTTTACAAGACTGAGTAATGAATCCCCTTCATTCCTTCACATTCCAGGCAAAAACCTAATTAACTGATTCTCCCCATATTTTCCTGAAGTTTTTTTGCATCCGTATCTCTTGTTCCATTCTTACCTCCCTCAAACATGGGGAAAAGCCTCCCTTTTCAGCCCTTGTTTCATGCCATGAGCGTGCAGATTGAGCCTCGCGGCGCTGATCGGATTTACATCGCAAATAAAGGTACGATCTGCTATTTCTTCTGATCCTTCCCCCTGCAAATTTGAACCAGCGACAGGATCAGAAGCAAAATCGAAGCCGCACCCATAAAAATAATTGCATACGTACGATAGACGCCCAGCCCGACTGCTATGTGCAAGATCCAAAAAACCGCGGCCACTAAATATAATAAGATATCAAAAACACGCAAAATTTTCATCTGTAAACCCTTTATCTCAATTATAGGAAACCCGGAACGACCATGTTACAAAATTCTGTAGTAATAGTTTCCTTCATCATTCTTTTTCACATTTTCATCGCTGTCAAATTCAACAAAAACTTGTTCCCCGAATCGATCGAAATACCCTGTTTTTTGGAGAAAGGCGTTGATATGATCAGTCATTTCCGTTTTATCCACGCACTCGAGTTCTTTCGCGGTTTTGTAAAAGATGAAGATCGTTGCGCTCTGCCCGAAGCAGCTGATACACCAGATCTTGAAAATGCCGGCGTATCGTTGCAGAAGGGATTTTTTCACTTTTTCCAGATACTTTTTCTGCACTGAATCGATTTTTTCGCTTTCCTTCATTCGCGTCGGATCCGAAAGCCTTTTCCCCTTGTCTTTCATCTCCCTCTCCTGTTTCACGGTTTCGCCTCTCCCCCTTTCTCTCTCTTTCTCACCATAAAACCTCTGACAAGGCCGGCCTTTCTTCTTCCGTCCCGTTCGGCTTCCGCTCTCTGCACCCCTATTCTACCACAAGATCGCCCGCTTGTCAAGGCCGGATCGCGGGGAAAATTCCGACATCGCATGTTATATTCAGGGGCCTCCTGCGCAAAAGGAGTTGATCTCTGTCATTCCCCCTGTTCAGACCTCTTTACTTCAAGAAAAATTTTTCTTTTACATACCTTTCGAGAACTCCCTCGATGGGGAAGTTCCCGGGCCGTGCGTTCTTTTCAAAAGGGACACCACACGAAAGGGTCATTTTCTGGATAAATACGCTCATCCAAACCGCTTTTCATCTGTCACATTGCGCCCCCCCGCAAGGGATTGAATTGCGCAGCATATAAAGACAAGCCTTTTCCAAAAAGCTGCCTGAAAGAAGATTTTTTGTAAAGCAAAAATCTCGCTTCCGTCAAGCGGCGTTTCCAGATTCAAAGCCTTCCCGCTCCGGATTTTGGCCCTTTCTCGGCCCGGCCGCCTTCCCCTCCTGCCGCTCAGCTTCCCCTCCTGGCCGCTCGGTTCGTCCCTCTTTGGCCTCCCGGCTTGTCCCTCGTTGGCCCTCGGCTTCTTCTAAAATCCCCGGCTCCCTCATAGACTGTTAAAGACGGGGATCTCCCCGGAAGGAGGCGCGCATGAAATTTCTGGCCGAGGCCGGCTTTGCGGGTCAGCTGTGGCTGAACGGACAAGTTCTCGGAAGGCTGCCCGGCCCGGTCTCCTTCGAGGCGGTCCCGCCCTTTGAGCTGGAACTCAAGCCCCGGAACGGCTGCTGCGCCCTGATCGGCCTGGACGGCGGCTCCGAACTGAGCTCCGAAAGCCCCCTGGTGCGGATCCGGGAATACCCGGAGGGCGCTGAACTTTTTTTCTTTTCGCCCGCGCTCCCGGTCATGCCCCCCTTTGTCTGCGAACAGCAGACCTTCGGCGGGGGCGAGGCCCGTCTGCTGTTCGACGGGCGCTTCCACCTGCGGGCCGAGAGCGACCGCTTTGTGCACACCCTGACCCTGCCCCCCGGGATCGCCGAGCCCGAACTGTTCACCCTCGGCTCGGTCGCCTGGGTGAAGGCCGCCGACGGAGAGGCCCTTTACGTGGGGGCGGTGGGCTTTACGGACGATTTCCACACCCTGGCCGACGGCCCCTTTCTGAGCTGCGAGCGGAGCGACAAGGTCCTGACCCTGACCCGGAAACTTCCCGATCAGCTGGGGCATCTCGTAACCCTGAACCTCGGCCCGGACGCCTCCCTGACCCGCACGGCCAAGCCCACCCGGGCCAAGAAGATCGACCTGCTGCCGCTTCGGCTGCTGCCTTTCCTCTTCCTGGAGTGCCTGGCATGCGGAGACGACGAAAACGCCGCCGCCTGCTGCCTGCCCCACCTGGATCCGGCGGCCGTCCGGCGGTTTTTGGGGCCCTTTGACCAAGTGACCGAAAACCCCTTCGGGGAGGGCCTTTACATCTGCGACAGCCAGACTTCCGGCCGGGCCGTCCGCGTGGAGGTCGAATACTCGGGCGGCAAGATCGCCAACCTGCTGACAGAGGACTGAATCGACGGAAAAGGGCGGGAGGCTTCATCGAGGAAAGGGCGGGAGGCTTCATCGAGGAAAGGGCGGGAGGCTTCATCGAGGAAAGGGCGGGAGGCTTCATCCTCCCGCCCTTCCATACGCCCGGCCGCCTGTACGGCCGGACAACCCTATTTACGCAACTGAACGCTCTGTCCCGACGGATCCGCACTTTTCTCTGCCGTCAGACGAAAGGTCCGTCCCTGATTAAATTTTAAATACAGCGCATTCCCGTCCGTGAGAAAAAAGCCGTCAGAACGGAAGTGAAAGCCTGTCGGCTTCCGGGGCTTCCGCCCTGACGGCATCGGCATCACGAAAAACTTTTCCGGACCGCGTTCATGACGAGCGCGGACAATTCCGTCAGGCGCGCCTCAGCCTCGCGGGCGGTCCCGGCCTTCGTCTGAAAATAGAGTTTGAGCTTGGGCTCGGTGCCGCTGGGGCGAAGGGTGATCTTTTCTCCCCCGCTCCGGAATTGGATGACATCGCTTGCGGGCAGGCCGTTCAGGCCTTTTTGATAATCCGTGCGGACAAAGCCTTTCAGCCCCAGGGGCAGATCCTCGCCGCGGATCTTTTTCATGACCGCCGCCATGCGGGCCGCCCCGTCCGCGCCCTCCGCGCTCAGGGAAAACAGGGCGGTGCGGAAAAAACCAAAGCGCTCGGACAGCTCCCCAAGCACCTGCAGCGGGGTCTTTTCCCTGGATCTGAACCAGGCGCAGGCCTCGGTCAGCATCAACGCAGCCGAGACCGCGTCCTTGTCCCGGACGTGGCGGCCGACCAGGTAGCCGCAGCTTTCCTCCAGCCCCATGATGAAATTGGGGATCCTGTCCATCTCCTCCCCGATATACTTGAACCCCGTCAGCACCTCCCGTACGCAGACGCCGAATTCCCCGGCGATCTCCGTCACCAGGTCCGAGGTGACGATGGTCTTGACGACGGTGGGGTCTTTCCCCAGCAGGCCGAGTTCCCGCTTCCGCTCCAGGAGATAGAACAGCAGCAGGCAGCCGGTCTCGTTGCCGTTGAGCAGCACATACTCCCCCTCTCCGCGGACGGCCGCGCCCAGCCGGTCGGCGTCCGGGTCGGTGGCCAGCACCAGATCGGCGCCCTGCCGTTCGGCCTCCCGCACGGCCAGGGCCATGGCCTCGGGCCGTTCCGGATTGGGATAGGGACAGGTGGGAAAATCCCCGTCCGGGGCCTGCTGTTCGGCGACGACCCGGACCTGTCCGGCCTTCCCTGCCAGAATGTCGGGCACAAAGCCCATCCCGGTACCGTGGAGGGGGGTGTAGACCACGGAGGGCCGCTCCCCCTCCCCCGGGTCATACAGGGACAGCGCCCGCACGGCCCGCAGAAAGGCCTCCCGGACCTCCCCGTCCGCCATGAGGATGCGGCCGGGATCCGGCGTGAAGGGGCAGAAATAGTCAAAGGTCCGGATCCGCTTGGTGATCTCCGCGGCCGCCTCCTCGGTGATCTGACAGCCGCGGGCGTTGTAGACTTTGTAGCCGTTGTACGCCCTGGGGTTGTGGCTGGCCGTGATCACAATCCCGAGATCGGCTTTGAAAAAGCGCACGGCAAAGGAGAGGACGGGCGTGGGCACGGGTCCCGGGAACAGGCGGACGGTGATCCCCTGGGAGGAAAGGATCTCCGCCGCCCGCAGGGCAAAAAGAGGGGAATTTTTCCGGGTGTCAAAGGCGATGACTGCGGAGGGCGCGTCGGACAGGCTCTTCAGATAGTCCGCCACCCCGAAGGTGGCCCGGCTCACCGTGTAAAGATTCATGCGGCACGGCCCCGCGCCCATGACGCCGCGGAGCCCGCCCGTCCCGAAGCTCAGTTCGCCGTCGAAGCGCTCCCCGACGGCGGCCGGATCCGACGCTGCGGCCAGCAGCTCCTCCCGGATCCCGGGATCCTCCGCTTGGGTCAGCCAGGCCTGAAGATCCGCCCTCATCGCCTGCACTCGTCCGCCAGATAGCGGATGAGCTGATCAAAATCGCAGGTGGCGAGGCCGATGTAGGTGTCCGCGCAGCCGTAGTAGACGTACAGGGCGCCCTCCCGGACCACGGCTCCCGTCGGGAAGACGCAGCCCTCGTAGATGCCCTGAAGCTCGAAATCCCGGTCCGGCTCCATCAGGAAATCCTTGGTCCGCGCCGTGATCTTTCTCGGGTCCTCGGGGTCCATCAGCACGGCCCCCACCCGATAGGCGCCCTTTTCGTCCACGCCGTGGTAGAGCATGAACCAGCCCTCCGGGGTGCGGATGGGCGGCGTGCCCCCGCCGATGCGCTGGACCTCCCAGGGCTGCTCGCCGGTCATGAGCAGTTCGGGCGGGCCGTATTCGAGAACATCATCCCCGAAGGAGATCCAGATCGAGGGCATTTTGAGGCCGGTCCCTTTGAACTTCGGCCGGGAGATCAGCGCATACTTCCCCTTGATCTTTTCGGGGAAGAGATAGGCGTCCCGGTCATCCACCGTGGCCTCGGTCAGCCGGCCGAACCGCTTGTAGGAGCGGAAATCCCGGGTGGCCGCCAGGTAAGTGACCGTGATGTTCTCTCGCGCAAAGGCCGGCATCTCCTGTCCGCGGAAGTCCGTCTCGTCCAGATAAATGGGCGGGAAGGGCGCCTCGGGCAGCCAGTATTGCCCCGGCGCATAGGCCCGCGCCGCATAGGTCAGATAGTAAAGGTCTCCGAAGGGGATCAGGCGGGGGTCCTCCACGCAGCCGCCGTCCGGCTCATCGTGTTTTCCCTCGAAGACTGGATCCCGGCTCTTCCGCGTAAAATGTATGCCGTCCGCGCTTTCCGCCAGACCCAGGCGGATCTGATGCCGGGCGTCGTTGCCCGCGGCGCGGTAGAGCATGACGAACTTTCCCGAGGCCTCGTCAAAGACCACGGCGGGATTCAGCACGCAGCGCGACTCCCAGGGGTTGGCCGGATCCGGCATCAAGACGGGCTCCGGATATTTTTTGAATTTCATGTTCTCTCCTCTCCGCCTGTCGGGATATGCCCGGACGGATCTTGTCTGGATTTTCCTGGACGGATTTTTGCGCTGTCTCCGGCGGAGGCTTTTTACAGGTTGAACCACTTCAGCTCCCCCGGGCCGAGCGAGAGCTCATGCGGGCGCTTTTGCAGGTCGAAGCAGGTCGTCGTTTTCGGCCGCTCGCTGTTGTTGACGGCAGCCCAGATCCCGCTCCCCGGATAAAAGTGGACTTCGATCTCCGGATCCGAGGAAAAGGCGCGAAACATCTCCTCCTCCCGGTGCGCGCTCCAGAAAAGCGCACGGTACATCAGCCTGGCATTTTGCAGGCTGTAAGGCAGGCCCGCGAAGTACACGCCCCGGCCACGGCCGAATTCGTTGGCCGCCAGCCGGACTTCGCCGACGTTGACGTCCCGCCGGCAGCGCTCCGAAAAGACGACGTCCAGCACCTCGGCTCCTTTCAGGGCATAGATCTGCTTCATCCCTTCCCCGAAGTCGATCTCGCCCCGGACGTCCCCGGTGATAAAATGCGGCCGCTTTGTCAGGTTGTACTTGTCCTCGCTCAGGGTAAAGCCCAGCTCCTTGTCCACCCCCAGCACCCCGGCGAGCTGGAAAAAGCGCCCGCCCTTCGGCCAGGCCGAGGGCTCTCCGACCCCGATGAAGCCGTGCCCTGCGGCCACCCAGGCCCGGATGGCGGAAATCAGCCCTTCGTCGGACCAGGCGTCGCCCCCCGAAAAGGCGGTCCCGGCATCGCCCGCATTGATCAGGACGTCGATCTCCGGATCGACGCCTTTTTCGCGGACCTCATCGAAGGAGAGGAAACGGACTTTGACAGGGAGCCCGGAAAGAGCTTCCAACACCCCCTGATACGAATAGATCTGCTGATACCACAGCTCGTGCGCCACCATGTGACACTGCCAGCTGCGCAGGCTTCCCCAGGCGTTCAGGATACCCACCGTTAGACCGCACCAAGGCTCAGAGGCCGTTTCAGCGATCTCCCGGAACTCCCGGCAGATCTCGGAAACCCGGTCCACGAATGACGGGAATTTTGCCGCCAGCGACAGGTAGCCGCCGAACCCGATGCGGTCGAGGGGCTCGCGCAGCAGGGCCCGGCGGGCCGTCCGCCAGTTCCGGTCCAGCTCGGCCCTTGCTCCTTCCTCGTTGCCCTCGAAAAAGGTGTCGGGGAAAAAGTAGGGCAGCAGGCGGCCCTCACGGCAGCGGACGTGAGGGATCTCGGCGAGCATGCGCACGGTCGTGCCGCCGCCCACGCTGCCGACCACGGCGTCCAGATCCAGCTCCTGAAAAAACGGACCGTAGGGCTCGGCGCCGATCCAGTCATCCCCCAGAAACATCATGGCCTCCTTGCCGTGGCGGTGTACGATGTCCACCAGAGGCCGGACCGTTGCGCTGACCCGGCGCTGCACAAATTCCATCCAGTCGCGGAATCGGGCCGTCGGAGGACAGAAGGGGGTGTTGTAGGTGCCCGCGCGGACGAAGTCCTCCGAGCAGAGGGCGTAGCCGTACTCTTGTTCAAAGGCCTTCAGCATGGCGGGCGAAGAGGCCAGTCCGTAGCCGAACCAGTCCACGTACTTTTCCCTCCCTTTTTCATTGAACAACAGCGTGAACTGGTACAAAAAGGTGGTGAAGCGCACTACGTCGGCCTCGGGATGGGCAGCGCACCAGGCCTCCATGTGCCGCCGGACGTAGACGGCGGTCTCGGGGAAAGCGGGGTCGTACATCTTCTGCCGGGCGCAGGTCCAGTGGTTGGTCAGATAGTTGTAGATCTGCACGGGATGCCAGACGATCCGGGCCAGAAAATTGACGGTGTACTCGTGCATGGGCAGAGCTCCGCGGACCGTGACCGTCCCCTTGTCCGGGTCGGCCGTCCATTCCTCTGTCTTTTGCTCCGCGGTGCGGTCGTACACTTCCCAAAGCTCCAAATGATCCCAGTCCGGCCGGATCTGCTCGGCAAAATACCCCTGCATGACCTCGATGACGGCTGAGTCGTCCCCGGCCGTCACCCGCTCGCTCATCAGAAAGGCACGGTGCGCCTCCTCGGGGTGGGCGTCTGCCCAATCGTCGTCCCCCCGCACTACAAAGTAAGTGTGGTAAACTTTTTCCGCAAGCTCTCCGACATTGGACGGAAAGGCCGTCCCGTCGCAGTCGCGCACGGCGTCCGCCCCCCACCGGGCGGCGATCTTTCGGGTCCCCTCGACAAAGTTTTCATCCGTGGGGATGGTCACTCTTCCAAAATTCTTGTCCATGTTCTCCTCTTCTGCCTCACCTTGGCGGCCTTTGGCCGGAAAGGATCGGTAATGCCAACGCGGGAAGTCAACACGATTTTTAGGGACGGTCCGTCCCTTTTTTTCTCTCTTTCAGCCGGGCGGCCCTTTTTACGGCGGCGGACAGGGCGGGCTCCTCCTTTCAAAGCATGGAGCCGTATCGGCAGGCAGCTGTTCCCCTTCCGGAAGGGCCCGGACAGCGAAAAAGCCGGAGGTCTGGGAAAGGAACCGGCTTTTTCACCTTTTTCAGGTCTTAGGGGATGCAGTAGGAAATGAGCATCCGGCAGTCCATCATACAGCTGTTGTCCTGGGTCAGGGGGGGATCGTAGTTCAGCCGAAGCACCCCGCCCTCCAGCTCCTCGACGGTTTCACCTCTCTCGCAAAAGGCGGTCAGCCGCTCGACGGCATAGTCGCAGCGGACCAGCTGACCGCCCAGATAGAGCTGATGCACCTCCAGCCCGAAAGGGCGGTTGTCGGTTCGGAAGTAGTCTTCAAATACACCCATAAAATCCGAGATCGCCCGCTTTAACCTGCCGATCTCCTCCACGCAGGCCAAAAGGGCCCTGCGGTCTTTCCGGGCATAGGCTTCCCGGATCCGTCCCGGCAGCGGCGCCTTGACCGCCAGCACCCGCATGACGGCCTCGCTCATGGCAAAGACATGCCCGAAGGGGCCTGTTTTCAGGACGGCATATTCGTTGGCCCGCTGTGCATAGGCTTTTTCGATGCCGGGCGTCAGGAACAGATCGAAGTTGCCCAGCAAAAGGTCGGTGTAGAAGGCCCAGAACGAGCTGGAACTGCGGGTCCTGCCCCCCTGTTTCAGGGGATCGTTCAGGTACTCGAGGGAGAGCATGTCGTCGTAGCCGATCCCGGCAATGGTCCGGAATTTTTCCTTATCCAGATCTTCCCCGCCGTCGTAGGCGCCGTTGGCGTATTCCGCCGCCACGAACAGCGCGGGCAGGGCGGCATACACCGAGCAGGGGGCCCCGTTGTCCGACCACAGGGTGACCATAAAGTGCCGGATCCCCTTTTGGCTGCAGACCTTCATCTGCGGCAGAAGACGGGAAACGGAATAGCGGTTGCAGGGTCCAAAGCCGATGTACTTCCAGACCCCCCCGGCAAAAGCGAGATTTTGGGCGTATGCCTTACCGCGGTCGATCATGGCTGCCAGCCTTGCTTCATCGTTTTCCTCATAGTCCCACAAAAAGAGGGTCGATTCGTCCGGCAGGACTGCCCGGACCTGTTCGGCCGTCACGGCGGTGTTGTCGGTCTCCAGGAGCATGTCGGCCCACATTTCGCAGGTGTAGCCGTACTTTTTCAGGATGGGAAACACCCGCCTGAGGTGACGGAGGATGAGTTCCTTTTTGTCGGCCGGGCCGTATTTTTTCAGATATTCGCCCGTACCGATGCCGAACACTTCATCCAGCCCGATGTGGATGCGGCGGGAGGAAAAACCCTCCGAGATCGCCTTGATCATGTGCTCGATTAGCTGATAGACCCGCTCCTCCCCCACCATCAGCACGTTGTCGGTGTCGAAGATCCCGCTGTATTCGGGATATTTCCGCAGAAAGTGCAGATGAGACAGCAGCTGGATCTGGGGGATCAGCTCCACGCCGCAGCGTTTGGCATAATCGTCCATCTCCCGAAGGTCGTCCGTGGTGTAGCCCCCCCGCTTGTAGTTGAAAAAGGGCTCTTCGGGGATCTTGTAGGCGTCGGCCAATCCCAGATACATCCTGTCGTAGCCCATGCGGGAGAAAATGTCCAGGTATTTTTTGATGGTCTCGACCTTGGGGACCACCCCGCTGGAACACTCCACCAGGGCGGACAAATGCTCAAATTTTTTCATTTCGGTACAAACTCCTTTCCCCCTGCCGAGGATCGGACCCGGCCGGCGGTTTTTCCGGCCTCTTTATGGCAGCCGCCGCGCCTTTTCGGGCGCGGCGGCATACCTGATCCCTTCCGAATATCTTTCGTTCCGGGACAGCCTTACCAGGCGGCCGAAACCGTGGGCGAAAGCGAATTGCCGGAGTTGACGTAGAAGGTCTGCCTGCTGCCGTTATCTTTCAGCCAGCTTTCCACCGTCTGCGCGCCGAAATTCGTCGTTTTAAAGGCGGTCACTTCCTGTTCGGCCTGCACGATCAACCCGCCGCTCTGATCCTCGATGCGGATGGAGAAGGTCAGCTTGGAGTAGTCCTCCGCCACCTCGTAGGTGACGTAGACGGTGTAAACTTCCGTTGCCGAAAGGCTCTTGGGGACCCCGGCCTCGGTGTTCTCAAAGCTTTGGCTGGTGGACAGGGTGGTAAAGTGCAGCGATCCCTGGCCGCTGGTGTTGCGCACCATGATGGCGACGCCGTTCTCGGACTGCCCTTCGTTGACGCTGCGGTCCTGGAACAGGGTGACGTACAGGACGCCGTCTGCGCCTTCGGCAAGGCCGGTGACGTTGAACACCACGGTGCCCTTCATGGGATCGGCCAGTTTTGCGCCGGCCGGGGCCCACTGTGCGGGAATGGTCAGGCTCTCCTGGGCCAGGCTGCGCCCGTAGGAGGCGTCCCCAAGGTCCGTCAGGGTGTAGTAGCTCTGGATGCCCGCCCAGCAGGTGTTTAGCTTTTGCAGATCGGCTTCGGCGATCATGCTCTGCTGCTCGGCGGTCAGCTCGTCGTACGCAGCCTTGGCCGCGCGGATGGCCGCGACGTCCGCCGCACGGTAGAACTCCTGTTCGGAGATGGCGGCGATCAGGCTGGTGACGTGATCCACCGGGAAGCTGGCGACGGCGTCTTCGAACTCGCACAGCAGGGCCTCGTCCTCGGCCACCGCGGCCTGTACGGCGGGATCCAGCAGCTCGTAGGCTGCGCGCAGGGCGTCGACGGCAGCCTGCAGTTCCTCGCTGTACTCCGTGATCTCCTCGGGGCTGGCCGGCAGAGCGGCAAAGCCTTCCCGCCAGATGGCGGCCTCCAGGCCGATCAGCTTGTCAATGTTGGCCACGTCGGGCTTGGTCAGGGCACTCAGTGCGTTGTAGGCCGCGCGGGCGTCGGCCACGGCGTCCTTGTAGGCATAGTCTGCGGCATACTCGGGCAGGGCTTCGATCTGAGCCTCCACCTCCGGAGCGTGGGAGATCAGCACCACTCTGCCGATGTACAGCGTGTCGACCGAGTTCACGGCGGCATTGCCTTCATTCAGCGAGGTGACGTTAAATTCGGTGGTGTTGGACAGATTGCGGTAGGTCAGCTTGATCCAGCCGCTGTCGGCGGGCAGCACGTAGCCGGCCAGGATGTTGCCGCCGGTGACGCCCTCGCCCTCGGCTGCGGACGCCGCCGCCCAGTTGATCTGGAAGGCGCGCTTGCTGGCGGAGTCGTTTTTGACCCAGACCTGCACCTCGTCATAGCCGCCCTCATGGTCTGCGGGCAGCAGGGGGACGGTCACCCAGGAAGCCGAACCGTTGAAGTCCAGCCGCAGGGCGCCGTTTTCGCCCTCGGCATGCTCCTCGGTCGTGAAGGAGGCCGTGCCGCCGGTGAACTCGTTCAGCTGGGTCAGCCCCATGATCTCATCGAAGTAGAGCACGGTCTGCCGCACGGGATCGCTCCCCACCAGAGCCTCATAGTAGTCGGCAACGGCTTCGTTCAGCAGGTCGATGTTGGAAACGATAAAGCGGTAGGCCTGGGGCAGCGCCATATAGCGGGTGTACAGTTCCTCCAACAGATCCTTATCCTCTGCGGAAACGGTCAGCCCGTCCAACACGGCGAGATCGGCCGTCAGCGAATCCACCTGTTCCATGGTCTGCAGGATCTCGTCGGTGATCTCCTGATCGAAGTTGACCCGCAGATCGTCGAGGTAGTAGACCGCCTCCGTCGTGGCGTTGAACTGGATGTTCAGCCCCACCAGGGTGTCGGCCAGATACTCCACGATGATGGGATCCAGCGTGACCTTGCACTCCGTCCAGGCATAGGGCACCAGCGTAAAGGTGCCGCCGTCCACCTCGACCACCAGGTTCTGCTCCTGCATCAGGGAGAGGGTGACCCTTCTCTCCACGGGAGAATCGTTGTAGATCTTGACCGAGAAGCCGCCCAGATTTGCCACGGGCAGATCGGGCAGAGCCGAACGGTCGAAGCGGGCCAACAGCTGGGTGTAGGGCCCGACCTCGTAGGCCGCGCGCAGCGCGCCCTCGCCCTGACGGGGCGAAAGGTCGGCGGGATCGCGCTCGGGCAGATCGGGTTCTTCCACCGGCTCCCCGGACTCGGGCTCCTCGAAGTCGCTCTCGGAGACAGGGGTCCAGCAGCTTTGGATGGTCACGTTGGTCGATGCCCCGGTACCCACCCAGAAGGTCTGGTGGCCGGCGGCGTTCTCGTGGTCCCGCAGCCAGCTTTCCACCGTCTGCGCGCCAAAGTTCGACAGCGTGAAAGAGGTAATGTTCTGGGCTCCGTCCACGATGACCTCTCCGGCCTCGTCCTCCACGCGGAGGGACAGATCCATCGAGGAATAGTCTTCCGCTACCTCATAGCCCACAAAGAAGGTGTAGGTCTGATCCGGGGTGATGGTCTTGCCCTCGTTGAAACCGATCGCTGCGCCGGTGGAATTAAACAGCAGCAGGGTATTGTTATTCGTCCTCACCCAGACGGAGATGCCGTCTCCGGACTCTCCGGCATTCGCCGTGGGATCCTGGAACAGGGAGATGTAGAAGGCGCCGTCGGTCCCGGCGGCGATCCCGGACACTCGGAAGACCACCGTGCCGGACATGGGATCGCGGAGTTTGCCGCTGTAGGACGCCCATTCGGGGGCGCCCGCGACGTCGGCGACGCCGAAGTCGGCCAGGGTGTAGTAGCCGGCCAGGGCTTCGCTCTGCTCCAGCGCTTTCAGCTTGTCGAGGTTTTCGACCAGTTCCTTGGCTTCCATAGTCAGGTCGCCGTAGGCCCGGCGGGCGGCGTTTACCGCCTCCTTGTCGGCCAGGGTGACCGCGTCGACCTCGGGCAGGGCCGCGATCATGTCGTCCACGGCGGCCGCGGCGCCGGCGGCGGGCTCCTCAAAGTCGGAGGCCAGGGTGCCCGTCCAGCAGCTTTGCAGGGTCACGTTGGTCGAGGCCCCGGTGCCCAGCCAGAAGGTCTGATGCCCCAGCACGTTGTCGTGGTCTTTCAGCCAGCTTTCCACGGTCTGCGCGCCGAAGTTCGTCAGCGTGAAAGAGGTGACGTTCTGGGCGCCTTCCACGATGATCTCGCCGGCCTCGTCCTCCACGCGGATGGACAGGCCCATGGCGGAATAGTCCTCCGCCACCTCGTACCCCACGAAGAAGGTGTAGGTCTGATCGGCGGAGATCGATTTGCCCTCGTTGAAATAGATGTTGGTGTTGGTGGAGTTCTGCGGCAGGGCGGCGCCTGTCAGCATCCAGATGGCGATGCCGTCGCCGGACTGTCCCCTGTCCGCAGTGGGATCCTGGAACAGCGAGATGTAGAAGTATCCGTCCGCCGTGCCTTCCAGCCCGGAGGCCTTAAAGACCACCGTGCCGGACATGGGATCGCGGAGATTGCCGCTGAAAGGCGTCCAGGCAGGCTGTCCCGAGACGTCGGCGATGCCGAGGTCTGCCAGGGTGTAGTAGCCCGCCAGGGCCTCGCTGGCCTCCAGCACCTTCAGTGCGGAAAGATTCTGCACCAGCTCCTTGGCCTCTGCCGAGAGGTCGCCGTAGGCCCGGCGTGCCCTGGCCACCGCGTCCATGTCCTCGAGCAGGCTGACCTCCTCGACCGGGGGCAGGGCCGCGATCATGGCGTCGACGGCGGCCGCCGCAGCCGCGGCGTCGGGATCGGGAAGCTCGGGTTCTTCAGGCTCCACGGGCGGGATGAAGTTATCCGCGCCCACGACCTCCAGCTTGCCAAGAGCCTGGTAGGACGTCCAGTCGAACAGCTGACTGACGCGGTACAGGTCGGCTGTGCTGTCAAAGCCGTTCAGCAGCATCTCCCCCTCGTAGTTCACGGAAGGTCCGGAGGGGTCCCTTCTTCTGGGTTCGCAGGCCGACATCAGGACCATGCTGACGCAGAGCGCTGCGGCCATCAGGATCATAAATATCTTTTTACGCATGGCGCTTTACCCCCTCAGTTGATTTCGTACCAGATGTCGGTCAGCGAGAAAGACCTGGTCGGTTCCAGCTCGGTCCCCTCGTCGTTGACGTTCTGGAAGGCAAGCCGCACCCCGGTGATCCCGGCCAGCAGTTCGCCGTCAAAAGTTCTTCTGTCAAGGTCGATGCGGAAGGTCCGGCTGCCTCCCGCCCCCACGTAACCGGTCCCGGCCTGGACCGTGGCGCCGGAGGCCGTGACAAAGCGGAGCGAGAACTCGACCTCGCTCTCCCCCGTGTTCTCCAGGGTGAAGCAGATCGCCGAGGCGCCGGGCAGGCCGGAGACCGCGAATTCCACATAGGGCGTGAAGCGCAGGGTGGCGCCGTCGATCACCCCTTCCTCCGTGCGGTAGGACGAGACGATGTCGACCAGGGCCCTGCCGTCGGCAAAGCGGATGCTGCTGCCGTCGGTGACCGTGGCGTCGGCCGCTCCGGCGGCAAAGGAGGCTGCGGTTCCGGCGGCGTTGACCTTCAGGCTGTAGTCGGCGTTTGCCGAGGAGAGGACCGCGGTGCGGGCCGTCGTGCCCGTGTTGGCGATCTCGTAGCGATAGCCGCTGCCCGATGCCGTGCCGGCAACGGTCTGGCCGTCCACGGTCAGGCTGCTCTGGGTCGAGTAAACGGTCAGGCTGCCCTTTCCGGGCCGGGCCATCAGGCCGTCGGCTCCCTGCAGGACCAGGATGCGGTCGGCCAGCTCGGCGCGGGCGGCCGCCACCAGGGCGTCCTCGGTGTAGTAGCGGGTGCCGGCGAACAGGGAATCGTAGAGGTCGTTGACAAAGTCGTCGAAGTTGACGGAAACGCCGTACTCCGCGGCCTTTTCGTTCAGCAGCTGCTCGTACACGCACAGCATGTCGTAGTCGTCCATGGCGTCCCGCCAGGCCGCCAGGCGGACGCTGGCGAAGGGATACTCGCTGCCGTAGTAGGCCCCCGGATAGACCAGGAAGCCGTCGCCCGGGCAGTAGCTGGCCCGCTCGGCCGTCGCGTAGACGTCCACGTCCCGCCAGATGTCGGCGTTGATGGCCTGGTACATGGCCACCGACCAGTACAGATAGCCGTTGACCCCGAATTTTTTGGCCATCCAGCCGGTGATCCGGGTGCCGAGGTTGTAGTCGTCGATGTGGAAGGTGGGGTTGGGATAGGTGGGGCCCACGCAGGTGTAGGCCCACAGTCCGCCGTTGTTTTCGGCGGCCGCGTCCTGATAGCGCTGCAGGTCGGCGTCGTCGTTGAACACGCTGAGGTAAGGACAGAAGGTCGCGCTCATGTTCCCGACCCAGTCTCCCATGAAGGTGGTGTTGGTGAACACGGCCGGGATCGAGGTCACGGCCTGATCCACCCGGGCCTGGAAGGCCGGGTCAAAGGCGGCGTACTCCGCGGTCTCCTGCACGGCGTCCAGTGCCCGCTGCAGGGTCTTGTCCCACTCGCCGCCCGCCTTAAAGACATTCATGGCATCCCCCTGCTTGTCGGCGTACATATCCGCCTCGTCAAAGTAGGTGGGATAGATATACAGCAGCTCCACATAGGGGGTCTCGGGCGTAGAGATCCTGGCAGCTGCCACGATGTAGTCCACGATGTCCCGGGCCTGGGCGCTGTCGGCGGTGTAGCCGGCCTGCATGATGCGGGGAATGCAGAAGGAACTGTAGGCCTCGTCCTCGTACAGGCGGACCATCTCGGCCATCTCCTCCTCCAGGTCATAGGTGTCCTTGATGACGTAGGTGTTGACGTTGTAGTCGAGCAGGAAGTCCACATAGCGCTGGACCAGCTCGTCCGAGGCCTCGTACTCTCCGCGCATCAGGATGTTGCGGTACAGCAGGAAGCTGGACTGGAAGGTGCGGCGGCCCTGGTACTCGATGTCCCACACCTCCACGGTGACGGGGATGTCCTGCCGTTCGCCGTCCAGATCCAGCACGAAGGTGCCGGTGTAGACGCCGGGCACGGTGTCGGACGAGGTGGTCACTTCCACGGTGATGCCCTGGTTGGAGCCGGCGGGGATGGTGTTCTCGCCGTACTCGGCGGCGATGGATTGAGGCAGCAGCATGTCGGGGATGCGGTCGCCCGCCAGGTAGTCCTCGTTGTCGGTGTTCGACTTCTGGGTGGGCACGATGTACTTCTGGTGGTAGACCTCGATGTCCTCGGCGGGGATGGTGTGTCCCCTGCCGTCCGAAAGATCCGAAGTTTCCAGGAAGTAAGACCCCACGCCCCGGCCGTCCGCGGTGACGATCAGCTGGGCGCCCTCGGTCTCGTCCTTCATCATCTGGATGCCGATGGCGGCGTCCAGCCTTTCATAGGGGACCTCGGTCTTGACGTTCTGGGTCACCTTGGCGGTGCCGTAGGTGCTCCAGACCGCCTGTTCCGGGTTGACCGTTCCGGCGCGGTCACAGCCGGCGGCCGCGCCGAGCAGCAGGCCGCAGGCCAGGACCAGCCCCGTGATCTTGCCGATTTTTCTCATCATTTCCGTCCTCCTTTCAGATCAGTCCCAGGAGTTCCTGGATGGAGTTCCATTTGTTGTTGACTTCCGCGTTGTTGAGGCGGATGATCTCCTCCGGCGAGATCCCGCCGAGCAGTGCGACGATGGGATCGACGTCGTTCTCGAAGCAGGCGCTGATCTTGCCCAGCACAAAGTAGCGGGCCTTGGGCTCGCGGTCATAGACAAAGCCCTCCTCCGTCGCCTGGTTGACGCTGACCCGGAACTCGCTCATTTCGATCTCGGGATAGGCCGTGACGGGCGTGGCGGGCAGGGTGGCGCCGCTCAGGGTCTGATAGTAGATGGTCATGCCCTCGTCCGAGTACATGAAGCGCAGGAAGTCCTTGGCCTCCTCGACGTGGGCGCTGTAGGAGGCGATGTAGGCCTGGTGGTCGATGCCGCCGGCCATGTAGGCATAGTGGCGGGCCTCGGTGACCTTCCGGATGTCGTCCTCGGTCACGCCGGCGGGCTGCTCGGGGGTCTGCCCCGCGTCCACCGCGTCCACATACTGGATCAGCTCGATCAGTTTGGCCTCCTCGGCGTCGGCCGAACCCAGCTGGTCATGGAAGGAGAGCCTGTTGACCAGCGAGGAGATGACCGGGGTCTTGATGACGTCCGTGCGGGAGTCGGAGAAGTTGGCCTTGGCCTCGTTTTCCAGCCAGGAGCCGTTGATGCAGAACAGGGCCTCGCCGCTGAGGAACTGTCCCTGCATGCTGGTGAAGTCCAGCCCCGAGGAAGCGGAATGCTGGTAGCGGTTGTCGGGATCGAGCAAAGTCTGCATCACCCGCAGGGCCTCCAGCTGCCCGTCGTAGGTGTAGATGTACTGGCTGACATTGCCCTCCGGATCGATGCCGTTCATAAAGTTTTTGACGTTCTGCACCCCTTCGTACTGGCCGAAGAAGATGGGCAGCCAGGAAGTGTAGTACTCCTCCTTCAGCGAGTAGATGAAGGGCGCCACATCCCCCTTGATCTCGTCGCAGAGGTCAAACAGCTGGTTGGTGGTCAGAGGCACGTCCGCGTCGGTCAGCCCCAGATCCTCCCACACGGAGACGTTGCGCACGATGCCGTAGACGCCGCCCGCCCAGGGAATGGAGTAGTAGTGCCCCTCGATCTGGAAGGCCTCGGCATAGGTGGGATCCATTTTGTCGGCGATGGTCAGGGTCGTCCCCTCGTCCACCACGTCCCCCCAGACGTCGTCCAGATTGGCGAACAGGCAGGGATAGGTCTGTCCGTGGCTGAAGATCGATCCCTTGTAGACCCACTCGGCGAACCAGCCCCGCTTGCCGAAGTACAAGTCGGTGTCACCGGCCAGGGAGTTGATCTGATCATCCAGCTGGGTCTGACTGCCGATGCCGATCCTGGTGCGGATCTCGATGTCGATGTCGTGCTCCGCCTCGTAGGCTTCGGCCATGGCCTCCAGCCACTCGGTGCCGTAGCCCAGCTGAATGGCCGTGATCACCAGGTCGGCGTTGGTGCCTCCGCAGGCGGACGCGCTCATCAGGCAGAACACGACCGCCAGGCAGGCCAGCAGCGCCTTTTTGAAGATGCCTTTTCCGGAACGTTTCATTTCGGTTCCTCCTTACACATAAAATATTTCATTTCATATCCGCATGGGCGGATATCAGATGCCGCATTTTCAGCCCTTCAGGCCGCCGAAGTACACCTTTTCCATGATGGTGTTCTGGAAGGCCACGAACAGGGCCAGCACCGGGAGCAGGGAGAGCATGACCCCCGCAAAATAGGCCGGGATGTTGCCCGCATAGGACGACATGACGCTGAAGGCGTAGGTGCCGTAGGCCAGGTTGGGGTATTCGGTCATGTAGGCCGCCGTGCTCTCGTAGTCGTTCCAGGCCGTGATGAACTGCATGATGAACAGGGCGATGATGCTGGGCAGCACCTGTGGCAGCATGACCCGGAACAGGATCTGGTAGTGATTGGCCCCGTCGATGGAGGCCGCCTCGGCGTAGGAGTGGTCGATCCCCTTCCAGAAGGCGTACATGTAGAAGAAGTGGGCGCCGTACAGGGTGATGCTGACCACCGTGATGGCCGGGCTGTTGATCAGGTGCAGGTTGTGATACAGCCGCCACTGGGCCCCCTGCCCCCCGTAGAGGGGGAGCATGCTGACGAACAGGCCCAGCACGTAGAGAAAGTTGGTGAATTTGGATTTGTAGTGCACCAGCACATAGCACACCAGCGCCGTGGTGAACCAGGTCAAAAAAGAAGAGGAGGTGGTCCGCCAGATGGAGTGCCACAGCATCATCAGAAAGCTGTTTTTGCCGTCGATGTTGGTCCACTCGGTAAAGGCCGCGAGGTAGTTGCCGAAGTTGGGCGGATTGGGGAGACTGAACAGGGTGTCGTTGCGCTGATCGGCCAGAAAGACGTTCTGGTTCTGCTTCAGCGAGATCAGGATGCCGTAGACGAAGAAGTACAGCACCAGCAGGGAGTAGAGCGCCATCAGCGTGAAGGCGACGGCATAGACCACCGTGCGGGAGACCGACTTTCCGTGCCGGTTCCGGCCGTTTTTTCTGATTTTACGGGTCTTTTCCATGGCCTTACACCTCGTTTCTCCTGAAGAGGAATTTGCGCAGCAGCAGCACGATCGGGAAGGTGATCAGGGTCATCACCAGGCCGATGGCCGAGGCGTAGTGGACGTCCTGGGAGATCCAGGTCACCGCCCCCGTCGCGTAGGCGTACAGCAAAAAGTTGAGGGTGGCCGTGTCGTAATGTCCCCCGGTCATGGCCAGGATGGGGCCGGTCGAGGAGAGGATGCCGGCCAGGCTGAGCACCAGAATGGTGGAGATCGTGGGCCAGATCATGGGCAGGATCAGGTAGATCAGTTCCTGAAACCAGTTGCAGCCGTCGATCTCCCCCGCCTCCAGCACCTCCTCGCTGATGGAGTTCATGGCCCCGCCCAGCACCACCATGTTGGGGCCGAAGCCGAAGATGACGTTGTACACCAGCAGCCAGACGATGGCGCTGTCGGTGGCCAGCGGGTTGTAGTAGGGCTGGCCGTGCGCCGTCAGCCAGGCGCTGAAGGGCCCGCCCTTGTAAAAGGTGTACTGGAACAGCACGACCAGGGCGGAGCTGGTGATGATGGTGGGCAGGTAGGTGACCGTGCGGAACACCCGGTAGCCCAGGATCTTTTTGTAGACGAAATAGGCCATCAGGATGGACAGCGGCAGCACGATGACCAGCGCCACGGCGTAGAACAGCAGGGTGTTGCGCAGGGCCAGCAGCAGATCGTCGTCCCGGAAAAACCCGTCGAAGACCATCTCGAAATTTTCCAAAGTAAAGTACAGCTCGTATTCGTCTGCCCCGAGGCCAAATCTTTGCCGCTGAAAGGCCATGAGCAGGGAATCGAAGTTGACGTACAGCCAAAACACCAGAAAACAGATGATGGGGAGGACCAGGATGCTGAACACAAACCAGAATTCCTGCTTTTTGGCCTGGGTCCACCTGGGCTTTTTCTCCTTGCCCGGTACGGCCGCGATCTTGACTTCCGCTTCTTCCTTCATGATCTCACCTTTTCCTTTTTCCCTTGTCCGTGTCAGCCGTGAAAATCAGCCGGTCGTCCAGCCTTTAATCAGCTGCAAGTGGTCCGGCCCTTTCGGGATAAACAGCCCTTCCGCGGCCGAGTCCCCGCGTCTGCGGGACTGAACAGGCCATGTTCGAATTTGCCGCCCCTGCCGGGGGTTCGCGGGGAACGCGCTCCCGCTCCGTCCCGGCTTGCCCTTTGCTGCATCCCGGCCGGCCGAAAAAGATTTTTCAGGTTGGTACGGCGTACCAACCTGAAAGGGGCGCCCCTTTCAGACCTCTTGTGAAGCCTCTTTTCTTCTGTCCGTTTCAGGTCCGGATGAAAGTCCGGACAGCCTGAGCGATCCGTGTTCCGGGACCGAGGTTGGCTTTTGTCCGGGTGAGGACCTTGTCCTCCCTGTTGTCAAACGTCATTATTATACAACGATTTTCAGGGATTGTAAATAGATATTTTTGCTATCATAAAAAACAAGATCGTCCATGTCCGGACAAGTTGACAAACGGCGGCGTTTGCTCTATAATGAGATCGGACATTTCCGGCCGCCTCCCCCTTTTGGGGGCCGGACCGGTCCGTCAGGAGAAAAACGATGTCAAAACAAAAGATCCCACCCTTTGCCGATCCCGAGGAGGACCGCCCGATCCGGCAGTACGACCTGGATCCTGCCGCCGAACACAACATCGGCGCCGTTCTGTGCTATGCCTCCCTGATGACCCGCTTTTTCAAAGGCATCGACGCCCACCGGCATGACCATCTGGAACTGGTTTACGTTCAGAAGGGCAGCTGCGTCCTCTGTCTGGAGGAGGAAAGTTTTACGCTCCGGGCCGGGGATGTCTTTATCGTAGACGCAGACCGCCTGCATTATGAGCGGGAGGCGGAGGACCGGGAGGTCGCCATCTACTACCTGGGCATCCGGGGCAGCGGCTGCAGCGAGGACAAGATCATGGACTTTCTGAACACGGCCGGACACCCCGTTGTCTGCGCCGCCCCCCTGCGGGACATCCTGGACCCGCTGATCTCCGAGCTGTTTTTCGAAGCCAAGGCGCAGCCGGCTTTTTTCCATCAGAACACGGCCTGCCTTCTGACCTCTCTCCTCCTCTTTCTGGCCCGACTGAACCGCGAACCCGGCAGCCGGCCGATCTCGACCTATTGCAAAAAGATCATCGACTACATCGAGACCAATTTTTACAGGCCCTTAACGCTGGACATGCTGTCCGGGGAGCTGCATCTTTCCAAGTACTACCTTTCCCACATCTTCAAAAGCCAGCTGTCGGTCTCCCCCATCGGCTACCTCATCGAAAAGCGGATCTCCGAGGCCGAAAAGCTGCTGCGCTCAAGCGATCTGCCGGTCAGCGAGATCGCGCAGGGGGTCGGCTATTCCGACCCGCTGTACTTCAGCCGCCTGTTCAAAAAACTGCGCGGACTCTCCCCTCAGCAGCTTCGGGACCAGGCCCGGAAAGGGTCCCGCTCCTCCGCCCCGTAGATCCGGACGGAAGGCAAAAAAAGGGCAGCTTTTTCTTTCCGCATCCATTATACCGCTTTTCCGTACTTTTTTCAATATCAAAATGTATTCAATATATATGGATTTGTAAAGTCTTTCAAGTTTCGGATTGACAAAACGGGCTTTTTATTATATACTTTTGTTATCTCCGAGGTGGACCATGATCTCTTACTTTTTCTATCAGAACACCTGGCTGAGCCTGATAGACCGCGCCGACAAGATCAACTTTCTCTACCACATCAACCTGTTTGACTGGCCGACTGAACACGGGCATCAGGACTATTGGGAGTTTACCATCGTCACCAACGGCGCCCTGGAAAACCACGCCAACGGCAGGGTCCGCGTCTTCGGGGCCAACTCCGTGCTGGTCGCCACCACCCGGGACGTTCACTTTCTGCTGAAATCCGGGCCGGACCCCGTCCGCTACATCAACATCATGGTCCGGGAATCCCACCTCAGGCAGATCTTATCCGCCCTCTCTCCCGGCCTGATGGACTACCTCGGCTCGGAGAACTTTCAGCTGACCCTCCCCGTGAACCGGGTCAACGAGATCGAACAGATCCTGCTGCAGGTCACCTACTCCAATCCCGACCGCTGCCTCGAAAACGACAAGCTGACCTGTTCGGCCTTTCTGCTTCTGATCTCCTCCGTTCTGCTCAGCCAGGCCGCAGACCTGCTCAACATGCCCCCTTCGCTGCTGCGGCTGAATCAGCTGACCCAGCAGAACGAGCTGCTGCACTGCAACGTCAACGACCTCGCCAAAAAGCTGGGCTATTCCCGGGCCCGGCTGACCGCCATATTCCGGAAATACATCGGGATCACCCCCCACCGCTATCTGACCGAATACAAATTCAACCACGCCCGCAAGCTGCTGGAGACCACCACCATGACCGTCTCGAAGATCGCCGAGACCGTGGGCTATTCCAGCACCATGCAGTTTTTCGCCAACTTCAAAAGGCTGTTCGGGATCACGCCCTCCGAGTACCGGAAGGCCGGGCATCCCCCGATCTCCCGCACCGACAGATCCGGATCCCGGAATAAAGGCGGAAGAGGTCCGGGCCGGCCCAAAAAAACAGCTCCGGCGAAGAAAACGGAAAAACAAACGGGATCCCCTCTGCCGCCGGACCGGGACAAAGACGAGTCCCCGACGGAGAAGCGGGCAGCCGGAGCCCGAAGCAAGGATGATTTTCTGCCAGCAGATCTGAGCCAAGACGTCCGCACAGAAGATCAAAGGGAAAACATCTCTCCGGCAGAGGACCGGACGGCAGGCTCAACGCCGGAGCCCCAAACCAACGAACCGACGGCAGAGAACCCGAGAAAGAACGAGCTTTTGCCGGAAAACCGGACGGAAGGCCCGGCCCCGGAGCCCCAGGCCGAAGATGAGACGATGACAGAGAACCAAAGCGAGGACGACCCCTCGGAAAACCGAGGGAGGACGGTCCGACGCCGGCCCCCGGCCGAGGCTGATCCGACGGAAAAACCAAAAGCCCCTCTGCCGCCGGAAGGGATCTGACGTTTACAAAGGGGCTGACAATTTACAGCAATATGATCTGCCGCCCGCCCGAGAAAGGTCAGATCACGATAAGGAGGAACTTCACACATGAAAACCAACCGCTACATGCTGCGCGCTTTGGCCCTGACGCTCTGTCTGCTCTCCGCCCTCGCCGCCGGCGCCTGCGGGGAGACAGCCGCCCCGCCCCTGCCGGAATATCCGGCGGACGCCTTTGTCACCACGGCCTGGTGGGCGCCCTACGAGATCTCGGAGGAGAGCTTTATGCTTTACAAAGAGGCCGGCCTGAACACGGTGACCTTTGTCAATCACTCGCGGGCGGCGACCACGGCCACCCTGTCCCAGACCCGCTACTACCTCGGGTCCGACCTTACCATGGAGACCCTGGAAATGTGCCGGAAGACCGGGCTGAAGGCCGCCATCGCCGAAGGCGGATGGTATTCGCCCTATGAGACCGACACCCCCTTCTCCGAATATGATCTGTACGGAGATTACGAAGATCTGATCATCGGCATACATATTACAGACGAGCCCAGCGCCGAACAGATGCGGGAGTCCTGTTCGCCGGAGCGCATCGCCGACTTCAAGTCGGTCTATTCGGTGCCCTACATGATCAACCTGCACCCCGTCACCGCGGCCGGCGGGGCCACGGGCACTCTCAGCTACGCCGAATACCTGCAGACCTACGAGGAATGCGTGCTGCAAAACTTCCCCGACGCCCCCTTTGTGTCGGTGGACTTCTATCCCTACCACACCGAACAGTATGCCGAGATGGACCGGCAGTGGGTCTCCTGCTACGAGCAGGTCTCCGCCCTGATCGCAAAGTACGACGCCGAGGCCAATTTCTACATCCAGACGGCGGAAGGCAACGAATTTACCACCGGGCTGACCGAGGACGACATCCGCTGGCAGGTCTACATGGCCCTCTGCTTCGGTGGCACCCAGCTCTCCTACTACTGCTACGCCGTCCCCGGATCCGACTACAACGCCGGCGAGGACTGCGTCACGGATCCCATGTATTCGGCCTGTCTGCTGGATCAAAACAATCAGCCCACCCATCTTTACGGCTTTGTCCGGGAGATCAACGCCGAGATCCAGGCTTTTGCCCCGGCCTTCAAGGCCTATTCCTTCACCAGGTGCATGCCGGTCTGCGTGCAGACCTACGGGGACGAGAACTTCAAGCCCGAGCTCTACGCCATGAACACTTTGCCCGACTTTTCGGACCGGCGGTATGTCTCTGACGTCGCCAACAAAGGAAACTGTCTGGTCGGCTGCTTTGACCGGGAAGAGGACGAGGCCTACATGCTGGTCAACTACGGCTACCCGGACGAGACCGACCCCATCGAGGTCACCGTGACCCTGAAGGGCGGCGCCACCCACCTGGCCGTCTACGGCGGCGAGGGATTTACGGGCGCCCCCGAGGTCCTGGCCGGAAGGGGCGGCCGCGTGACCCTAACTGTCGATCCCGGCGAAGGAAAATTCATCGTCCCTCTCTCCTGAGTTCTTCCGTCCGCCCCACCTGAACCTCCGCCCCCTCGTCCAAACTCTTTCCGTCCTCCTCGCCTGAAATTTAGATCCGCCTTTCCTGCTCCTGAAAACTTTGATCCCTAAAGATCCTGCACTGCGACAAAACCGGGCCTGACGGCAGCTGCCGTCAGGCCCGGTTGGGTTGATTCAGTCTTTTGAAGATCTGCGCTTTTTCCGCAGCAGAAGGGGGATCGTCACGGCGGCGGCAGCCAGAACGGCAGCGCCGGCCGCGATGGCGGCAATGGCCCAGACCGGAAGGCCGTTTCCGTCAAAGGGGAAGGAGAAATTGAGGATTTCCACCTCTTCGGAGTTGACGTTGTAGATTTGGACGTCATGATCGGGGAAGGTGCTGATCCCCGTCCCGCTCCAGGTCACCTGCCCGTAAATGCGGAGCTTTCCGGAAAAAGCGTCCTCTATCCGGATGAACCGGCTGCCCGTCCGGCCGCCCCCGCTGGAAAAGCCGATGATCGCGATGTTGTCGCCGGCGGCCGCTTCCAGATGGTTGAACCCGTTCGGGAGATCGGCCACGACCCGGAACAGCCTCAGGTTTTCGGGGCCCTGTCCGTTCTCGGCCTCCAGCCGCAGCGAGGTTTTGATGCCGAAGGCGCAGAGGGAAAATCCCGCCACGTTTTTGACGTCGCCCAGCTTGACGCCCACGGTGTTCTGATAGGTGTACTCCTCGATGACGGTATCCGCCCGGTTGATGTCCTCCCACCAGTTGGAAAAGGTGCTCATGATGTACTCGATGCGGCCGTTTTCGCTGCCGCCGCCGACCCGGACAGTGTTGTCCACGCTGGTGCCCCAAATGCCCTTGATCAGAAAATCATCGCACTTGGCCGAGCCGAAGTCCACGCCGCGATAGGTGTTGACAAAGGTCAGATCCTCCGCCCAGCACCCGGCGCCCTCGGCCCGGACGATCCAGGCGTGGGGGGTCATGGTGTGCCGGTCAAATTGGGGCAGGCGGACCTTGAAGCCCTGCACGCCCGCTCCCGGCTCCAGAAAGATGATGGCCGAATCGGGCTGGTTTTCCCCCGCATAGATCAGCAGTTCGGAGGGCGACTCAACGCTGGGCGATTCCCACTCCCCTTTCAGCTCCACGCCGGAGGGCACCCGGAGCGACTGGCGGATGACATAGCTCCCGGCCGGCACGAAGACGGTCCCGTTGACCTCGCCCGCCGCCGCAAGGGCGCTCTGGAAGGCCTGCGTGTCGTCCGTGGTCCCGTCCCCGGCCGCCCCGTAGCTGCGGACGTCGAAGATGCCGTCCCCGGCAGCCGATCTGGCCGGTGCAAAGACGTGGCGGTAGGCCGTCGTCCCTTGATGTCATCCAGGTTGTTCAGGCGGATGTAGTAATCGGGGTCGCTGTTGTTCACTTCAGCTCCGCCCAGCTGGGCCATGTTGCCGTAGGCTAGCTTGGGATCCACGGGGATCTCATCGTCCTTTTCGAACACGACTTCGTTGTAGTAATCCGCCTCGTCGATGTGGATGCCGTACATAAAGAAGTCATCCACCTTGCCGATGTGCAGGGGAATGCAGTTCTGATAGACGTAGTCCGCAAAGGCCTTTCTGTCGATGGACTCGTAGGCCGCCCAGTAGTCGCCGCTGAAATTCAGGTTGACGTAGTTGGAGATCTCGTAGTTCTTGCCAATGTAAATGCCCTTGCACAAGGGGGAAAGATAGATGTTCTCCGCATGCGAGCCCGTCCCCGGCACAAGTTCCATCCCGTAGTAGGGATTGATGAGGGTCATGTTCTGCACCGAGGTCCCATAGCTGGTCGCGCGCACGACGGGGCCGAAGGGCACGGGCGCGGTTTCGTCCTGTCCGGGATAGTAGACGTTGAGGCCCTTCAGGCTGCTGTGCGTGGCCATGGTGAACAGGGCCTCGTCTCCCGACGGGAGATCGGCCAGGATCACGGTCTGGCCCTCATAGTTTTTCCCCGGCGTGTTCCACTGTCCGTACAGGGTGACGCCGCTCTCCACGATCAGGGGCTCCCGGATCAGATAACTGCCCGGCGGCGCGTAGACGATCCCGCCGCCCCGGGCGGCGGCGGAGGCCAGCGCCTCCTCGAAGGCCGCCGTGTCGTCCGTGACCCCGTCGCCCTTGGCGCCAAAGTCCTTCACGTTCCATTCGGTGATGATGGTGTCCCCGTCAAACAGGCTCCTGGCCTGCAGAACAGCTCCCTCGTCCCCTCCCTCGGCCGCGATCGCGGGCAGAGTCGGACAGAGGCTCAGCACGAGCAGGAACAAAACGGCCAGGCTCAGTCCCTTTCCCTTAATTCTCATCAGTACCTCCGAAGACGTCCCTTAAGACGTCCAGTTTCATGGTCTTTTCCCCCAAGGTCGGGGCCATAAATCCCCCCTCGCCGTATTCGTTCCAGGCGTAGACGGTGAACATTCTGACCCCCTTGCGGATCTGCAGGCGGGGATCCTCCAGCGAGGCCTTCAGCGTCTCCAGCGTCTTTCTCCACTGCTTTTCGTCCGGCAGCCGGTAGATGGGCATCGTGTACTTCCACGGGCGAGGATTCCAGCCCGCCATGACAAAGGGCACGTAGGGAATTTTGATCTTGCCGGCGATCCGGAGGCGTCCCTCTGCCGCCTGCCGCTCCAGATCCTCGTAGGGATAGTCCTCTTCCCGGCCCGGCAGGGTCCCGAAGTCCGCATAGGTGGTCAGATAGTCCACCATGTCCGAACACAGGATCTCCTCCTCGGTGACGTCCTCGGCCATGACCCCGGCGCCGATGATCAGCTCACCCAGGCCGGCCTTTCTCGCCTCCTGCCGGAGCCAGTCGATGCGGCGGCGGCAGAGGCCGAGGTCCTTGTCGTACTGGGCATAAAAGTGCATCAGACCGTGGATCTTGAAGACCGGCCGGCCTTCGATGCGAAGGTAGCAGGGATCCTTCATGATCTCGATCCATTCCCGGACGCAGTCCGCCCAGAGCTCGTCCTCGCGGACCTCGAAGGGCGGATGCTGGCAGAATTCCAGCACGAATTTCATTTTGTGCCAGGGTTGTAACCTATCTTTATGGACACCATCAGCAAAAGGGATGTAATGCCACAAGTAAAGCGTATGAGTTCGGTAAAC
>CALVJY010000008.1 GCA_944332455.1 uncultured Clostridia bacterium
GCAAGGAAGAATACCTGCGAGACCCATTCCCCTGAGCGAAACAGATCATCCGCACAGGTCAACGCTTATCTTCTCCGAAGGGGCTTTTTCTTATGCCGGCAAGGAAGAATACCTGCGAGACCCATTCCCCTGAGCGAAACAGATCATCCGCACAGGTCAACGCTTATCTTCTCCGGACGGGCTTTTTCTTATGTCGGAAGGAGCTGGCCCGTTCCCGCGAGCGGCATTGCCCGCTCCCGCGCAGACGGGCGGAGGCTGCCCTGTCCTGCGGCGCCGAATGGGCGACCAAAACAGCCCGGGACAAAAACGGGGCGGGCCTTCCCACGGGATTGCTTATACATAGAGCAGCCAATGAGTTGGGTTGCTGAACAGGATACTCCTTTCTCGGAGGTCTTGCCCCCCCTCCTGCACAATACGGTTGACATGGAACGGAGCGGGTCCGGCAAAATGCCGGACCCGCTCCGTTTTTCTTTTATCGTTTTTTTCCTAAACAGGGATTGCATGATCGCAGCCCGTTTAAAGTTCACAGGCCCCTAGCGGTCCTCGCGGTAGTAGTTGAGTCCCAGCGCCGTGGGCGAGCCTCCGTCCTTTTTCTTGCGGATGGAGGTGATGACCAGAATGACGGCGGTCAGCAGGAAGGGCAGCATCTGGTAGAACTCTCCGGGGATGGCGTTCATCCAGGACAGGCCGGCCGGCCAGATGGAGACCACGGCGCCGCGGTAGGCCTGCAGGGAGAGCAGCAGCCCGAAGAGGAAGGAGCCGCCGATGGCCTTGGCCGGGCTCCAGGCCGCGAAGATGACCAGGGCGATGGCGATCCAGCCGTAGCCGGCGATCCAGTCGCCGTAGCCGTCGTAGCGGCCGGAGCGCAGGACCATGCCGAGGTACAGCCCGCCGATGCCGCAGATCCCGCAGCCCAGCATGATGTTGAGATACTTGATCCGGGTGATGTTGACCCCCACGCCGTCGGCCGCGGCGGGGTTTTCCCCGACGGCGCGCACCTTCAGGCCGGTCCTGGTCCGGAACAGGTAGACCCAGCAGAGCACCGCGATGACGACGCCCAGGTAGACGAAGGGGTTGTAGGAAAAGAGCAGATCGCCCACCACGGGGATGTCCCGCAGCAGGGGAATGCCGTTCTCCCCCACCTTGGCGGCCAGCTCGGCGCTCATGGCGGGGAACCCGCTCCCCGAAGTCAGATTCTGTCCGATGAACTGGAACAGGCCCACCCCGAAGATGGTCATGGCAAGACCGGTGACGTTCTGATTGGCCTGCAGCGTGACGGTCAGGAAGGCGAACAGCAGCCCGCACAGCGCCCCGCAGACAAAGGCGGCCAGAATGCCCAGGATCAGGCTGTTGGTCCAGGTGGCGAACAGAAAGCCGCCGATGGCCCCCACGGCCATGACGCCCTCCACCCCCAGGTTCAGGCTGCCCGACTTTTGGGTGATGATCTCCCCCGTGGTGCCGAACAGCAGCGGCGTGCCGTAGCGCACCGACTGCACGATGAACTGGATAAAGGCTTCCATGGCTCAGCCCTCCCCGGCAGTTGCGTCGGACCCCGGCTGCCCTGCCGTCTCGTCGGATCCTCCCTTCAGCCCCTCGGTCTTTTTGCGGAAGACCGGCTTGAAGCGGATGAACAGGTCAAAGGCCAGCACCGAAAAGAGGATGATGCCCTGCAAAATGTCGGCCGAGGCCGCCGAGACCCCGGAGTTGAGGCGGGCGATCTCGCAGCCCCGCTCCAAAATGCCCATCAGCGAGGAGCCCAGCAGGATGCCGAAGGGGTTCAGCCGGCACAGCCAGGCGATGATGATGCCCGTCCAGCCCATGCCGCCGGTGATGCCGGTGCTCATGGTGTGGCCGGAGGCCGGCCCCTGCAGCTGCAGGGCGCCCGCCAGCCCCACGAGGAAGGCGGACAGCAGCACGGTGCGCAGGGTGATCTTTTTGACGTTCATGCCGGCGTAGAGGGCGGTGTTTGGGCTGTCCCCCACCACGGCGATCTCGTAGCCGTGCTTGGTGTACTTGAAGTAGAGGAAAATCCCCGTCACCAGAATGAGGGCGACAATGAGGGCGGTGTCGAAGGAAAAATTGCCGATGCGGATCTCGCTCAGCCAGGCCGAGGTGGGAAGGCTTTTGAACACCGGAATGCCGCCGCCCGGTCTTCTGTAGAAGTCCACATTCAAAAGATAGGCGACAAAGTACTGGGCGATGTAGTTGAACATCAGGGTCAAAAGGGTCTCGTTGGTGCCGAATTTGACCTTGAAAAAGCCCACGATCCCCCCGAACAGCGCGCCGCCCAGGCCGCCGATGAGGGCCACCAGCACCACGGTGAGGAAGGAGGGCAGGGCGTTGCCCAGCAAAAGAGAGGCCGTCATGGCAAAGAAGGCCCCCATCATGAACTGCCCCTCGGCGCCGATGTTCCAGAATTTGAGTTTGAAGGCCACGGCGATGCCCAGCGAGGTGATCAGAAGGGGCACGATGGCCCGGATGAGGTTGCGGAAGGCAATGGCGTTGGCGAAGTTGCCCGAGATCACCGTCCAGTAAAAACTGAAGGGATCGGTCCCGTTGAAGGCCAGCAGGACGGCGCCCAGCACCAGGGCGAAGAGGATGGCCGCCGTCAGCACGGCCGCCGTCCGTCTGACGGTGACGTTTTCCCGGCGGACGAACCGCACAAAGGGCTGTTTGACTTTTTCTTTCATCTCAGGCGCTCTCCTTGTCGTCGATGCCGGAATCCCGGGCGATGCCCAGGTGCTTGTCCTCCTTCAGGCTGACAAGGTCCAGCGAGCCGGTCATCATCAGGCCCAGCTCTTCCTTGGAAGTCTTCTGCGCGTGGACCACCCCCATGACCCTGCCGTGGCAGAGCACCAGGATCTTGTCGCACAGCTCCATCATGACGTCCAGATCCTCGCCCACGAAGAGGATGCCCACCCCCTTTTCCTTCTGCAGGTTGAGGATGTCGTAGATGGCATAGGAGGAATTGATGTCCAGCCCCCGCACGGGATAGGCCGTCACGATGACGTTGGGGTTGCCGATGATCTCCCGGCCGACCAGCACTTTCTGGACGTTGCCGCCTGAGAGCCGGCGCACCGGGGTCTCGATGGAAGGGGTCACCACCCCCAGCTCCTCCACCACGTAGCGGGCCTTGGCCCTGGCCTTTTTGCGGTTGACCACGGGGTTCCACTTGTTCTCGCCGTAGTCCTTCAGGCACATGTTGTCCGCGATGGACAGCGAGGGCGCCAGCCCCATGCCCAGGCGGTCCTCCGGAATAAAGCTCATGGAGATGCCCTCGGCGATGATCTCCCTGGGCGGCAGGCCCACCAGGTCTTTCCCCTCGTGGCTGATGCGGCCGGACTCCACCTTGCGCAGGCCTGCGATGGCCTCGCAAAGCTCCCGCTGGCCGCAGCCGGAGATGCCGGCCACGCCCAGGATCTCCCCGCCGCGGATGTAAAAGCTGACCTTGTCCACGGCCACGCTGCCCTCGTCGCTGCGGACGGTGAGGTCCCGGACCTCCAGCAGCGGTCTGTCGAACTGAACTTCGGGCCGGCGGATCTTCAGATCCACCTTGTGCCCCACCATCAGCTCGGTCAGCTGCTGCTCGTCGGTGTCGGCGGTGTTCACCACCCCCACGCTCTCGCCCTTGCGCATGATGGCCACCCGGTCGCTGATCTCCATGACCTCGTTCAGCTTGTGGGTGATGATGATGATGGCATGACCGCTCTCCTTCATCCGGCGCATGACCGCGAACAGCTTTTCGATCTCCTGCACGGTCAGCACGGCGGTGGGCTCGTCCAGCACGATGATCCTGGCCCCGTAGGTCAGGACCTTGACGATCTCCAGGGTCTGCTTCTCACTGACCGACATGTCGTAGACCTTTTTGGCGGGGTCCAGCTCGAAGCCGAATTTCTGCACGATCCCGGCCACCCGGGCGTTCCGCTTTTTGGACAGGAACCAGCCCTTGAAGCGGGCCCCCGCGCAGCGGAAGACCAGCCCCGTCTTTTTGGCCAACCGAAAAAAGCCGCGCTCCCCCTTGCGGGCGTCCACGGCTTTGCACTTTTCCCTCAGGCCGAACGGGGTCGGCTCCATGCCCATCCAGATGTTGTCGGCGGCGGTAAAGATGTCCACCAGCTTGAAGTGCTGATGGACCATGCCGATCCCCAGCCTTTTGGCGTCCTCGGGCGACTGGATGGAGACCTCCCGCCCGTCGATGCAGATGGAACCGCTGTCCGGGCGGTAGATCCCGGACAGCATGTTCATCAGCGTGGTCTTGCCCGAACCGTTTTCGCCAAGCAGGGCGAGGATCTCGCCCTGCCTGACGTCCAGGCTCACGTTGTGATTTGCGACCACGCTGCCAAAGGTCTTGGTGATGTTTTTCAGTTGTACGGCGAAGGTTTCCATGAAAAATTATTCGGCCAGCTCAACGCCTTCCACGAAATAATCCATGGTGCTCTTGATGACCTCGTCGGAGACCGAAGCTCCGCCGGCGGCCACGATGACGTTGCCGGCGTTGTCCTTCAGGTCGGCGTCGGTGTAGACCACTTCCCAGACGCCCTCGTCATTCTGCTCGAAGGAGAGCTTGACGCCGGTGAAGACATCCCACTCCTCTGTGCCCTCGCGCATGATGCCGCGGACCAGATCCACGATCTCCTGGGTCCCTTCGGGGCAGTCGGGCGAGAGCTCGGCAATGTCGAACAGGCCGTCGGCAAAGCTGCCGTAGTAGTTGCCAAAGCCGCCTTCGTTGTCCCAGGTGCCGTCAATGGCGGCCTGCACCAGCTGGGTGTAGTACACTCCCCAATGCCACAGCACCGAGGTCAGCACCGAGGGATCGCGGGAGCCGTCCGAGGTGATGGCGGTGGCCATGTCGCTGTTGTAGCCCACGCTGTACTTACTCGCAGCCTGAGCGGCCAGAGAGGGGCCGGAGGTGTCGCAGTGCTGGGCCACGATCTCGCAGTTGTAGGGGGCGGCCAGCAGGGCGTCCGCAAAAGAGCGCTCGTTGGTCTCGCTGTACCAGGACTGCAAGGTTCTAACATAGACCTTGGCGGTGGGGTTGACGGTCTGCACGCCCAGCGCGAAGGCGTTGATACCGCTGGCACACTCGGCATTGTCGGTCCCGAAAGCGGAGACGTAACCGATATTATTGGAACCGCCCTCGATCTCCTTCGCCTTCATGCCGGCCACGATGCCGGACAGGTAGCGGGCCTGGTAGATGCGGCCGAAGTAGTTGTTCAGGTTGTAGCGGTAGGAGTAAAAGCCGGTGCCGTGCGAGAACAGGATGTTGGTGTACTCGTGGGCCTTCTGACGCATCATGGTGCCGTAGCCGAAACTGGTGCCGATGATCAAATTGCAGCCCTGGGCGATCAGATCGTCTATGGCAGAAGAGATCTTGGCGTCATCAGTATCCGCCAGACTGGGGATGTAGACCATCTGATCAGCGCTCAGGCCGATGGTCTCGATCATCTCCTCGATACCCTGCTGATGGGCGAAGGTGTAGCCCGATTTGGACTCCAGCGGATTGATGTGCAGCACGCCGATCTTCAGGTCCTCCTTGGCGATGGGCCCGATCTTGACGCTGACGTCGGTGGCGTAGGGGTCGTCCACCTCGCCGCCGCAGCCGACCAGGCCGACCACGCAGGCGGCCGCCAGGACGAGCGAAAGAAGCATTGTCAGAAACTTCTTCATGTGTAACATTCCTCCATGTTGTTTTTCTCGAAAACGGCCCGAAGTCCTTTCCCGACAAAAGAAAAAAATCACCGATCCGGGCCGGCGGAACGGAAGACGACGCGGCCGCCCTCCATGGCCTCCACCACGGCGGCGGACTCCACCCGGAGCCCCTGCCCGCGCAGGCGGTCTCCCCCGCCCTGAAACCCTTTTTCGATGACGATGGCGGCCCCCACAGGGACCGAACCGGCCTGCCGCAGCAGATCCAAAAGCCCCTCCAGGGCCTTGCCGTTGGCCAGAAAGTCGTCCACGATCAGCACCCGCTCGCCGGGCAGCAGAAACTCCTTGGCCGCCGAAATTTCATATTCCCGGTTCTTGGTGTAGGAGAACACCCGGGAGACGTACTTCTCCTCGGACATGTTGGCGCTTACCGTCTTTTTGGCAAAGACCATGGGCACCCCGAACTTCAGGGCGGTCAGCGCCGCCACGGCGATGCCCGAGACCTCCAGGGTCAGCACCTTTTCCACCCCGTCCTCCCGGAACAGCCGGAAAAACTCCCCGGCCACTTCGTCCAGCAGGCCGACGTCCAGCTGGTGGTTCAGAAAACTGTCCACCTTCAGGATGTTTCCCGGAAGCACCCGGCCCTTTTGCAAGATCATCTCTTCCAGACGCCGCATGGCTTGTCCCTCTCCGCCAAAAATAAGACTTCCCGACAGACCGGCCCGGCGGGAAGAAAACAGCAAACCGATTTTTCTCTTTTTGCCCCGGCAAAAAGAGAAAGGGCGCGCGCCCTTTGACCGGCTCCCCCGAAAAAGGCAGGGCCGGCGCCGTCCCGGATCTCCCGGTCCGGCTTTCTGAAACCTTGTGACTCTGTGCCACATAAAACCTATGTAACCTGTGTCACGTAAAACCTATGTAAACAGTATAGCTCAAACAACAGGCAAAAGTCAAATCTTTCGCCCCGGCAAATTTCAACAAATTTTGACAAATTTCACTTTCCCCCCACACGGCCTTCCCCGGGACAAAAAAACCGGCCGGCCGCGGCGAGCCGGTCGGGTCCGCAAATGAGGGTTCAGGCCTAGAAGGCGCTCCTCCCGCCTCTTTCTGATACGCAGGCCCCTCCCTTAGGCCCGAGATCGATTCGGCGGGGCCGCCTTCGGGAGGGGAAGCGAGCGAAAAGGACCGGCCGGCCTCCCTCGGAGCGGGGGCTTGGGAATCCCCGCGGGAAGAGCAGCCCAAAAGCCGGACGGGCCAAAATTCGTCGTCAGGCCGATGCCTTTTGCGGGGGATATTTGATCTTCATGACCTCCAGAAAGATCCTGGCGCAGGTCAGGGCGTCGTCCAGGGCGCGGTGGGCGGACCCCACGTCGATGCCGAAGCGGGCCGCCACCGTCTTTTGCTGCAGGTTGGGCAGGCCCTTGACGTTTTCCCGGGCCAGTTCCATGGTGTCGAACAGTTCGTTCTCGAAAAAGTAGCCGTTTTTCTTGGCGGCGAACTGCAGAAATTTGATGTCAAACTCGATGTTGTGCCCCACCAGAGCGGCCCCCCGGGTAAACTTGAAAAAGTCCGGCAGGACCTCCTCGATCTTAGGCTGTCCCCGCACCATGTCGTCGGTGATGTGGTTGACGGCGGCCGCGCTCTCGGGGATGGCGCGCTCGGGGTCGATCATGGTGTGGAAGCCCTCGCAGATCACCCCGTTCTCGATCCTGACCGCGCCCAGCTCGATGATGCGGTCGAGGTCATAGTACAGCCCGGTGGTCTCGGTGTCGAAGACCACAAAGGTCCTGCCCAGCAAAAAGGGCGAGACGGAGCTGTCGGCCGCCTCGAAGAGGTTCTCCTGGGCGCTGAGCTCGATCTTTTTGGGAAAGACGACGGCATAGTGTTCGGGCGCGGGCTTGGAGGGCATGGGGGCGGGCGTGAACTCGGTGGGGAGCGAACACAGTTCGATGTCCCGGATCCAGAAGCACAGCCCGCTGCGCTCGTCCTCCCGCAGCTCGCCCTGAGCCAGGATTTCGTGCTCGCCCTCCTCCTCGAAGACCTTCATCTTTTCCAGATTCTTTTCCGAGCTGAAGTACAGGCAGGACACGCTGCCCGTGAAGTCCTTCAGCGTAAAGCGGAACATGTGCTTTTCGGTCTTGGTCAGGCGGTAGGAAAAGCGCTCCACTTTGCCGCACAGCACCACGCTTTTCCGGGGCTTTTCCATGTCGATGAGGTACTCGGCCGCCGGGCTCTCGATGGGAGAGCCCACCAGAGGCCGGGGATCGCGTATGTAGATGCGGCGGAGCTGTTCGGGGCGGCGGTATCCCCCCTCGGGGGCCTGGGGCAGCCCCTCGGCCAGCAGGGACTCGTAGCGCACTTCGACCTCGAACGGCTCGCAGAAGGTCTGTTCCAACAGGTCCGCCAGGGCGTAGGGAAAGCGGTTCTGCTCGACGTAGGGCCGGACAGCGGGGTCGGCCCGGAAGAGCAGGCGGGTCTTTTTGCCCTCCCCGGCCGGGACCACCTTTTCCAGCGCCAGGCACCCCGACAGCGCCGGGGCGTGCTTTTTGAGATAGTCGGTCAAAAAGCCGGTCAGGATCTCCTCGTCGAAGTAGGCCCTGCGGATCTCGGCCTCCACCGACCTGACGCAGTCGGGGACCAGCTCGGCGGCGGTCTTCTGCACTTCCTCCCGCAGGGCGGAGGTGACCGGCCGCTTGATCAGAAACAGCAGCTTCAGCTTGCCGGTGCGCCGGAAGTAGACGGCCTCCTTTAAGAAGAGGCCGCCCTCCACCTGCACCCGGCTGTTGATCATCTCGCAGAGCTTACTTTCTTTCACGTCTTTCCTCGCACATTTCTTCCAGGATCTTCAGAAAGGCGGCCTCGGCCTCGGCCTGCGGCAGCGTACAGAGGACCTCTCCCTGCCGGAAGATCACGCACTTCCCCTTTCCGCCCGCGATCCCGAGGTCTGCCTCCTTTCCCTCGCCGATGCCGTTGACCGCGCACCCCATGACCGCCACCTTTAAGGGAACGGTCAGGCCGGCCGTCAGCCGCTCCACCCGCTCGGCCAGGCCGACCACGTCGCACTCGGTGCGGGCGCAGGTGGGACAGGCGATCACTTCCACAAAGCTTTTGTCCACCCCCACCGCCCGCAGGATCTGCCGGGCGGCGTAGACCTCCTCCACCGGATCCCCGCTCAGGCTGACCCGGATGGTGTCGCCGATGCCATCCAGAAGCAGGGCGCCCAGCCCGGCCGCGCTCTTGATCAGGCCGCTTCGGACCGTCCCGGCCTCGGTCACCCCGATGTGCAGGGGGTAGGGCAGGTCGGCCAGCATCCGGTTGGCCGCCACCGTGCCCGCCACGTCCGAGGACTTGGCCGAGACCACGATCTGATCAAAATCCAGATCCTCCAGGAGTTTTACGCTCTCCCGGGCGCAGCGGGCCAACGCCTCCGGCGTGCGGCCGTATTCCGCCAGCAGGCGCTCGGGCAGGGAGCCCGAATTGACCCCCACCCGGATGGGGATGTCCGCCCTCTTGCAGGCGGCGACCACTTTTTTCAGGCCCTCCGGCTCCATGTTTCCGGGATTGATGCGGATCTTGGCCGCCCCGTTTTCGGCCGCGCGCACGGCCAGCCGCCAGTCGTAGTGGATGTCGGCCACCACGGGCAGCGGAGACTTTTTGCAGATGACCTTCAGGGCCTCGGCACTGGGGAGGTCGGGCACCGAGACCCGGACCAGCGGACAGCCGGCCTCGGCCAGCCGTCCGATCTGGGCCAACACCTCTTCGGTCCGCTCGGTCCGGACGTTGGTCATGGACTGGATGATCACCCCTTCTCCCAGCGCGAGGGGCCCCACCCGGACAATTCTCTTTTTCATGGCAAATCCCTTTTCTTTCATTATAGCCTTTTTCCCGGGAAAAAGCAACCGATTCCGGCATGACGGGCGAACAGGGCGCTCCGCCGGCGGGATCGCCGCCCCGGGCTGCGCGGCGGTCTCCGGACGGACGGGTGCGGACTCCCCCTCTTTCGCCCTGCGCGCCTCCGGGACACTTTTTGCGGGCGGGGTTTCATATACTGCATAAGACCTGCTTTCCGCCCTGCACCCCGTTCGCCTCGCCGGGGCGGAGGCAAATAAGACACGGAGGAACGACGATGGCTCAAGCCAGCCAATTTCTGATCGCGGGCAACGACGAACACGGCATGAATCCCCCCACGGCGGGCAAGCGCACGCCCATCATGCCCTACATAGACCGTCCCTTTTTCGAAAACGAATTCAACCGCCCCGCCAAGCAGCGCTTTCTGGGGGTGTGCGCCCGCATCGGGTTCAACACCTTCGACGTCCACCCCGAGGTGACGGATACCTCGGTCTCCACCCGGGTGACCCGCACCAACCGGGCCGGGGTCAGCTGCGTGATCACCTTTGCCTACAACGCCACGGTCAACGAGAATTTCAACTCCACCGCCGGCACCCTGATCTACTATTCCACCACCAACCCCTACCGCACGGCCAGCCGCACCCTTTCGGGGCTGATCTCCGAGAGCATCGGGGCCTACGACGCCGTCCCGGAGCTGGGCGTTCGCACCCTGGACATCGGCATGCTCTCCAGCGTCAACCGCCCGGCCTGTCTGGTCGAGGCCGGATTTATGACCAACTTCCGGGAGGCCAAGCTGATGATGGATCCCCAGTTCCAGCAGATCGTGGCCGAGGGCACCGCCCAGGCCGTCTGCGCCTACTTCGGAGTGACCTATCTCCCCCTGCAGCCGGCCTCGGCCTACTCCCTGCTGCGGCGGGGCAGCCGGGGGCAGCAGGTGCTGTACCTGCAGTGGCTGCTGACCGTGTACGGCTACCAGCCCGGCTCCCCGGACGGCATCTTCGGCTCCGGCACCCAGGCCGCCGTGCAGGCCTTCCAGCGGGACAACGGTCTGAGCGCGGACGGCATCGTGGGGCCGGCCACCTGGGGGCTGCTTCTGACCGACTTTGCCTCCGCTCCCCTGCTCCGCCTGGGCAGCCGGGGCATTTACGTCCGCTACCTCCAGCAAAAACTGCTCTCCAAGCTTTACACCGTGGGCGTGGTGGACGGCATTTTCGGACAGAACACCCTGTCGGCGGTCCGGGCCTTCCAGAGCGAAAACGGACTGACGGTGGACGGATTGGTCGGCCCGGCCACCTGGAGGGCGGTCACCGTACTGAACGAGGGACGGCCTCAGCCGTAACGCCCAGACGCCGCCGCGCACCCCGGACGTCGGCCGCGGCCTTCTTTACGGCGGCAAAACGCCCTGCCGAAACGAAAGAGTACTCTGCGGACTTCGCAGAGTACATCCCCGTAATCGTTCAATGCGGTTCAAACATGAACAAACGCAAGAGTACTCTGCGGCATACGCAGAGTACTCTTCTCTTTTTGTGTGGAACAGGGACCGCGCCGCGTGAAGATCGTGCAGCGCAGCCCCTCAGGCGGTCTTTCCGTCCTAATCCTCCTTCCGTCCCTCCCGGGCGTCCTCGGCTTTGGCGGCCCGTCTGGAGGCCCGGCGATCCTGCCGGGTGGGCGGCTCGGCGGGAGGCAGGTCGGACTCGCCGGGCGGATCGGTCTTTTTGAGCTTGAAGTAGAAGCGGGAGCCCTTGTTCAGGGTGCTCTCCACCCCGTACTCCGCGCCGTGCTGGTCGAGGATGCTGCTGACGATGGACAGGCCCAGGCCGGAACCGTGGACGTCCCTTTTCCGGGTCTGGCTGGCCCGGTAGTAGCGCTTCCAGATGCCGTCGATCTCCTCGGGGGGGATGCCGGGGCCGTTGTCGATGACCGAACAGACCACACAGCCGCCCTCCTCCTCCACCGTCACCCGGATCCGCTTGTCCTCCCCGGTGTAGTTGACGGCGTTGATGACCAGGTTGTAGAGCACCCGTTCGATCTGGACGGGGTCGCACTTCGCGTAAAGGTCGGGCCTGATCTCGGCCTCGATGCGGTAGCCGTCCCGCTCCTCCAGGTAGGAGAACTGCTTGAGGCAGTGCTCGGCCAGCAGGGAGATGCAGGAGACCTCGTAGTGGAATTCCACGGTCTTGGCCTGCAGTTTGGACAGATCCAGCATGTCGTTGACCAGCAGGGAGAGCCGGTCTGCCTCCTCGATGATGGTCTCGGTGTGGCGGGTCCGCTTTTCGGGGTCGTTGCCCGACAGGTCCCGGATCATCTCGGCATAGGCCCGGATCATGGACAGCGGGGTGCGCAGATCGTGGGAGACGTTGGCCAGCAGATCCTTGCGGAGGTCGTCGGTCTTGCCCAGCTCCTCGGTGGCGAAATTCAGGGCGTTGGAAAGCTCGTCGATCTCGTCGTAGCCGTTGCCCTCGAAGTGCACGCCGTAGTCCCCCTGGCCCAGCTTTTTGGCCTGCGCGGCCATTTTGTGGATGGGATCGGAGAGCTTCCAGGAGATGAACCAGGACATGATCAGGGCGAAGGCCAGCGAAATGATGCCCACCGTGACCAGCTGATTGCTGAGGATGTCGCCCATGATGTTGTACTCGGTGATGGGCATGTTGATGTACAGAAAGGCCGAATCGGCCGGCCCCAGCATACAGCCGTAGATGTAGGAGCGGAACTCGGAGTCGGTGCGGTCCACGAAGTACTCGACCTCGTCGGCGCCGCTCTCGATAAACTTGTTCAGGAAGGTCTCCACCGTGGCCTGATCGGGTACGTAGCCGCCGAAGGGGCCGAAACTGGCCAGAACATCGCCTTTGGCGTTGTAGATGATGATGGCCACGCCGTAGCTGACCGCGGCCAGTTCGGCCGCATCCCTGAACTCCTCCCAGCTGGAAATTTCATCGCTTAGGTCTGCCAGCCGGTAGGCAATGTTCCGGACCTCGGTCTGCCGCATGCGCTGGTAGTAGATGCGGAAGGCCGCGACTTCGAACATCCAGACCATGATGACCAGCACGGCGGAGAACAGCAGAAAATACAGCCATACGTTGAAACGCAGGCTGTGAGGGGTGCGCGTCTTTTCCTGGGCCTTCATGCGATCTGCGGGTCGAACTTGTAGCCCAATCCCCGCAGGGTGACGATGAAGTCACGGTAGGGCCCCAGATTGCTCCGGAGCATTTTGATGTGGGTGTCCACGGTGCGGTCGTCCCCGAAAAAGTCGAAGCCCCACACGTCCGAGAGCAGCTTTTCCCGGGAGACCGCGATGCCCTTGTTCTTGACCAGATAAAAGAGCAGTTCGTACTCCTTGGGGGTCAGCTCGGCCTTGGTCCCGTCCACGTAGACGTTGCGGCCGGGGATGTCGATCTCCAGCCCCTTGTAGCGGATGACGCCGGACTTTTCCTCCCCGTTCTTTTGGCAGCGCTTTAAGATGGCGGCGATCCGGGACATGACCTCCTTGGGCGAAAAGGGCTTGACCACATAGTCGTCGATGCCCAGCTCGAAGCCGAACAGCTTGTCGTACTCCTCCCCCCGGGCCGAGAGCATCAGCACCGGGATGTCCTTGATCTTTTTGATCTCCTTGACCGCCGAAAAGCCGTCCAGCCGGGGCATCATGATGTCCATGACGATCAGGTCAAAATCCTCCTCCCGGCACCTTTTGACGGCCTCCATGCCGTCCTCGGCCTCGGCCACCTCGTAGCCTTCGAATTCGGCGTATTCCTTCAGCACCTCGCGGAGTTTGCTTTCGTCGTCCACGATCAACAAACGGGCCATGGTTCAGTCCTCCTCTCGTTCAAAGTCCGCCCCGGCAAAGATGGTCTCGGCCACTTCGGAAAATTCGGCCGAGCGTTTCTGCTCCCGGGTGAGATTGTCTTCCAGTACGTGAAACAAAAGATCCTGATGGGGATCCAGTTCGGCAGCCAGCAGGCGGTAATACACAAAAAACAGGTGCCAGTCGAAGTCGGCGTTGATCAGCCCGGACACCCGGACGGCCAGTTCGGAATTCCCGTACTCGGCGGGATCCAGGCGGATCTCGCTGCCGACCTCGGCGGAGCCGTTCTCGGTCTCCTTCTCGATCCGCATCGACAGCAGGGCCAGGATCTGCTGAAAGGAGTCCTTCCGCTCCATGATCCCGTACACCAGCATGGCGGCCAGCAGGCGGGAGACGTCGTGCGAGCGGGGAAACACCCCCATCAGATCGGTCATGCGCCGGTTGATCATTTCGTTCAGCAGGCGGGAGAGCAGTTCCTTCATGTCCAGGCGCTCGCCCACCGGCTCGGACAGCCGTTCGATCTGTTCCTTGATCAGCTGCAGCATGCTGTCGATGCCCAGCAGATTGCCCCGGACCTCGTTGAGCATGCGCACGGGGAAGCTGCGCTCGGGCAGCAAGGCGTTGTTTTTGTAGACCACGCTGTGCTCGATGTCCGACCAGAAGCGGTTGACCAGGGATTTGATCTGCAGTTCAAAGCCCACGTCCAGCTCCGGCAGCCGGACCCGGCCGTCCACCCGGTAGATGTCCATGCCGTTCTGCTGGCGCTGGGGCTGGGGTTCCCCCAGCTTGAGCCACAGCTCGGGAAAGGCCGGGCAGGAAAAGTAGCCCCCGCCGGCCTCCTCGGAAAAGCTCTCCTTCAGGCGGCCGAACAGGTAGGCCTCGTCGCTGACGAACCGGCACTCGATCATCACGCCCAGGGCGTCCGACAGCAGCGAGAGCACCCCCTGCGGGGTGGAGGCCCCGCGGTAGTACTTGCGACGGATGATCTTTTCCTTCAGGCTCTCCGTCGTCTTGATGCGGAAACTGACCGTCGAAAGGCGGTCGCGCTCCCCCTCCAGGGTCTTGCGCAGGGCCTTGACGGCGTAGGAGGCCGCGCGGTCATACTCCCCCTTTCTGCTCTTGTGCAGAAAGCAGGTCTGCTCGATGAGTTGAAAAATCTGTTCCATAACCCTTCCGGCCGGACAGGCCCGGACCTTCCGGTCAGGCGGGACGCCGGCGTTTACGGTACTATTGTAAACGCCCAAAGTCAAATCCAACCGACAGCCCGGTGAAAGTTTGGTGAAACCTGGCAAAGTCCTTAGCTTCCGGACGCGCGAAGGGCCCTTCGATCCCGTCCTGTTTTTTTCAGCTTTTCCGGCAAAGTCCTTCCGCCGGCCGAACGTGTGCTGTTTTACGGAAAGGGCCGGCAAAAAAGAAGGTTTTTACACTGCAAATCCGGCTGTTCAAGCTCCCCGCGGGCACGATAAGATCTGCCCTTGCACGCTTTCGGCTCCCTGCAAATGGAACGGCCGCTCTCGCTGCGAAACGACGGGCCGGGCCGGCGGGCCTTCGGCGGGCGGCGGCCCCGTTCCCGCTCAGCGGTCCTTTAAACCGGCGGGTCGTTCCCCACTCGGCGGGCCTTTAAATTGGCGGGTCGTTCCCGCTCAGCGGTCTTTTGTCCGGACGGGCGGCAGGCCCCCTCTCAGCAGGCCTTCAACCGGACGGGCGGCGGGCCTTTATGCTCAGCGGTCCTTCAGCCGGACGTATTCGGTATGGGGGGCCACCGAGGTGTAGCCCGGGCGGATGATCTTGCCGTTGTTGGCGATCTCCTCGATGCGATGGGCGCCCCAGCCCACGATGCGGGAGATGGCAAAGATGGGCGTGAACAGCTCGGGCGGAAGATTCAGCATGTGATAGACGAATCCGGAATAGAAGTCGATGTTGGCGCTGACCCCCTTGTAGATCTTCCGCCGCTCGGCGATGACCTCGGGCGCCAGCCGCTCCACCTTGGCGTAGAGCTCGTACTCCTCCTCCAGCCCCTTTTCGACGGCCAGTTTCTGCACGAATTTTTTGAGGATGTCGGCCCGGGGATCCGAGAGCGAATAGACGGCGTGCCCCATGCCGTAGATCAGGCCGGCCCGGTCGAAGGCCTGTTTGTTCAGCAGTCTGTCCAGGTAGTCCCGGACGGTCCCGTCCCTGCGGTCGGGCAGATTGGCCTTCATGTCCTCGAACATGCGGACCACCTTGATGTTGGCGCCGCCGTGGCGGGGGCCCTTGAGGGATCCCAGCGAGGCGGCCACCGCCGAGTAGGTGTCGGTGCCCGAGGAAGTCACCACGTGGGTGGTAAAGGAGGAATTGTTGCCTCCCCCGTGCTCGGCGTGCAAAACCAGGCAGAGGTCCAAAATCCTGGCCTCCAGGTCGGTGTAGCGGGAATCCTCCCGCAGCAGGTGCAGGATGTTTTCGGCGGTGGACAGCTCCCCCACCGGGTTGTGGATGATCAGGCTGGCGTTGTCGTGGTAGTGCTTGAAGGTCTGATAGCCGTACACCGACAGCAGGGGAAACTGGGCGGTCAGCTGAAGGATCTGCCGCAGCACGTTGGCGACGGAGATGTCGTCCGCCCGGTCGTCGTAGGAATAGAGGGTGAGCACGCTGCGGGCCAGCACGTTCATCATGTCGATGGAGGGGGCCTTCATGATGATGTCCCGCACAAAGCTGTTGGGCAGGGTGCGGAAGCCCGAGAGGATATACCCGAACTTCTTCAGGGCCTCCCCGTCCGGCAGCTGCCCGAACAGCAGCAGGTAGGCCGTCTCCTCGAAGCCGAAGCGCTTTTCCCGCACGAACCCCGAGACCAGATCCCGGATGTTGTAGCCCCGGTAGTAGAGCTCTCCCTCGCAGGGGATCTTCTCCCCCTCCGGCCCGCGTCGGAAGGCGATGATGTCCGAGATCTCGGTCAGGCCGCAGACCACGCCGTTTCCGTTGATGTCCCGAAGCCCCCGCTTGACGTCGTACTGTTCGTACAGTTCGGGGGCGATGTGGTCGCTCTTGCGCGCCAGCTCGGCCAGGCCTTCGATGTCCGCCCAAACCTCGCGGGAAAAATCCTCAAAATCTGCCATCATGCTTACCTCCTTTTCACCTTTCCGATCGCATAGAACAATCCGCTCAAAATGTTGCCTTCGTGGGTGCCGGATTCTCCAAAACTGTCCGGCGCAAGAACCCGGAACACACACTCGTCAAAGCGCAATTCGATCTTAAAAATTTTCTTTCCTCCTAACTCCGCAGGTTCGGAGGAAAGAACCGTTCCGCTCATAAGCACCGTAGGACTCTCGACAAAATCGGGATCGTTCGTCGGACTGAATGTACCGCACGGAATATATGATTCCACTGCCATACGCGAATCCGCTTCCCCGAAGTATTCTTCTTTATCTTTATAACAACTACCTTCCAAAAACAGGAGACGCAGTTCCAAATCGAGAGGCGTATCGGATTTTAACCCGCGAGGAAAATCGCCTGCTACTTCTAAATTCATAGGCATCCAGTCGCTCTTCGGCAGACACACTTGCAGAAGTTTTCCCCATCTCACCCAATGATCGTGTTCCGCCGCAACGGGAAGCGGTTCTTCCCAAAACGCAAAATATTGTTCTAGCTCTGCTCTTCTGTCCATAAAAATTTATCCTCCTATGCGGGCTATGCGGGGCGCAGCAGGAACTTCTCTCTCCACGCTGTCAAATCGGATGTTATGTTATTATACAAAAAATTTTCAAATTTGGCAAGCAAAGTGGGGACGGCTCCCCTTCCCCGCCGGAAATCGGTCGAAAAATCCGGGTATTTTCCCCGAAAATTTCCCGAATCCTCCCGAAAATCCGGCTCCGGCCGTGGCGTCAGGCCGGCAGAATTTGATTTTTCCGGGCAGACGTGCTATAATAAAAACAATCGTTTTTTGGTCTGGTTCCGGTCCGGAGCCAAAGGAGGCAGATCGCATTCATGGAAAAGACCGCCGCAAACCTGCCGGAGGGATTCCCCTTCTGGGATCATCTGCAGCCCGAACAGCGGGACTTTCTCTCCGCCCACGCCCGCCTGCGCCGGTTCGACGCCGGAAAGCTCATTCAGGGCGCCGAGGACGCCTGCCTGGGTGCCATCCAGGTCCGCAAGGGCGTTCTCAGGGTCTTTCTGCTCTCGGAAGAGGGGCGGGAGATCACCCTGTTCCGGCTGAAAAAGGGGGACTTCTGCATGCTGTCGGCCTCCTGCATGATCGACCAGATCACCTTTGACACCCACATTTCGGTGGAAAGAGACTGCGAACTGCTGGTCCTCGGCGCCCCGGCCTTTGACCGCGTGGTGAAGGAAAACGTCTATGCCCGCTGTTTTATGTACGAACTGATGGCCGAGCGCTTTTCCGCGGTCATGTGGGTGATGCAGCAGATCCTCTTCGCCCGGATGGACCGCCGCCTGGCCTCCTTTTTGCTGGCGGAGTACGACCGCACCGGGGATCCCGAGATCCGCATGACGCACGAAGGGATCGCCGGGCAGATCAATTCGGCCCGCGAAGTGGTGGCCCGCATGCTGAAACAGTTCGCCTCGGAGGGCTGGGTGGAAGTCCGGCGGGGCAGGGTCCTCCTGCTGGACCCCGGGGCGCTGCGGAGCCTGCTGTAAAAAAATTTGAAAAATTTTCGGAAAAATGTGACCGAATCACAGATTTTTGACTGCCTTTTGGGGTATCCTTTGGGTACGATATTTTTTGAATCCAAAGGAGATGCTCATCATGTCTGAATTAAAGATCACCAAACAGAATTTCGAATCCGAAGTGCTGCAGGCCGAAGTACCCGTCCTCCTGGATTTCTGGGCCCCCTGGTGCGGCCCCTGCCGGATGCTCTCCCCCGTCGTGGAGGAGCTGGCACGGGAAGTCGGCGACCGGGCCAAGATCGGCAAGGTCAACGTGGACGAGGAACCTGAACTGGCGGCGGCCTTCCAGGTGGCCGCCATCCCGACCGTCGCCGTGGTGCGGGGCGGCAAAGTCGTCTCCTCCTCGGTGGGGTTCCGGCCCAAAAACCAGCTGGCCGCCATGCTGGAGGCCAAATGATGGGGCTGCTCGATCTCTTCCGGCGGCCGGGCACGGACGAGGGCGTACGGGAGTTCCTGGCCACGCCCGGGGCCGTCCTGCTGGACGTCCGCACCCCGGCCGAGTTCGGCGAGGGGCATATCGGGGGCAGCCTGAACTTCCCTCTGGACCGGATCGAAAGCCTGCCCGAGCGGGTGGCGGACCGGAACACCCCGATCTTCGTCTATTGCAGGAGCGGGGCAAGGAGCGCCCGGGCGGCAGCCGCGCTCCGGCAGATGGGATACCGACAAGTCAAAAACATCGGCGGGATCGCCGACTATCACGGAAAGGTGGTGCATTGATATGAAAGTCGTGATCGTGGGCGGAGTCGCAGGCGGCGCAACGGCCGCAGCCCGGCTCCGCCGTCTGGACGAGAAGGCCGAGATCGTCATCTTCGAGCGCTCGGGCTACGTCTCCTACGCCAACTGCGGCCTGCCCTACTACATCGGCGGGGTCATCGAGGATCAGCGGGAGCTGACCCTGCAGTCCCCCCAGAGCTTCTGGCGGCGGTTCCGCGTCGCGGTCAAGGTCCGCCACGAGGTGCGGGCCGTCAACCGCACCCGAAAGACGGTGACCGTCTGCGCCCTGGATACCGGCGAGGTCTTTGAGGAATCTTATGACAAGCTGATCCTCTCCCCCGGCGCGCTGCCCGTCCGGCCCGAGCTTCCCGGCGTCGGCAGCAGCCGCATCCTGACCCTGCGCACGGTGGAAGACACCCTCCGCATCCGGCAGGAAGCCGAGCGGGAGGAGCTTGCGGACTGGACGGTCATCGGCGGCGGCTTTATCGGTCTGGAAGCCGCCGAAAACCTGCGGGAGCGGGGCCGCCGGGTGCGCATGATCCAGCAGGATCCCCACGTGCTGGCTCCCCTGGACGGGGACATGGCCTCCTTCCTCCACGCCCATCTGCGGGCCAAGGGGGTGGAACTGCTCCTCGGCCGGAACGTGACCGGCTTTGAGGAGCGCGGCGAGGGGTTGACGGTGCGGACCGACGGCGGGGACCTTGCCACCGACCGGGTCCTTCTGGCCGTGGGCGTGCGGCCGGACTCGGCCCTGGCCCGGGAGGCCGGCCTGAAGCTGGACGTCCGGGGCAGCATCTGGACGGACGACCGCATGAGGACCTCGGATCCGGACATCTACGCGGTGGGCGACGCCGTCTCGGTGCCCCACGCCGTCACCGGACAGCGGGCGGTCATCGCCCTGGCCGGACCCGCCAACAAGCAGGGGCATGTCGCCGCCGATCAGATCGCCGGCCTGGACAGCCGCTACCGCGGCTCCCCCGCCTCCTCGGTGCTCAAGGTCTTTGACATGACCGCCGCCTTCACCGGGCTGAACGAGGAGGCCGCCCGGGCGGCCGGGCTGGATTTTGACAAGGTCATTCTGGCCCCGGCCTCGCACGCCTCCTACTACCCCGGCGGCAGGGTGATGACCCTGAAGCTGCTGTTCGAGCGCCGGACCCTCCGCATCCTGGGCGCCCAGATCGTGGGCTTCGAGGGGGTGGACAAAAGGCTGGACGTCATCGCCGCCGCCATGCAGGCCGGACTGAAGGCTTCCGACCTTGCCGATCTGGATCTGGCCTACGCCCCGCCCTACTCCTCGGCCAAGGATCCCGTCAACATGGCGGGCTACCTCGTCCGCAACCTGACGGAGGGACTGGTGCGGCAGTTCTGCTTCGAGGACCTGCCCTCCCTGCCCCGGGAGGCCGTCCTGCTGGACGTCCGCACCCCCGGCGAATACGCCCGGGGCCACGCCGAGGGATTCGAGACCCACATCCCGGTGGACGACCTGCGGGAGCGCCTCGGAGAGCTGGATCCCGCAAGGCCGGTCTATGTGATGTGCCAGTCCGGCCTGCGGAGCTACATCGCCTGCCGCATCCTCGCCCAGCACGACTTTACCTGCTACAACTTTGCGGGGGGGTATCGCCTGTACGAGAGCCTCACCCGGGACCGCTTCGACGCCCAGAGCCGCACCGACTGCGGCCTCCGCTGAATCACGGAACGGCCCAAAGCTTCCGGACGGCGGCAAAAGCCCGCGAATAAAAGATTGCAAAGAGTGCCCGGAGCTGATTTTTTTCCGGTCTGTATACCCTTTTCCCCATTCCCAAAACAAAAAACAAAAGAAAAAGCCGTAGTCTGGACAGATTACGGCTTTTACGTTATGGAGCTGGCGCAGATCATGGCCCTTTTTACGTCTTTGTGCGGGTGTTCGAAGAGGTGTCTGTGACACCCTGATTGCAGCTTTTCGTTTCACATTTTGGGAGCGAGTGCGGGGCGCGGTTTACTCCTGCGTCTCTGTGCGGGCGTTCAAGGAGGTGTCGGTGACACCCAATTTTAAAAAACCGTTTTCAAAGGCCGAGATGTTGAAGATCTTTTCCCCGACGGAAAAGGCAACGTCAACATATTCTCCCCCTTGCTCAACGCTGACGATCCTGCCCTCCCCGAATTTGGCGTGGATCACCGCCGCGCCCTTGACGACGCCGGACAGATCGAGGAAAGGCTTTTCCGCAGGCTTCGCGGCCGCCGGATAGGCGGAAGAGCGGACAGAAGAGGAGACTTGTGCTTCCGGTCCCCGCTCGGAAAGGGGGAGCGATCGGCCTTCGATCGTCCCGGCCGCCTCCTCCTTTGCGCGGTCAGAAGGCTGGGAAGGCGCTTCGGCCGCCGTCTGCACCCCGAGTTTTTGAGCTTCCTCCACTCCCCCGCGCGCCCGGTCCTCGTCGCCGGCAACTCCCGCTGCCAGCGTAGACTGCTGGTTGTAGAACAGTTTTTCGTACTCCTCGCGGCGGATGGCGGTGTCCCAGCCGCCGATCTCGGAAGGATGATTTTTCAAAATACCCGTGTAGGAAAGGCTTGCATCCTCGTAACGTCTGAATCCAAAGATGGCCTGATTCATGACGTTGGCGTTGAACACGCCCAGGGAACACAAAAGCTCGAAGTCTTTGACGTTCAGACCGGTGACCTTTTTGAACAGCCCAGGCTCCAACTGGGTGATGACGTCCTTGAGCGTGTGCTCCCGGAAATCGGTCAGATACATGAACACCGGCACACGGGTGGCGAATTTGATCAGCTTTTCCTGGATCTCCTTCCGCTTGGACTTGAACTCTTTTTCTTCGGCGGAAAGTTCCTTCTTTTCCCTGGGCGAAAGCTTTTCCTCCCCCTCTTTTCTGGTCTTTTTGACATGCTCGGACTTGTTGATGATGGTCTCGATGTCCTGATTGAGGGAGCGGAATCCCTCGATCCGCATGAGAGCCTCCAGCGCCTCGGGATTATTCAGCAGGCGGGCAAGGGTGTCGTTGTCCACGTTGACCAACAGGGCAGATTCCCACCGCCTGGCGAGCAGCGTGGCGCTGGTCCCTGCCATGGCGATGTCCAGAATGTCCTGCGCGTCCACCTGCTTCATGGTGCTGCCGTCAAAGGCCAGAACGGGCAGAAAATGGATGAACTCCCCCACCTTTTTTTCGGGATTGCTCTCGTCCACGTTCAGCCGGCAGGAGTAGTCCGAGATCTGCCGCAGGGCCCGGTCCAGGGCGAAGTCAAAGACATAACATTCCTGCTTGAGGATCTGCCGGTCCCCGTGATCGTCGAGGATCTCCCAGGGGCTCTGCACCCGGAAAGCCGCCTGAAAGTAGGTCTCCGGGGACTTGAGGTTGCGCAGCATAAAGATCCCCGTCCAGGGGCGGATGGTGACCCCCGTGGTCAGCTTGCCGCAGGAAAGGGTAATGGTCTTGCTGTGCAGCGGATCCGCCATAGAGGCCTGAACGGGGCGCAGCGCGTCCAGGCCGATCCCCGCCGCCGGCCCGGCGCAGAGGTTGACGGTGTAGTCGTGATAAAAGGCATTCTGCCGCTGTGCGAGCAGGTTTTTCATGGCCTGACAGGAGGCGACGCTGGGAAGATACCACAACGTGTGCGAGAGCACGTTTAAAAGCCGCACGTCCGAATAGGGCATGGGCGGGCGCCGGTCCTGTCCCAGCTTCAGATCGTCCACACTGGCGGGCAAAAAGGCTCCGCGGATGAGGTCCAGCCATTTTTGCACTTCGCTCTCGTACACAAAGCGGGCCTCCTCTCCCTTGCCCTTCGCCGCAAAGAACACATTCAGGTCGAACTCGTCAAACTCTCCCTGAACGGCGATCTGCCGGATGCTGTCGGGGATGCGGTAGGTCAGCATCACCATGCGGGGCAGGGCCCGGTAGGGGTTGTCCGACCCCACCCAGTTCTCCTTGGCCCGCTGTTCGTCCGAATAGGTCCAGTTGTAGATCTGTTCCTCGATGAACTCGCCGGAATTCAGGGCCCGGAAGGGCGTGCCCGACAGAAAAAGATAGTAGCCTGCGGTGATCGGAAGAAAGGTCTCGTTGTAGGCGTTGTCTGCCTCGTCGCGCTTGTACTTTTCCAGATCGAAGTCGCTGTCCGCTTCCTCGTCGGGGTTGTCAAACAGCTTTTTGGCGTTCTCCCGCCAGGCGCCGAAATGGTATTCGTCAAAGATGACCAGATCCCAGTTGCTGCTGTGGATGAACTCGTTTTTGGCCTTGATCCCCCCGTTCTCGTTGGTGCCCAGAAGATCCTGAAAGGAACCGAACACCACGATGGGGCGGCTCTTGTCGGCCCGCTCGAACTGACTGTCGATGTTGATCCGGTTGTCGTGCGCGTCCTTGTTGGAGACGAACTGCCAGCCCTCGAAGTCCACATGGGTCAGCAGATCTTCCCGCCAGGCGCTCTCCACGGCGGGCTTGAAGGTCAGCACCAGCACCCGGGAAAGCCCCATCTTTTTGGCCAGCTGGTAGGCCGCAAAGGTCTTGCCGAAGCGCATCTTGGCGTTCCAGAGAAATTTAGGCGCCCGGTCCGGATCCTCCCGCTTGGCGGCGGAAAAAAAGGCCATGGTCTTTTGCACCGCCCGCACCTGTTCGGGCCGCATCCGGAAGGCGGCCGTGCGGTTTTCCGAGGTGAGGATGCCGTCGCGCACTTCGTGGATGGCGGCCAGCACGTCGCGCGCGCTGCAGCGGTACCACTCGTTGCGGTCCTCTCCCTCGTTCAGCTGAAAAAATCCCCGGCGGCGAAGCACGGCGTGGACGTCCCGGTCGGTAAAGCAGCTGCCGTCCGGGCGCATGGCGGGTTCCTTCAGCACGATCCGGTAGGGCACGGCGCTGGTATGTAACTGCTCCCGGATCCTCGTCTCCGCGTCCCGGTCGGTGTAGCCGACTTTCAGGTACCCCTCGTGCGAGGCCACCCCGACCAGGCAATAGGCGTATATGGTGGGCGACACTTCCGGCCGCTGTGAAAAAAATTCCTGTGGCATGACCTAACCTAACATTGAGTTATCTGATAAATGTGCAGCGATAGACGACGGATCAACGATAAATATTATTAAAGGATTTTCAATCTTTATTTGAGAAATCTTGTAACTGTATCCATAAGCTGGAGTTTCATTATTGTAAACAAGTAAAATCCTTTTCCCAATTGCGTTTTCTAATTTTTTTTCGAACCCAATTGCAAAAATATCAATTTGATTCAGATAGAAATTTTCCCATAATTTTGTAGCCTGACCGCGTTCAATTCCTTTGATAACTCCAGGAAAACAGAGCTTTCCATCAATAAGAATTTTTTTATAATATACAGTACGAGATTTTTCTTCAGTATACATATTACTTACTCCTTTGTCCTCATTATTTGTTCGATAAATTTAACCTCTTCACTTGTCAAGTTATATTTATCGTACAATTCATCATCCTTCCATGGTTTTGAAAAGTCTTGCATGGGCACAAACTGGAATTTTTCTTTGGAAAGATTGATCGAAGAAATGGCTTGCAATAATAAAAAGCGAAAAAATTTTGTTGTCATATAGCTATAACAGTTTTGTACGTACTCTAGGTCAGGAGAATGGTATACAATTAGGTAAGAGTCCGTACAAACCTCATTCGGCTTTAACACTTGCATTTTTGAAAGAACCATAAATTTTCCGCTTTGATCTGGTTCTCCTGCGTGTTCGCTTGTTATTTTGCTGAGCATGATTTTATAATTCGGAATCATATCTATTCCGCTAGTTACTTTCTTACGTGCAATTTTAAATGTACCGCCACTTGAATACAATGTGTAAGCGTCATTGCTGTTATCTCCTCTCTCCGATGACGATAATCCAAAAGGGTTTCTTGTACTGATGCATTCGCTAAAATTCTGTTCTTGCTGTGCTTGTACTTTATAGACAATGGACAAAGCCTCGTTATAGCGGATAAACACCGGAAATTCGTTAAGTTTTCTTTCTTTTGTCGATTTGCTTCGGTCATGTATGCTTGTAAATATACAATCTTTATTTTCGTCACGGCTCCATAAGAAATAGCAGATGCCTCCGCCAATACTTACCCCTGAAAAACAATCTTTAGCATTTACATAATCGACAAGCCGAACAATATGGCCATCGTTTAACATATTATTACGAAACTCGTCCAACCCCTTGCCTCCGGCATACCATCGTGCCGGAATGATCATAGAAAGATAGCGCGGCTTCAGCTTTTTTGCTTGCTCTACAAACAAATGGTAAATGGGTTTTGCGCTCGCGCCGTTTCCCCCATCGCTCAATTGATAGGGCGGGTTGCTGATGATCACGTCAAATTTCATATTGAACAATTTCTCCGGGGTGGCGGTGTGTATGAATTCATAGGCGTGGGTCTCCAGTTCCCCGCCGCGGTCATATTCCCTTTGGCTTGCGCCGCAGAAGACGCAGCGTTCGTTTTTCCAGGTATGCGGGATCCGCCGATAACGGATGTTCCCCTCGGCGGTGTCGAACAGGCTGACCGAAAATTCGCTGTTGGGGTACTTGCTGCAGTAAAGCCCGCGCCGGGAAAGCAGGCTGGTCAGCTCGGTGATGGCAATGCCGAACAGCTGCTTGTGGAAGATGTGGTCGACGCGCTCCTGCAGGTCGGGAAACTGCGGCTCCAGCCCCTTGATCAGCCGCTTGGCGATCTCCCGCAGAAATACCCCGGTCTTGCAGGCGGGGTCCAGAAAGGTGGTGTCGGGGTTGCGGAAGAGTTCCTGCGGCAGCATATCCAGCATCTGATTGACGATCTCGGGCGGGGTGAACACCTCGTCGTTAGAGAGATTGGCCAGACAGGAAAGGACGTCCGGATTGTAGACTTTCTCAAACAGGGGCCGATCGCCCCAGCGGGCCGGATCCTCGGTTGTCTGGATCCCGGTTTTCATCATGCGTTTGCCCTCCCGAATGTTCTTCAAAAATTTTTTCTGCGGGTCGTCCGCCGGAACGTTTTGAAATGTTCCTTCAGTTCCGGTCCTCATCGTGTTCCTGGACCCTTTTGTAATGCGAGACGTATCGCTTCAAAAAATGCCCCTCTTCGGCCGGCGGCTCCAAAAAGTTCTGCTGTTTGGCGGCCTTGGGGTCCTCTTCGGCGAGCAATTCAGCAAAGGTGTAGTCGCATCGCTGCATCTGGCATCCGGTGATGAAGGCCCACTCCGAAAAGACGATGGGCTCCTTTGTGTCGGCGCCTTGTTCGTCCACACACATCAGGGTGAGCGCGTTGCCGCAGACGATGTTGCGGGAAAAAATGAACCGGACCGCCTCGCGGGTCTGCTCGCTGCAGTCCTTCCGGCAGACGGCGGTATATTCCCGGTCCCAGATCGAAAACATCCGCTCCCGGCAGGCCAGCACATTGTCCTGCAAAATGTCCACGCCGTAGATACTGCTCGCCGCAAGGACGGCGTTTTTTTCATAGTCGGGATGACTTCTGCCGTATTTTTTCCGCACCACGGCCAACTTCCGGGAGAGGATCTCGGCCAAAAAGTTGCCGTCTCCGCAGGCCGGCTCCAGAAATCGGCTGTCGATGCGCTCGGTCTCGTCCTTGACGAGATCGCACATGGCCTTGACCTCCCGCTCCGCCGTGAACACTTCCCCGTGTTTGCGCACCCGGTCTTTTGATTTGGTTTGTTTTTTCAGATCTTTATCCATGGTAAAGTACAGCGATTATATTTTAACGCAAATGCGTTAAAAAGTCAACGATGTTGCGTTAGTATTTTTACGCAAATTCGTTGTACACTATTTAATAATTATGGATATTATCAAACGCATCAGTGATCTGATGAACGAACGGAAATGGTCGGTCAATTACCTTGCCATGGAGGCCGATTTGACGCAATCCACCCTGTCCTCCATCATGAGCCGCAATTCTCTGCCCAAGATCGATACCTTGCAGCGCATCTGTAAGGCGTTCGGCATTTCCATGGCTCAATTTTTCTGGGAGGATGAACAGACTGAAGCGGTTGACGAACAGGAACGGCAGCTGCTGCACCGGTTCAGAGAACTTTCCCCGAAAAAAAGGCAGGCCCTGCTGGAACTGCTTTCCCCTCCGGAAAAAGAATAACGAAAAGAACGGTATCCGCCCGGATACCGTTCTTTTCGTTAAGTCTGTGTCTTTTTATGGCCTTGAAAGTGCTTTTTTCTGACGGGGGTCAGAAGCTTTTCAGATAACTGAATTTTACTGCGGGTCGCCCAGGAAGAAGGAATCGCCCAGCGTTTCGTTCTCGCTCAGCCGGTCACCCAAGGGGGCGGGGTCGTGGTTTTCCACGATGATGCGGGAAATGGAGATCTCGTAGGCCGTCCGCTCGGTGACGGTGCCGTCGGGCAGGCGTTTCTGGTAGGTGCGGCTCTGGATCCGCCCGGTGACGCTGAGGCGGTCCCCCACCTTCAGGGTGCGCAGGTAGCGGGCGTTCCGGCCCCAGGCGATGCAGGGGATGTAGTCGGACTTGTTGTAGGCCCGGTTGATGGCCAGCAGCACGTCGCAGATCTCCCGGGCAAAGGGGGTGGTGCGATACACCGTGGGCTTGCAGATGTAGCCCGAAAGCTCGATGACGTTGGGGTTTTTGGCGGGGGCGTAGTCCTCGATCTCCCGGACAAAGACGGTCAGCATGAGGCGGGACTTGCCGTCCTCGATCTTGTTGTAGCTGCGGAACTGCCCGCTGACGCTGATCTTGCTGCCCACCCGCAGGTCGTGTTCGGAGATCAGCCGCTCCGAGATGGTGATGGGCAGGGTGTCCTTCTGGTTGGACAGCCGCATGACCTCCAGGAACAGCTCGTAAAATCCCTCGCCGTAGACTTCGTGCGAAAACACCGGCTGAGAGACGATGGTGCCGCACAAAAACAGCTTGTTGTTGCTCATCTGTTCGTAGTTCATCTTTTCTCCTCCTGACGGATCTTTCTAGTTGAGTTTCTGCTCGCCCTGCGAATCGACGTAGGCATTCCCGTGGTAGATGAGGTCGCTCACCCGCACAAAGGTGTAGCCCTGTTCCTTGAGCGCGATCAGCACCGGGGGCAGGATCTCCAGAATATGATCCGAATTGTTGTGAAACAGAACGATGGAACCGGGCTTTACCTTGTTGATGACCCGGTTGACGGTGTCCGTGGCCGGACCGTTTTTCCAGTCCAGACTGTCCACGTCCCACTGAATGGTCTGCAGGCCCAGCCCCTCCGCCGCGGTCATGACCTTGTCGTTGTATTCCCCGAAGGGGGCCCGGAACAGCGTGACCTGCTGATCGGTCAGGCTGTTGATCTTGGCGCAGCTGACCGTCAGTTCGGTGACGATGGTCTCGGTGTCCAGCCGGGACATGTGGGGATGGGTGTTGGAATGCGTGCCGATCTCGAAGCCGTTTTCGGCGATCTTTTGGGTCATTTCGGGATAGCTTTCCATCCAGAACCCGACCAGAAAGAAGGTGGCGTCCGCGCCGTATTCTTTCAGGATCTCCATGATCCCCTCGGTCTTGTCGGCCCCCCAGGCGGCGTCAAAGGTCAGCGCGATCTTTTTTTCCTGGGTGTCCACGCGGTAGATGGGGATCTTCCGCAGCGAAGTCCCGAAGTAGACGGCCGCCGCATTGGCGCCGGACAGCGAGAAGATCAGTCCGGCCGCCGCCAGCAGGCCGGCCAGCACAAAGGCAATGGTCTTTTTTTTGATGACAAGAAACATGTTACCCTCCCGCCGTCATCCCGGATATTGTATCATTTTTATGCCGGACTTTTTTGACGGATCTTGTCGAAACCTGTCCCCTTTTTGCAGGAGGCTCCGACCCGGCGCCCGCCGGCTGTTTTTACTTCCATTCTATGAACAAATTTTCCGAATTAGACCTCATTCGGTTGACAAATCCTTTTCCCTGCGCTACAATAGAGGTGTTCTTTGGGGCAGGGTGAAATTCCCTACCGGCGGTGACAGTCCGCGAACAGCCTTTTCGGCTGCCGAGCCCGGCGAAATTCCGGCACCGACAGTGAGGCCGTCAAATCTTTCAGGGCGGCCGCAGTCTGGATGAGAAAAGAACGGTTCTTTCCGCCATCCTCCCCTTGCGTCCGCAGGGGGAATTTTTTTTGGAAAGGATCGGCTGCCTCCCTTCGGAGCCATGAAAAAATCACCTGTCTACTGCATCGTCCTCACCGCCATGATGTCCGCCCTGGCCGCGGTCCTGCTGGTCTTCGAGTTCCCCATCTTTCCGGCCACGCCCTGGCTGCAGCTCAACATCTCGGATATGCCCGCCCTTCTGACCGCCTTTTTGCTCAACCCTTGGCTGGGCGTGGTGGTCGAGCTGGTCCGTATCCTGCTGTTTCTGGCCATCCGGGGCACTAGTTCGGCCTTTGTGGGCGAACTTTCCAACTTGATGATCGCCATTGCCTTTGTCCTGCCGGCCGGCTATCTCTTCAGGATCCGGAAAAATCTGACCTCCGCCCTCATCGGCCTGATCGCGGGATCGCTGTGCATGATCGCCGTCGCCACCCTGACCAATGCCTACATTCTGCTGCCCCTGTACGGCATGGAGCAGGCGGCCATTCCAGCCCTGATCCCGCCCACGATCCTGTTCAACGTCATCAAGGCCGTTGCCACCTCGGCCGTCACCATGGCCCTCTGCGCCGTCCTGAAGCGGACCCTGCCCGGGATCTGGCCGGCCGAAAAGAAGCCCGCCGAGAAAGCGGAGAAAAAGGAGGAGACCGCCGGACCCTCCGTTCAACACGACCCCACCCGCTAGGCCCGCCGCCGGCGTGAAGCGTGATTGCCCCGCTCTCCCTCGGCAATATATCTTTGAACTGCCAGCGCTTTCCGCAGATCTTTCCTTCTCTTCTTTCCTGGATCTGTCGCACTTTACTTTGCAGATCGGCGAACAAAAAAAAGCCGGCCATGCCCCCTAAAACGGTTGACAAAGCCGGCGTTTTGAGTTAAAATATCTTCGTTATCCTGTGCGAGGGTGGCGGAACTGGCAGACGCGTACGTTTGAGGTGCGTATGGTACAACCGTAGGGGTTCAAGTCCCCTCCTTCGCACCAAGAAAAAAACAGCCCGGACTTTTCAAAGTCCGGGCTGTTTTGCTGTCTGCAGCGATCTGTCTTTTTAAATTGAAAAACTGCCGTGGTCAGCCTCGGCGCCAGCGACATCGCGCCCGCAGCGTTCTGCCTTTTAAAATTGAAAAGACTTCTGCCGAAGCTGAGGAGGGCTTGGCGGACCCGGACGCGAGGGAAAAAGCAGGTCTTCACATCTTCAGTCCGGCATCAGCCTGGCGGCAAAATCTTCCTTTTCGCTTTCACGGGGTCTCCCCCTTCCTTGGCGGGGGTTCTTGGCCTCCCGGGGCTCAGTTCATGACGGCGACCAGCTGAAAACTTTCCACTGTCATGCCCGCGCAGTAGGTTCCGGTCATTTCCCAGCCGAAGTTTCCTCCTCCCACCGCCAGATCGCTGAAGTTGCTGCGGGTGAAGAATTTGGCGTTCTGAGCGGAGATGAATGCCTTTTTGATGTGCGGAAGCAGATCTGCTTTGACCTCCTGCCGGACGCCTACGGCCGTGGCCGCGGGCAGAATGTCCCGCGCGGCCGGCTGATAGATGTAGGCTTCGGTGTTGATCGGCTTTCCCGTGTCCTGCATGGCATAGAGTTCGGCAAACTCGTAGCGGCGGTCGAACAGATTGACCCCGAACCACATAAAACAGCCGTAGTCCTCGCTGGCGGGGTTGACGTTGCGCAGGGTCATGTACCACATGAACTGGGCGGTATGCAGCCCCTCCCGCTGCGTGCCCTCGGCCATCAGGTTTTCAAAGTGCTCCAGCTGAAAGGTCAGCTGCAGCTCCAGACGGCTCATGGCGGCTGCGCGCGGATTTTCGGTCAGGCCGTATTCCAGCAGCAGATGAGGCCAGGGCTGGCCGTTTTCGCGGGGGGCGGCATACTCCTTTCCGGCATCCAGCGCCAGAAAGACCGACCCGGACCCGGGATCGACGCGCAGGGTCTTGGAGGCGTCCTTCCACTGCCAGACCCCTTCCGACTCCGTCTTTTCGCCGTTCAGGATGTCATAGGCTGCGGGATAGGCGCCGTTTTCCCGGAAATAGTAGCCGGACTCCCACTGCGCCAGATCCCAAAGAGCCTCTTCCTGCCGGCTGTCGTACCAGAGCATACCCTTCACGGTGCCGTCGCCGTCCTGCTGGCCCTTGACGTTGAAGCCGGTCTCGTGCCGGGGATCCGCCACCAGTTCGAGAACGGGGGCTTCCCCGACCGTCGGATCTTCCGGGACCTGTTCCCCCGTTGACGTCTGTTCGCTGCCCGGCTCCTCCCGGCTGCTTTGGCTGCCCGGCGCGCAGGCGACAAGGGCGGCAAAGAGAGCCAGCACGAGCAGCAGACAGCATAATTTTTTTATCTTTTTCATTTTATTTCCCTTCCTGAAAAGTTTTGATTGCCTCCCCGGCGGGTCGGTTTGCTCTGACAGCCAGCCGCCGACAGCCGCAGGCAGGACAAGCAGTCCGCAAAAGCTGCCAGTCCGAAAGCGGCCGCGGCGCTCTTACGGCTGCGGCGGATCTTCCGAAGATGGGTCGGGCGGAGAGAAACGAGTTCTCTCCGCCCGAATCCGTCCCCTCATCGGGAGCAATTTGTTATTTCCTTCTCTTGAGCAGCAGCGCCATGACGGCCAGCGAAAGGCCGACGCCGCCCATCAGGGAATTGGTGTTGCAGGTCCGTCTGACGGGCTCCTCGGGATCATCGGGGCCCGGACCGGGCTCGTCCCCGCCGATCTCCACGGGATCATAGGTGATCTCCTGGATGCCGGCCAGGCAGTTGACGCCGGCCTGCATGGCATTCTCTTCGGAGCCGGCCGGGGTGATGACCGTGCAGATGCTGCCGCTGAGGTTGAAGCCGCCCAGATCGCTGATGGTGGTGCTTCTGGCGTTGTCGACCGTGACGGTCAGCACGCCTCTGTTCACCTGGAAGGTGATCCGATGCACGCCCAGGGCGTTGGGATTCTCGGCGTTGGCGACGTTGATGGCGCGGACCGACTCCAGCACCACCGTGGCGCCCTCGGCGTCCAGGACCTCGTAGGACTCGTACAGCGCCGTGTTGCTGGCGGTGACCGATCCCTCGGCGTAGTTGGTGAACAGCCGGTAGACGAAGGTCAGGCCGCTGTACGGATCGTAGAACTCCAGCGTGACCTTGCCCGCATTGGGATCCAGACCGCCCTGATAGTAGCCGGGGGTGGACTTGAAGTCGACCTTGAAGGTGACGCCGGCGTTAAAATTGACGGCCTGCATCAGCTCGTAGGCCACATCCCCGCTGAGGATGAAGTTGGAGCCGTCGGTCTCGAAGCTACCCTCGCCGGAAAGCTTGACGCCGCCGTTCTCGAAGGCGTCCACATAGACGTAGACGGGATAGAACAGATTGTCAGAGCCGGTGACGATGAACTCGGTGGCGCCGCGCACATCGGGGATGGCAGCGGCGGCGATGGTCAGGCTGCCGTCGGCAAAGCTCCACTGCTCGGCCGTCAGCTCCTCCTCGCCCACCATGACGGACAGGATGCCGGTCACGGAATCGGGCATTTCGACGACCGCGTCGGCGATCGCGCCCAGGGTGGCAAAGCTGATGGCGGACTCCTGCATGGCCGAGGCCGTGTAGGTCATGGCGATCTGCGTGCCGGTGGACGAGTCATTGTCCCAGATCGACAGGGTGCCGGCCTTGGCAAAGGGCAGGCCGGAGAAGTAGTCGGCTTTGATGACCAGCTGCGAAGAAGCCTGGTCATAGGTGTAGTCCGTGCCGGCATTCAGAGTGACCCCCCGGCCGTCCGTGACGGTGAGAGCGGAGCCAGCCCCCTGCAGGGTGAGGGTGAAGTCGGTCGCCGCCGACAGATCCATGGTGTAGGCGCTGTCCTGTACGGGCGCGGCCACGGTCACGGGGTTGATGTTGGCGTTGATGCGGAACACGGTGTCGTTGGCGGATCTGGGGATAAACCAGCCGATGTAGGCCCTGCCGTTGGCAAAGTCGCTCTGCTTGGCGGCCGGGATCCCGCAGTCCACGCCGTTGACCCGGAAGTAGCCGGTCTCGCTCTCGTTGACGCCGAAATAGATCTCGATGACCGTCTTTTTCATCGAAGTCTTGGTGTAGTTGGCATTGGTGGACTCGCCGTCGGCGATGACAAAGCCGCCCAGTTTCTGCAGGTCGGTCCGTCCGCCGAAGAAGATACTGGTCAGCTGGGAAGTGGCCGCCGTCCGATCGGAGAAGTAGTCCATGATGCTGTAGTCATCCATGACCTGCAGCATGACCCAGACCGCCGAGCTGTCGAAGGCGTTGGTGGAGAAATCCACTTCCATGACGATGGGTTTGGTGACGTCCAGTCCCTCGTTGTAGAACACTCTGGGAACCATGTCGGCCTCGTTGAAGCGGACCAGATCCAGGCTGACATAGTAGTCGTCCCGCTCCGCTTCGCCGCTGAGATCCACCGGACGGGCCGTCCAGCCCTCCTGATCGGGGATCAGGTAGATGCTGGTCGAGATGGAGTTCTGCCCGATCTGCATGGTGAAGGTCCGGCCGTAGTAGTTGGCCATGGCCTCCGCCAGATACGCCCGGGTGATGGTCAGGGTGTAGCTGTTGTCCCCGTTGTCGGTCAGCAGATAGTCCTCGGTCGGGGTCAGCGGGGCGTCGAAGTCTACGCTGGTCGACGTGACGCCGCTGTACACGCTGATGGTCTCGGCGGTGGGCGGGGTAGCGGTCTGATAGGTGAAGTCGAAACTGACGTCTCCCAGGGCGGTCAGCTCGGTGTACGTGGGGGTAGTCCACTCGGGCGGAATGACCTGCATGATGTCCAGCAGCAGAACGGCCGCGCCGTTGGTGGACTCGAAGGTGAAGTAGGACTCCCGGGGGAAATCCATGCTGGTCCAGAAGCTCTGCCGGATCTGGATCCTTCTGGCGTTGGTGAACTGATCGGCGGGCGTGATGTTGTAGTACTGCTCATCGACCACGGTCCCGTTGATCTTCAGCGTCAGATCGTTGACATCCCCGAGGTTGGCGATCGAGATCCCGACTTCGTCCTTGGGCAGGCCCTCGTACAGCCGGATCGTGTCCTTGAAGACATTGTTCATCGCGACGACGACGGGCTGGCTGCCGATCTCGGTGAAGTAGCTCTCGTTGCCGCCGTCCGTGGCCAGATTCAGGTGCATCCCGATGTAGCAGCCGTTGGGGAAATCCGCCGTCGTCATGTGACGGAGCACGGACTGATCGGAGGTCCCCTGCTGGGTCATCATCGAGTCGTTGAACTTGATGTAGGAGACGTCGCCGTCCTCCCCCGTGCCGATGTGGATCTCCACCCCCACCAGGGTTTGGGAGAAGTTGGGCTTGGGCGAGTTGATGCCCACGGCTGCCGCGCCGTAAATGGCCGACGTGGTGTTTCCGTGCAGCTGGGCGTCACCGTCCTGGAAGATGTAGTGGGGCAGCGTGTCATTCCCCGTGTTGATGCCGGGCCAGGTCACGCTCTGCCAGCCATCCAGACCGTTCAAAAATCCGATGCCCGACCAGGCGGCGCTTTTGTCCACCTGCATCTGGAAGAAGCCCGTCCGGTTGGGCAGCTCCAAAAGGTTGGTGCTGTTGGCGATGATGGCCGCGCCGCTGATGCGGACCGCGCCGGAGTCGCCCACGGCCACGGGCTGTCCCTGAGCGGAGAGCCAGGCGGTCTCCCCCTCGGCCGAAGCCGGATCCTGCCTGACCGCGTTGAAGGTCAGGAAGGCGCTGACCAGCAGGACGAGCGTCATCAGCCCGACCAGCAGTCTGCGCTTAGCAAAGGTCTTTCCCATAAAGATTCCTCCTTATACGTTTATCCCGAGGAAGCTCCTCGAAATTTTTGAAACATGTGCCCGAAAGGGCTGCCGGAAGGCCCTGTGCGGGCCTTCCCGGTCTGCGGTCAAACGGTCAGTAGGCCATGCGGTAGGCGTAGTTCAGCCGGCCCATGGGGGCACAGTCGCCGCCCGTGTAGAAGGCCATGACGTCCCCGAACTCGAAGACGCCCACCCCGTCGTTGTCCTCGGTGGCGGTGTTGGCGAACACGTTGTCGCAGGCCTTGAGCTGGATCTCGTCCGCGCTGGTCACGCCCAGGGCCTCCAGCGGGATGCGGAAGCTGATCATGTTCCCCTGCAGGACGTAGTCGGCCTTGGCCGAAAGGGATTCCACGGTGATCTTTCCGCTGCCGTCCACGCCCAGGCGCTCGATGGAAGTGACGCTGCCCTCGGGATGGCGGTTGATGAGGAAGTTGTAGTTCTCCCATCCTCCGTCCGCGCCGGTGGACAGGTACAGGTTCATCCAGCCGGTGTCCCCGGCCTCGTGCGCGGTGATGTCCTCCGCGGCGGCCACCAGCACGTACAGATACTGGCTGTCGTTGGCGATCTTCAGGTAGCTGATGTCGTTGCGGGCGGAGTTGTCGGTGTAGGTGTAGACGTCCGCCACGCTGGCGTAGTTGCGGACCACGGCGTCCCCGGTAAAGTCGACATACTTGGCCTGCACCGCCTCCCAGGCGGACATGTCGGCATAGTCCACCGTCCGGCGCTCCCACATGGCGGTGTTGGAGGTCTTGCCGGACTGACCGTACTTGAACAGCCGGACGTTGGCGGCCAGCTGCATGTAGTAGTTGTCGGCATAGCCGTTCTCGTCCCGCATCATCTCGATGTCGCGGGAGAAGGCGGTGTTGAAGGTGTCCACAAAGGTCGCGTACTGGCTGTTGACGTTGAGCTTCTGGGCCACCCACTCGTTCCAGCCGGTGACGGTGACCATCCAGACCTCGTCCTCGCCCTCATAGTTGAGCACGTTCTCCCACTGGTTTGCGAAGTTGGCGCCGTACTTGGCCTCCTCGGTGCTGTCGCTCTGGTAGGCATAGCGCTGCGCCGCCGTAGCGCTGCGGCCGCGGTAGGTGTAGTTGGAGCCGTCCGCCCCCCGGCTGCGGGCCAGATAGGCCTCGGAGGACCAGGAGCCGCCCAGGTGCTGGGCGATGGAGACGTTCATGATGCCGTTGTAGTTGGCCTGCGGCAGGCTGTAATCCATCCAGGGGAAACCGTTCTGGTAGGAATTGCTGCCGACCGCGGTCGGCCAGACCACATTGCGGATCCAGAAGGCGTCGGCCACCTCGGGATTGCTCAGGTACTGGGGATCGAAATCATAGCACACCAGCAGAGGCTTGCCCGAGGGATTGCGCACTTCGTCCGCCGTGAACCAGCAGTCCGCGTACTTGAAATTCTGGGCGGCGTAGTAGGTTTCGTACACCCACTCCACGATGTGAGTGATGTTGGCCGTGCCGCCCGCCGTGGAAGGATTGCAGACCATGGGGACGATCTGCGGGACGTCCAGGCCCTTGCCCTGCAGCTCCAGGATGGCGTCCATCAGGGCGATGGTCTCCTCCCGATAGATGTTGATGGGGGCGCTGCCCGTCCACCCGGCATTGGTGAAGTCCAGATAGAGGAAGTCGATGCCGGCGTAGGCCAACAGCTCCAGATGCTTGCGGATGACCCAGGGGTCGTCCGAATGGTAGTAGCCGTAGAGGGGCTCCTCGAAGTAGTGGAAGGCGTTCTGCGGGGAGATCGAGGCGTCATAGTAGTCCGATCCCGCGTTGGCCCACAGGGGGCTGCGCACGGTGTCAGTGGCCAGATCGGCGTACTGCTCCTGCAGTTTGGAGATGTCATAGATCCCAGGCCAGTTGTCGCCCAGCCACAGGAAGTAGAAGATCCCCACGTACCTGCCGCCGGTCTTTTCTCCCACGGTGGTCACTTCCCGGCCCGCGCCGTCCCTGCCGGCCGTCTGGGAGAGGGTAAAGTCGCTCTCCCCCATGCTCAGCAGATCCTGGGTGTACCGGGCGTCATAGGGATCCGCCCAGTCCTCGCCGTAGACATAGGCCGGGTCCTCCGGCTCCTCCGAACTGCTCTCCGGATCGTCGCCCTGACCAACGCAGGCCGCGGCCGCCAGCAGCACGAGGGCGAGCAGCAGCGACACCGCCGCCCAGGCGAATTTTTTTCTGATTGCATTCATCTTCCGATGATACCTCCTGAAAACATCAGTTGAGCGCCGCGCCGCGGTAGGTGTAGTTGATCCTGCCGATGGGCGCGCAGTCGCCGTTGGTGTAAAGGTCCGTGATGTCAAAGTCGCTCTGCAGATTGTCGGCGACCTTGAAGGTGATGCCGAAGGCCCCCGATCCGATCCCCAGCGCGCTCCGTGGCACCTGGACGATCATGGTGTTCCCCTCCACCCGGGTGGTGCAGTTCCCGGCCGGGACAAAGCTTTCGTCCTCCAGGCGGTCGAGGGAGGCGGTCGTGCCGTTCAGGGAACGGTTGACCACGAACTGCAGATCGTTCCAGCCTCCGGACGTCCCCTCCACGCCGATGAACAGATTCATCCACCGAGTGTCCGAGGCCTGCTTTTGGGTGATGTCGTCCACCGTGACGATCAGGAAGTAAAGGTTGTCGGCATCGTGGCTGACCCGCACCTCCCGGATGTCGTTGCGGCCGGTGTCGTTGGTGTAGTGGGTGCCCACACCCGCCCCCATGTAGTCCCGGGGCTCGGTCTCCTTGACCAGGTCGGCGTAGGAGGCGACCTCGTTCCAGCTGCTCAGCTCGAACATATCCGCGCTTTCGGTCCCCTCACGGACGACGCCCTCGCCCTCGCCCTTGTAGGCGCGGATGTTTTTGACCATCTGCAGGAAGCAGTTGTCCAGGTATCCCCCCTTCATCATCTCGATGTCCCGGGAGAATTCCATGGAGAAGGTGTCCACAAAGTAGCCGTAGTCCGCCCCCAGCAGGGGATCCCGGCTCTGCTTCTGGGCGATCCACTCGTTCCAGCCGGTGATGAACACCAGGTTGACCTCCTCGTTGTCATAGACCGACTGCCACTGCTGCTCGAAGTTGACGTTCTTCAGGGCGTCCTCGTAGCTGTTGGTCCCGGTCTCGTGCGAGTAGCCCCGCCCCCAGTTGTAGTTGTAGTAGCGGTCGGCCTGCTCGGCGGAGTAGCGGTCCTTCAGATTCTGCGAGAGGGTGTCGTAGTTGTAGGGGGCGAACAGCCCGGAGATCGAGAAATTGATCCCGGACACCCCGACGTCGCTGAGAGATCCCCCGATGCCGGTGTGCTGCGAGGCCGAGACGCTCATGATGGTGTAGTCGTTGGCCTCGTCCGTGTAGGTCTCCTGGGGATAGTGCCAGGAGATCCAGGGAAAGCCTTCCCGGTTGGGCGCCCTGTTGGGCCACTGGGCCGGCTTGAAGTAGAAGCGATCCAGAATGTCCTGGTTGGTCCCGGTGTAGTTGGCGATGATCCAGGGCTTGTCGCCGTTGCCCCGGAACCAGATGTCGTCGTAGGTGTCCCGGCGGTAGAAGGCGTTGTAGATGGAGGTGGTCATGCCGGTGGAGTCGCTGTTGGTCATAAACATGACTTTGGGCACGTCGTAGCCCATCTCGTGGTACTCCAGCAGGACGTCCAGCACGCTCTGGGAGGCAGCCCGGTAGTAGTCGTTGTTGGTGGTGTCAAAGCAGATGAAGTCCAGGCCGGCGTTCATGAACAGCTCGACGTGCTTGCGCACCACCCATTCGTCCTCCAGCCGGTAAAAACCGTACATCGGCTCCCCCCAATAGGTAAAGGTGGGGGCGTAGGCGACCTCGTCCCCGGTCAGCGCGGCCTCCGCCCGGCCCTCCTCGACGTAGGAATCCACCGTCACGGCCTGGGAGGCCTGGCTGAGCCAGAGGAAGTAGAAGATGCCGACCACTTTGTCGTTGTAGCCGTCCACGGCGCCGAAGGAGCGGCCGTAGTCGTCTGTAGCGGAGGTCTGCAAAAATCCGCTGCGGCGGTCATCGGACTCCTCGAAGGAGCCCGGCGAGCCCGTTCCGCAGGCCCCCAGCGAGAGGGCCAGCAGCAGGCAGACCAGCATGGCGGTCAATCGCTTCACGGCGGGCCCTCCTTAGTTCGAGGTGTTGTAGGGCGAGTTGACCAGGCCGTTGGTAACTGCGGAGACCTGGGTGTAGTCGTTGTAGATGAAATTCCGTTCGGCGGCATAGTTGGAGAAACCGCCCTTGATGGCGTTGAACAGGGCATCGGCGTAGCCGCTCTCCACCCAGCCGCGCTCGCTCCCGCGGAAGTAGCTCGAGCAGGCCGAGGCCACCTGATCCTTGACGTAGGTGTTGGTCTCCCCGATGCGGATGGTGGACATGCCGGAACCCTTGCCGAAGATCAGGTAGGGCGAAACCGTACAGTCGCCGTCCACGTCGATCAGGCCGGTGTAGTCGATGGCCTCGGGGATCTCCACCCCACGGACCAGCTGGCGCATAACGATGGGCGCGTTGTTTTCCCCCACATAGGTGGAGTAGATAGCCGCCTGGCCGGTGGGCGAGAACAGGTACTGCAAAAAGTCGATGGCGTACTCGTTCAGCTCGGTGCTGCCGGTGTTGACCACCCCCATGTGCTCGTTGGGTCCGCCGAAGGCGCGGACGTTGTCGGCCACCCCCTCCAGCTCGGACTCCATGGCCGGCATGATGAACCAGCCCAACTCGCTGGTGATGGTCTCGGCGTCGGGATAGACCACGCTGCCGTTGCTCGCTGTTCTTTTGAAGGCGTCGCGGTAGGTGCGCACATAGCCCAGCGCCTCGACGTAGAACAGCTTCATGTCGGTGTAGCTGGCGCTGGTCTTGTCCTCGTGGACCAGCGTGGTCTCGTTGAAGCGGCTGAACACGTCGTTGTAGGAGGCCTGGGGATCGGCGTAGCGGGTGAAGTCGTAGATGTTCTCCATGACCTCGCTGTAGCGCTCGGACAGGGGGCCGTAGTCGGCGTTGTTGAAGTAGTAGTCCACCACCTTGTTGATGTTGTAGGTGTAGCTGCCCACGGCGTCGAGGGCGGCATTGTCGGGATCATAGACCCAATCGGCGTCCACCGAGGGCACGTAGCTGAAGTCTCCCTCCTGCGAATGCACGTCCTCGGTGAAGTCGCGGAAGTACTGATCCAGGTACATGTTGATGATCTGGTTGAGCATGGGGAAGGCATCCTCGCCGCAGGACTGGGTGCTGGTGGAGAGCCCGAGCGGATAGTTGAAGTTCAGTCCGGAATTCCGGGCCTTTTCCAGGGCCTCCATCATCCAGGACCAGGTGATCAGCGAGTTGTCCAGGGTGCCGTCCTCGCCCACCACGGGGTCGTCGGCGCCGATGACGTCCAGCATGGCCTGCTTGTTGTAGAACACCGTGGCGTAGTTGGAGGAGTAGCTGATCCCGGGAATGGTCGAGGTCGCCCCCACCACTTCGGTGCGGTAGGCGTCGGGATCCAGGGCGTCCTTCCAGGCGGTGTTGCCCTCGATGTAGGGGTTGGGGTCCTCCAGGTAGCCGCCCAGCTCCACATAGGTGTCGGTGCCGTAGTACTCGGGCGCCACCGAGGTGGTGATGATGGTCGGCTCCTCGACGCCCGCGGTAATCATGTTGCGGACGGTGGAGATGTAGCTGACAGGGTCGGTGTCGTTGCTGATGATGACCGTGATGTCATTCCCCTGTTCGTACTGCAGGTCCATGTAGGCGTCGGCCACGGCCTCCAGCGCCCGGTGCTCGATGATATTGACCGTGGTGTAGACGGTGATGGTCGCCGACTTTCCCTCGGGCGTCGGATCGTCGGGGGTGCTGCTTTCAGGGGGCGTTGTCCCTCCTCCGCAGGCCGTGAACAGCATCAGCGCCGACATCAGGACGGCGAGCAAAGTGCCGAAATACTTTCTCATTTTTTTTCCTCCCTGTGAGAAAAATTTTGTATTTTCAAGGCGGTTTTCCGCCTGAACTACCCTTACAGCTTCATGCCGCTGGCAAAGTCGCCGTTGACGAAGAACTTGATGCTGATCACGGTGGAGATGATCAGCGGGATGCCGGCCACCAGGTACATGGTGTACTGGACGCCCTGGGTGAAGTTCTGGCAGATCTGCCGCAGATAGGGCATCAGCATCCCCCGCTCCAGCTGCCCCTGGAAGAGGAGCTGGGGCCAGAGAAAGTCATTGTAGATGGCCGCGAAAATGCCGATCCCCTGCACCATCATGATGGGAAGCGCCAGGGGCAGGCAGATGGAAAAGTAGACCTGGAAGGTGTTGGCTCCGTCCAGCTGGGCGGCCTCGTAGACGGAATCGGGGTGCTGTCCCAGAAAGACCCGCAGCATGAAGATGGAGGAGATCTGGTTGCCGGCGACGTAGGGCAGCAAAAGCCCCAGCCAGTTGTTCCGCAGTCCCAGCCACTGGGCCACCACGATGTAGGTCGAGGACAGCAGCACCACGCTGGGCACCATCATGGGGGCGATGATGAAGAAAAAGAGCGGCTTTTTGCCGGCAAACTGCCTGCGCTCGAACAAAAAGGCGATGTAGCAGCTGCCGAACATCACGATGAAGGTGGAGGCCAGATCGATCAGCACGGTGTTGACCATGGGCATGGACAGCGCCGAGAAGGCCTGGATGTAGTTGCTGAAGTACCACCCGGTCTGCGGGAGGGTCCAGATGGGATAGGCCGTGATGTCCTCCGGCCCCTTGACCGACATGACCATGGTGACCAGCAGGGGCATGGCCACCAGCAGCACCACCACGGCCACGATCACGGCAAGCACGATCTGGGCGGGCAGACTTTCGATCCCCCTCTTTCTGCCCCGTTGACGCAAAACTTTTGTACTCATGAACTCACCTCTAGGACTGGTCGGACTGCATCCGGAAATTGATGACGGTGGCCACGCTCAGGAAGAGGAAGATCAGCAGTCCCATGACGCTGGCCGTGCCGTAGCTGGCGTTGATGATCTCCCGGTACATGAGCAGCGCGGGCGTGCGGATGGCTCCGTCGAACCCGTACAGGATGTAAAACGTGGTGTAGTTCTGCACCGAGGCGATGAAGGAGGTGATGAAGATGTACTTGATCTGGGGCAGGATGAGCGGGATGTCCATCTTCAGGATCCGCTTGACCCAGCCGCAGCCGTCCAGCTTGGCCGACTCGAACACCGAGGCGTTGATCCCCCCGATGGCCCCGTAAAAGATCAGATACGACCCCACCCAGGGGAAGCCGAAGGCGATCAGGGTGAAGATCTGGGTGCTGATCTGGGCGCTGTTGATCCAGTTTTTGACGAACCCCGGCACGAACAGGCCGATGAAGGCGTTGACCAGGCTGTTGGAGGTCGCCCCGAAGACGCCGCTGCTCCAGACCATGACGGTGGCCACGCCGGGCAGGATGCCGGGCAGAAAGAGCAGGATGCGGGTCCACAGGGAAAAGCGCTTGAATTTGAGGGCGAAGATGGCCTCGGCCAGCAGCACGGGGGGCACGATGGCCTTGACGAGGTCGGCGACCAGAAAGACCAGCATGATGAGAGCGGAGTTCCAGAAACTCGCGTCCGTGACCACCGCGATGATGTTTTTCAGTCCGGTGAAGACCAGCGTCTGCCCCGGCACGTAGTCGAAAAAGGACAGCCCCAGGCTGAGGACGATGGGGATGTAGTAAAACACGATCAGCAGGACGACGGGGATCACCATGGAAAGGTAGACCAGCTTATCCTTCCTAAGCGCCCTGCCGAAGGCCCGGAATTTGCCGTTGACGGCCCGGCGGTACTTCTCCTTGATGCCGAACCCGAGGTACAGCGCGGCCAGCAGGGACCCGATCAGGATCCCCAAAGAGACGAATTTCAGCGTTGAAAACAGGGCGATGCTCCCGGCCAGGCTGATGGAATAGTAGGTCACGACGGGATGGTTGATGTCGGCGTCGTCCTTCAGCACAAAGCTGTCGGCCGTCCACATGATCAGGCTGGCCGAATCGGCCGCCCCCATGCTGACGCTCACCGCCCCGGCCCCGGCGTCGATGACGGCCACGCCGCCGTTGCGGATCTTGCCGATGAAGTCCTCCCCCACCGCATAGACCTGGTTGGCGTTCAAGGTCACGGAGAGCGGGAGGTGCTCGACGGCCGCAGTCTCCCGGTCCAGCCGGACCAGATTGCTGCTCTCGGTGATGACGTTGACCGAAGTTTCCCCCAGCGAAAGGGCCAGCAGATTTTCCCCCAGGGAGGCGAAAACTTCGGCCTCGCCGTCCGGCAGGGTCCGGGTCAGGACCTGCTGCCCCTGGGCGTAGAAAAGGGTGTCCCCGTCCGCCGCCATGCCCGTCACGTTCCGGGCCGCCCCCGCGCTGCCCAGCAGGGGCAGCGCCTCGCCGGTCTCCGGGTCGATGCGGTAGATGTTGCTCCGGGCACCGGAGGCCCCGCGGAAGCGTCCGCGCAGCAAAAGAACACCCTCGTCTGCGATCAGCTGGGTGTTGGTGACGTTGCCGTCGTCGGCAAAACTCTCGGGCAGGGCAAAGATCTGTCCCTCGTCGGCGAAGCTTGCCCCGCCTGCGGGATCAAAGCCCTCGGCCGCCTCCGCCGCAAAGGCGAAGATCCGCCCGTCGGCATACACCGCATAAACCGTCCCCTCCTCCATGACGAGGTCGTAGACCGCCCGCTGCACGGGGGCGCCCACGTTCCACAGCAGCTGCCCCTCGAGGTCGAAGGCAAAAAGCTCGCCCTCCTGGGTGCCGGCGATGCGGATGGTCTGATCATCGGTGTACATTTTGGTGATGCGGTAGGAGGAGATATCGTAGCCCAAATCGATCGTCCGCCCGGAGGCCGCGATCGAAAGGCCGAACATCACCGCCGCAGCTGCAAAGATCACAGCTGCCGCCGCAAACCCGATTTTGAATTTCGTTTCCGTTCTCATCATCATTCCCCTGAATTCAAGAAAGAAACTTTTTGTTTCTGCTGTTGCAGAAACAAAAAATGCCTAGGCATTTTTTGCGGATTTTATGGATTTTTTAACTTCGGCCGGCCCGTATGCCGCCGGCGGTCCAAACTCTAGTTCCTCCGTCAAGTTCAAATTTCAGCTCTTTTGGGGTCAGAATGGGCCGGCGGCGCAAGTTTCTCTCCAAGCTCTTTTCTTTCTTTCCCCGGTTCGAGAAGCTGGAAATAATTTACAAATATATTGTCGGTTATATTATAATGGCAAAAGGTCGTTTTGTCAATAGTTTTTTAAAAATTCTTTCACTGCTTTTTCATAGATCTTTCACGGACGGAACACAGGAATCCCTTTTGACGATCTTCCTCTTTCCCTCCATAAAACGCAAAAAAAGGGCTCCGGTCTCCGAAGTCCTCTTTGTCGTCTTGTGTGATCCGAAAAGGCGTGTTCGCCCCCTCCCGGGTCAGAAAGTCCGCAACTTCGGCCGCCGGGCGGATGCCGGCATAGGCCTGGAAGGCCGCGCACTGCTTGAAGGTCTGCACCTTGGCCGCGTTGGTCTTGGAAAGCTTTTGCAGCAATCTCTCGCAGGGCGTCCGGTCCAGCCCCAGGATCTCGAACAGTTTTTCGGCCTTGCGGGCGGCCAGGGTCAGCAGGGCCAGGATGCCGATCTTCTCGTCTTCCGAGCCGTGGCTGGGCCAGTCGAACAGGCAGCGCTCGTCCTCGATCAGGGAGCCGTCCTCCTTCACCAGGGTGGAGATCAGCTCCAGCGCTCCCTTTATGTAATCTTTCTGCGCCTCCAGATAGGGCAGGTTGTTGTTCTGAAGAAAATAGTCGTACAGAATGACCAGCCACCAGGCCGTGTAGGTGGGGGTGTGGTTCATCCAGCCGGGCAACGGGGTGTGTTCCCGGCAGTAGGACAGCGACAGCTCCACCGAGGGGTCGGCCCCGAACAGGCAGACGATGCCGGTGGTCTCGGGGTGCATGTCTCCGATCCAGACCAGACGGTCCCGCTTGATGCCGTCCCAGATGTAGTGCTGCATGTTCAGCATCAGGGTGCGGGAGGCCACCTGAAAGATCTGATTGACCCGCTCGTCGCTGCACACAAAGGAGCCTTGTGGCTTCAGGTCCCGGTGGACGCTGACCGCAGTCACGGCCTTCAGCAGGACCTCCTTGTCCTCCAGCAGGTCCAGGCGCAAAAAGCGGAAGCCGGTCTGCAAAAACTCCTGATCGGAGTACATCAGCAGATCGGTCTGAATGTCGCGGAGGGCGTGATGGTTGTTGGCCCCCCTTTCTCCCATTTCGGCGCAGCTTTCGGAGACGGATTCCCCCGTGCGGAGGCGGACCCGGACGCTGCCTCCGTCGGCCAGCTGAGTCAGGATGCGCACGCCTCCGTGCAGCTCCTGCCCGAAATCCAAAATGACCGAGGCCCTCCCCTTTGCCCGGATCAGATGATCCTCGTCCAGGCCGATCTGCAGATCGGTCGGGGTCAGCAGGCGTTCGGCGTTCCGCCACTCGCCCTCGGTCTTGACGATGCGTACCGGAAAAACGGCTTCCCTGATTTGTTCCATCATTTTTGGTCGCTCCTTGCTGTCTGTCAGGGCCGGGCAACGCGTGTTCGCGTCTTAAAAGCCTCCTCTTTTCCCGGCCGCTCAGAACACGCGTTCTTTCACTTCTGTTTTTATTATACACCAAACCGGGGTCGTTGTCAATACCCCTTGGAAAAAAACTTTCCCGGATATGTTTTCAAAAGAAGGATCGGATTTTAATTTTTATTTACAGACTGAAATCCTGTATATTTTCATTATATCGAAAAAATTTTTGTTCAAAAAAAGAAAAAACCGAAATTTGAAAATTTCAAACTTTCGGCAATGTTTTCTCACAGGCCGCCTTGAGGCGCCGGGACCGTCCCCCTCTCGCCCCCAAAAAGGCAAAATGAAACTTTCGGCAATGTTTTTTCAAAACGGATTCGGCCCGCCGGCCGGACCGCCCCGAAAGGCCGATCCGGCTTTTGGCTCTCAGCCCCGCGGGAGATCCGGGCAGGGTCCCGTGGACTGGCGGACGACCAGCCGGGGGCGGACGGTGTCCCGGATGACGCAGGACTTGTCCTCGATGTTGGCCAGCAGGATCTCGAAGATGCGGCGGCCGTACTCCTGACTGCAATGGCTCAAGGTGGTCAGCGCGGGCGTGAAGGAGCGGGAAAAGATGATGTCGTCGATGCCCACCACCGAGACCTGTTCGGGCACCCGGATCCCCTTTTCGCGGAGGGCCCGCAGCGCCCCGTAGGCCATCATGTCGTTGGCGCAGACCAGGGCGGAAAAATCCCGGGAGCGCGCCAGCAGGCGGTCGGTCAGCAAAAAGCCCCGCTCGATGGTGCTCTCGTAGGGGGGCTCCCCCATCTCGACGAGGGGATCCTCCCGGCCGAACAGCTCCCGCATGTAGCGGCGGAAGGCGGGCAGCCGGCGGTCTCCGGTCTCGGCGCCGTCGTAACAGCTGACAAAGGCGATGTCACGGTGGCCCAGGGAGCCCAGATACTCCAAAATCAGTTTCATGCCGTAGGTAAAGTCCAGCTCCAGCCCGCAGACCCGGTCGTCCGAAAAGCCCCGGGAGGAGGTGACGATGACGCTGATCCCCCGGTCCAGCAGCATGGACAGGCCCTCGTTTCCCACCGCGGCGAGGGGAACGGACAGAAAGACCCCGTCCACCTTGCGGGAGATGAAGTTGTGGATGTAGTCCCCCAGCTTTTTGGTGCCGCCGCAGATGTGCACGAAAAAGCCGGCGTCGATGGCGGCCTCCTGGAGGGCGCTGACGATCTCCATCTGCAGGGGGCTGACGATGTCGTCGGTCAGCACGGCGATGGAGTTGGTCCGCCCGCTGCCCATGGAGGCGGCCACCATGTCGGGATGATAGTTCAGTTCCTTGGCCGCCCGCAGCACCCGTTCGGTCAGTTCGGGCGAGACGTACCTCTTTTTGGAGTAGACAAAGGAGACCGTGGTGCCGGACACCCCGGCCAGCCGGGCCACGTCGTCGCGCTTGGTCAGGTTGTTCCTGTCGGTTTTCGGAGCCATCTTCTCCTCCTCAGCGGTCCCGGGGCGGGAAGGAGCAAAAGACCTCCCGGTTGGTCTGGCAGACCCCGCCGCTCCGGGCCAGGCGGGCGAAGATCTGTTCGGCCCGATCCCAGGCCGAATGGACGTCGAACTCGTAGGAGTGCGCCCAAAGGTAGCAGACCGCGTCCCCCTCGGCCTCCGCGAAATCGTCCAGCAGGCGGTCCAGGTCGGGATCCAGCAGGTGGGCGGTGGGGTGCCAGGTCAGAAAGTCGGCGGGCAGGTCAAAACGGTGGGTGGACCGGAACCCCCGGGCGTAGCAGACGCGGGTGTTCTCCCGGATGACGCGCACCACTTCCCCGTTGTAGTTGGGGGGGCCGCCGGGGTAGGCCATGCCCACCACCTCGTACCCCACCAGGTCGGACAGCCGCAAAAGGTCCCCTACCACCTCCTCCAGGATCCGCACCCGGGAGAGGGTCTTCAGGTCGGGGTGGGTGCAGGTGTGCGCCGCCACCTCCATGCCCGCATACACGCCGGATACTTCCTCGGCCCGCCACCGCTCGTGCCGGACGTGGTTCTGGGCGGGCCCCAGGTCCAGGCAGGCCCCGAACAGCCCCGAATTGAGGTTGAAGGTGGCCTTCAGCCCGAATTTTTGCAGCAACTCGATGACCCGGGCGTCCTGGCGGACCCCGTCGTCAAAGCTCAACGTAAACACTCTTCTTCCCATGTGTCAAAACCTCTCGTATGTCAAGACCTCTCGACGGTCTTTCCGTTTCTTTTCCTCGGCCGATCGCATCCACCGGCTGACCGGAATCGGGATCCGGGGTCTTCACCCCGTCGGTCCCGTTGTCTCTGTGCATTTTCCGGTCCCTTTCCCGGCGCGCCAGATCCCCGTCATTGAGCAGGTCAAGGCCACAGCCTTCTGTCCCTCGTCACTTCAGCTCCGCCCGGATGAGTACGGCCTGATTTGGGTGCGGGAGGCGGACGCGGAGCCCCTCCCCCTCCGGCCGGATCTCGCAGGAATTTCCCGGGAAGAGCTCGGCCGCCCCTTGGAGCCTGCCGCAGGGCAGAAAGACCTCGTCGGCCTCCCCTTCCCGCCGCCACACGGCCAGCAGCAGGTTGTTGTCCCGCCGCAGGCCCTGGGCCGCGAAGGAGGTCCGGTCCATCCAGGAGGCCGTCCCCAGCGGAAAGACGGGGCGGCTTTGGGCGACCTCCTCCCGCAATGTCCTGGCCAGGGAAAGGCCTCGGCGGATGAGCTCAAAGTTGGGCTCGTCCGCCCGGTCGATCCTGCCGGACAGATACAGGCGGCCCATCATGCCGGTGACCAGATTGAAGGCCGTCTCCCGGCCGTCCGCCCGTTCCTTCCGGTAGGCCTCGGTCAGGTAGTCTTCTCGCCCCATCTCCCAGAAGATCCGGGGATAGGGATAGGCCCACACCCCCACCTGCTCGGGAAGCAGCTGGAGCAGGGTGCCGTTTAAGATGGCGGGCAGCTTGTCGTACTCCTCGCAGTCCGAAATGCTCTGGACGTCAAAGTTCTCCATGGTGCGCCCGTCCGCCCGCATGGCCCCGGAGCCGCAGTTCTCCACCCTTAGGTCGGGAAAGGTCCGCCTCAGTTCGGCGTAGAAATCGTACACCGCCCGGCAGTGCTGCTCGGCCCCGGCAAGGCCTGAGGCATTGGGCCAGTCCACATGGCAGCCGGGGTGGCCGTTGTAGTCGTTTTTGAGGTAGCGGACGCCCAGGCCGTAGAGTTCCCCCACCCGCTCCAGCAGATAGCGGCGGACGCCGGGATGGGAAAAATCGAAGTACAGCCGGCCGCAGCGGTAGATGCGCACGCCCTCGTGCCGGAGAAAGTACTCGTCCGGGAAGGAGGCGGCCTCGGACATCAGGCTGCACACTTCCAGCTCGGTCCACACGCCCGCGATCATCCCCCGGGCGTTGATCTCGGCGATCAGTTCGCGGAAGGTCTTTCCCTCGAACCGCTCCGCACTCGGCCGCCAGTCCCCCAGATGGGTGAAGCCGTGGACGCCGCGGTCGCGGTACCAGCCGTCGTCAAAGCAGTAGCCCTCGGCCCCCGCCCGCTCCGCCGCCTCGATCAGGGAGAGACAGGAGGGGGTGTCGGGATTGCCCCACAGGCAGTTCATGTAGTCGTTGAACATCAGGGGAATGGGCGGATGGTGCAGAAGATGCGCCCGCCGCCAGGCCGTCAGCGCGGCCATCGCCCCGTCAAAGTCCGGCGCGCACCCCAACAGGGTGGTGCAGGCGCGGTAGCTCTCCCCCGGCTCCAGGTAGAGCCGGAAGCCGTGCTTGTCGCTCCGCCCCGCCCCGCAGCCCAGGTTCAGACAGCTGCCCGGGCGGTTCTCCTCGTCGGTCAGGCCGATCTCCAGACAGTACGGCCCGTCCGGCAGGTGCTGGGCAAACCACACCCGCCCGCTTTGCTCGTCCCGCACGAAGAGCAGGGGCGAGACCTGCCGGGTGGTGTAGGCCGAATTGGAGCGAAGTTCCGCCGTACACCCCGTCCGGTGGCCGGTGGCCCGCACCAGGCAGAGTTCCTCCGGGCGCACCCAGCAAAGCCGGGCCTCGCCGCCCCACTCTCCCCGGATGACGCCCAGCCGCACCCGCTCGGAAAACCGATCGTTCAGGCAGTCCGCGTCTAAACCATTGAAAAAATTGTACAGCTGTTTGACGCAGAGCCGGCTCCCGGAGAGATTGCGGATCTCGGAGGTCTGGGCCATGATCCCCTCCGAAAAGGTCTGCCGGACGGTGACCTCGGCCCCGCCGTCCTCGGAGAGATAGCGGTACGCACACGCGTTCTTTTCCCCGAAAAAAGAGATCGGCTTGAAATTCCAGGTCTCGCCGAACACATCCCCCTTTTCCGACCGAAAGGCATATTCGGCCTGAAAGGGAAATCTTAAAAAGCTTTCCTCCCACTCCGAAGCCAGCTCGGAGAGGTCGGCAAAGGCCATGCTGCCGTCCTCCGCGCTCCCGACGACCAGATCCCCGGTCCGCCGGCAGCGGATCTTTTTCAAACTCATGCGGCAATCCTCCGTTTGACGCTGCGCTCTGTCTGCCGCGCCCGGCCCCAAGGGGCCGTCCGGGACCTGCCCGGTTTCTTTTTCCATTGTAACACAAAACCTCGCGCTTGTCAATCCCCTTTTTTCAAAAAAAATAAACCGAGCTTCGGATCCTTCCGCCGGCCCGGGGCGAAGCCCCTGAAAAAAGGTCTTGGCTTTGGGACAGAAAAAAAGAGCGCCCCGTTGGCGGACGCTCCCAAATTCTGCCCGTTTTCCGGGCGGCCTGTCAAGGATGTTACAAAATCCTGTTTTCTGCAAGTTCTTCGCAGGGCCGGCCCTTTCTTTGCGAACGCCAGCCCCTGCGAGCTTTCACAGCGGCCGGACGCGTTTTCGGTCCGGGCCGATTTTTTTCTTAACGTTTCCTGACATCCCGTTCAGTCCTTCTTTAGGGCTTTCCTTCGGCCTTGACGCACGATCTTCTGGCCCTTCCCGGCGGTCCGGGCCGCTCTTTTTTCTATTATTTCCGAGAAAAAATTATTTTTGAACGTTTCGGGCCCTATCTTCAAACCACGAACTTCCCTTCCGGGCGAGGCGCAGGCTTCCGTCCGAGAGCGGGATCTCGGCCTCGAAGTCGCAGTCCAGCACGGGCGGGACGCGGACGATCTCGCCTCCGATCTCCTCGACGAACCCGGTCACGCACTCCAGCACGAAGTTGGCCGCCAGGGAGGCAAAGCCGTGGTTCAGGCTGCCGTAGACCTGATCGTTCTCCCACAGGGTGCCGGTGCGGAGGGCCATCTTCCAGAAATAGTCGATGCACTCCGAGGCCATGCGGGCCCTTTCCCCCGCCTTCATGAAGTAGTCCAGGCGGAGGTAATTGCCGATGAAGGCGTTGGAACGCGCGACGTCGGGGTGTACGACCTTATCGTCCCGGTTGGGGCCGAACTCCTCCAGCACGGTCCGATAAAAATCGGGATCCCGCTCGCGGTCGGCCACCCCGAAAAAGAGGGCATAGTACTGACAGGTCTCGGTGCGGTTGCGGGTGTTGACCAGCTTCCCCTCCTGCCGCAGGGCCTGATCCACGAAAAATTCCCCGTCAAAGGCCATTTTGCGGATGGTCTCCTTCAGCTTCCGGCCCCGTTCCACCCAGGCCGGGCGGCCGTACAGCTGGCCGGCCTCCTCCAGCACCTGCGCGTAGCACATGTTGGAGGGAAAGTTGACCCCGCCGGTGTACTCGTTGGCCTTGCTCCACTCCACGAACACCCAATTGCCCAGGTCTTCCAGCAGGCCGAACTCGTTTTCACAGGGCCGGAAGAATGCCTCCAGCGCCTCCACCTTGGGCCGGCAGAGGTCGGCCATGGCATAGTCGCCCGTGCGCCGGACGTGGTCGCAAAGCTCCAGGATGAACCACAGGCTCCAGTTTGGGATGTAGATGTGATCGGGATTGTCGGCCGGGTAGCACATCGGGATCATGCCCTCGGGCAGATCGGGATCCTGGGGGGCCAGGCCGTAATTTTCCAGATAGTTGCACTCGACGAGGTTTTTTCCGGTGAACAGCTTTTCGGCCCGGGCCGAGAAAAATCCGTCGCACAGCCAGCCCGCCCGCTCCCGGGAGGGGCAGTCGGTCAGAATGTCCGCGGCGTTCTGGGCCAGGGTGTGGCGGGCGGCCTCCACGACGGCCTCCAGCCTGGGGTCCGAACAGCGGAATTTCAGCGCCGACACGTCCGGGTTTTCATAGCGGACAAAGGAGGGCGGGGCCAGGCGGATCTTCCCCTTTTTCAGGGCCAGCACAAAGTAGCGCCCGGTCATGGGCTCGAAGTTCTGCAAGTGGAATTTCCCCTTTTTCAGGGCGTATTTGACCACCTGACAGCAGCTGTTGCGGTAAAAGCAGACGTTCAGACCGGGCTGATTTTTGCCCTGCTCCTTCCAGTCCACCTCGTCCCACAGCACGAACAGTTCACTGTCCTGTTCGGCCTCGGCCTCCAGGTCCAGAAAGCCCGAAAGGGTGCGGCCGGCGTCGAAGATCCGGTATTCCATTTCAGACACCGCCTCGAAGGGCAGCCCCGCCCGCGGGGCATAGCGGAATTCCGAGGCCTCGAAGCTGATCTTCTCCTCCCACTCCTCGGGGGCGTAGCCGAAAAACTGCTCGTTGGGGTGCATGCAGCGGTCGTCGTAGTGCCAGCTGTCATCCAGCGACAGCTCGCCGCTTTCGGCCGGCGAAAAGGCCTCCCGTTCAAAGGCGGGAAAGGGCACCCGGCGGGGCAGCGGCGACTTTTCCGGGGCGGCTTCGGTCTCCAGCTCGGGGAACAGATCGAACTGTCCGGCGTAGAAGTCCCGGCGGTCATCCGCCATGCGGTAGGCCTCGGCAAAGGGCCGCTGGAAGGAGTAGCGCTCGGTGCGGGTGACGTGGTCGGTCAGCGCCCGGCAGGAAAAGGAGGCCGCGTCGAACAGCACCTTTCCGCCCCGGCAGACCTCGGCCCCGAAGGCGGGCGGCTGGTCGGCATAGCAGTAGGTGTTGACGTTGGCCCCGATGATCTCCACGGCCGCGGCCAGCGGCCGGCCGGCGTAGGCGTCCAGATCGAATTCGTCCGTGCGGACAAAGTGGTGGGCGGCCCGGGCCGGGCCGTAATGCTTGAATTCGCCGTTCAAAAACAGGCGGTAGGCCGGGGTGGCCGCGATCTTCAGGGTCTCCCCCGGCTCCGGCGTCCAGCTTCTGACAAAGCAGACCGCGAAATTCTTGGTTCGGGATTCTCCCTTCGCCCAGATCGATTTCATCTCTTTCTCCTGATGCTGAAATGTTCAAAAATAAAAAGTTTGCCAAAATTATGCCATTTTTAGATCTGGAACAGCCGCGGCGCGATCGGCCCCGCCCGCTCCTTTCCTTTTCAGAAGGTCAGTCTTTCAGAGACCTTTCAAAGACCATGCGGAAAGTTTTCCCTCCGCCTGCGCTTTTCGCTCCTTTCCTCCCTTTTCAAAAGGTCAGTCCTTCAGCGGTTTTCACAGGGCCTGCCGACAGGTACCGCCATGCAGGAAAGCCTTGCGCTCCCTCCGTCTGCACCCCTTCAGATCCTCTCTTTGTTTTTTGGGGAAGTCAGCCCTTCACGGGCCTTTCAAAGGTCATGCGGAAAGATCTCCCTCCTTCCCTTTCGGTTTCAGTCCTTCAGGGACATTTCAAAGAGCATGCGGAAGGTCTTGCTCTCCCCCGGCTGCAGCACGCTCCGTTTTACCTCGGGCAAAAACGAGGAGGTGGCCGGCTCGATGCCCAGGCTGTAGTCCCCGCTGGCCATGGAGTTCCACTGCGTCATGTAGGGCAGCTGTTCGGGGTCGAAGCTGAGGGCGATGCGGATGCGCTCTCCCTCGAACTCGGCCTTTTTGCCGGCGCCCGGGCGCAGGGTGTGACAGTAGACCTCCTCGGGGTTGCCGGGCTTGGGGGCCTCGAACTCGTAATTTCTGGCCTCCTTGGCCACCGATTTGGGGTTGAAACCGGCGTGCGAGGCCGAGTCGATGCGATAGACCGCCTTTTCGGTCAGGGCGGGATAGCCGATGTTGTAGTGATACATCAGCACGTATTCCTGCGGGGTGAAGCCCTCGTTGCAGAGTTGGTCGCAGATCATCAGCTCGTCGCTGTCATAGAACAATCTGATCTTCCGGGTCAGGGTCAGGTGGCTGCCGAACAGGGCGGTCCAGCGCATCTGGCCGGAAAGCTGCACAAACCAGCGGCCCCCGTCCTCCCCCGTTTCCACGTTGACGTGCTCGGCGGGGATGGCCGAAAGGCTGCCGTGCTGCACGCAGTCGCGGTCCCCCCTTCTGGCGGGCGCGCCGATGTTGTCCAGCCCGCAGGTAAACAAAAAGCCGCCGACAAAGCCGTTGACAAAGTCGTACACCCCCGGCGTGTTGCACAGCCTGGGCGAGACCATGCCGTTTTTGCTCAGAAAGCTGACCGTCATGCCCCGGTAGTCCAGCCGGGCGATGTCCATGCACTTGTCGGCCTGCACGAACAGGTTGTAGCGGCCGTTGTACATCCGCCACAGCCGGCATCCGGCGGCCTTGCCCTCGGCGGCGATCAGCTGTTCGGCCCCGCAGAGGACCTCCATACGGGAGACGTATTGTTTCAGTTGGGACACTTCCATTTCAAATTCCCCTTTCCGAAAAAATCGGGTTTTTGAACAGTATAGCCTTTTTCGGGGCAAGTGTCAAATCTTTTGCCCGTCCGCCGCCGACAAATCGTGCGGACCGGAAAAATTTGCCGCTTTCCCGGACGAATTTGCCGGGTCTTCCAAGCCATGGCCGGACAAACAGATCTTTTTTTATTTTCCCTTTTACATGGTGCATTAAAAAAATTCACATAGTGCATTAAAAAAGCGCGGCCCCTTCCCCAAAGCGGGAGGGGCCGCTCAACCGTGTCCCTTCCTCCGCAGATCTCAAGCGGCGGTCCGATCGGAAGGCGCCCGCGAGGCGGTTTTCCCGCACCGTTTTGCTAAACTCTTCCGGGCCCCGCCCCGCATCGGACCGTACTTTTGAACCGTACTTCATGGGGCCGAACTGTACGAATATCTGATCCCCGCAGGTCAGACATTCGCAGATCTGCGGAAGCGGCGGCTGTTCCACACTTTTAAATATAAGAATATAAGGGCCGCCCCTTCCGGAGCGGAAGGGGCGGCCCTGTCGGGGAGAGTCCTTAAGGGACTCCCTTTTGATGCGTTACAGCCACAAATTTCAGGCCTGCGCGTCGTACATCGGAATGTAGGCCGTCATCTTGCCGACGTCGCCCAGATCGAGGTTGAGCGCCAGCTCGATGTATTCGGCCTCCAGGATGGACTGATACATCAGCTGATTGACAGCTTCCACTTGAGCCGTCTCTAAATCCATTCCGCCTTGCATCAATCCGGGCACCAGCTCTGCTACCGCTGCCAGGAAGTCGTTCGTCAGCGAGAGATCGCCGAAGGGAATGAAAGTCGCTGTGCTGTTCTTCCGCACATCATCATTGGCCAGCGCATTGCGGTTGTGCTGCACGGTGTGTCCGTCGATGGTGACCGCCGACTTGAAGGCCCCCTCCTCATTTCCTACTTCATCATAGATTTCAGTAATCACAACAGCAAAGTTGAAACATTGCGAGGGCTGGTTATTGACTGTTTTTTCCTGTATTATGGTCTTTTCACTCTTTGAAAACGTATTGACACTGCTTTCAATTGCCGCTTTCATCGAACCGACCATAGTCAAATTCCAGGCAGCAAACCAAGGCTCGTTTCCAGCCACCAGATTTTCGATGACTGTATTTTCCAGGGTCAGGTTGCTGTTGAACACGCTGCCCGAGCGGTGGTCGCGGTCCTCCAGCCAGACGGCCGCGCCGCCGGCCGTGGTCAGCACGCTGTCGGTGATGGTGACGTCGGAGCCGTTGTAGGAGTAGACGTTGTTGGCCCAGGACTCCCGCAGGTAGCAGGCAGTCAGATCCGTGTCCGCCCCCAAACCGATGGCACTGAAGGGCACCACCGTGCCGTAGATCGAGACATTTTCGGCTGTCATGTCGGTGTAGTAGGTGCGGAAACCGCAGTAAGCCCCCGAATTGGCGTAAATGACTTCCATCCCGCCGTCCTCGGCGATCTGATCATCGGTGGGCAGGCTGGTATTCCCTTTGATGGAGAGGTTGGCAAAGGACAGCCAGTTGTCCTCGCCCTCATCGAACACGGCCTTGCTGCCGTCGACCAAAGTGGCGCCGGAATCATCCACCGTATCTGCGGCCTGGGTCTCCAACTCCGACCGATGGGCGGAACTGCCCCGGACATAGGACCAGAATACGCCGGTCTGCGAATTGACCACCTGTCTGAGCTCCCCCGTGTTGTTCAGGTTGCCCGAGTTGCCGGGGTGGTTGGCATCGGTGTGCACCTTGAAGGTCTCCAGCGCGGTGATGTCGATGGTGAAGTAGTTGCCGTTGACGGTCAGATGATCGCCGGTCTTGTCCTGGCTGACCCGGACATAGAGATTTCCGGTGGCGTTTTTGGTCAGATTGCCCTCGGCGTCATACTCCACGGAGCTCAGCACCGTGCCCTCGCCCAGGTTTTTGATGCAGCACTTTTCGCCGTCCACCCAGAAGAACTGATCGTCGTCCAGGTCGGCCTCGGTGATGACGAGGTTGCGGTGGAGGTTGATGCAGTGCACGTTAAAGCTGCCGTAGGCGGCCTCCATCTGCTTGTGGGTGAACACATTGACGCCGTCGTTGAGCAGAAATTCAAAGGTCAGCACGTCCTGCTCGGTGTAGCGGGATTCCACGCTCACCCGCACGGTGCGGCCGGCATAGGCCGAGCCGAAGAACACTTCGTTCCCCTCGATGACGGCAAGGTCCTCGGGCGCGGCCACGAAGGCCCCGTCCTCCAGGATCTCGAAGGTCAGCTTTAAGACGTCCAGGCTGAAATCGATGGAGGCCGCGCCATCGCCCAGCAGCTCCACGTCAAACAGGAAGCTGTCCGCCGTACCCACTTCGTAGGGGTCGGCCTCGGTGTCCAGGAAGTCGCTCCCCTCCTGCCCCAGGTTTCCCAGGGTGTTAAGGTAGAGCGCATAGTCCGGGCCGTAGCTTAAGGCCGAGACCCGGTCCACAAAGCGGAGCTTGCGGACGGTCGGTTCCCCGGAAGAGGAGACGTAGCTCATCTCGTAGTCGCCGTTTTCCAGCTTGGGATAGGGATAGGTCTGTCCGGCCACGCACTCGACTTTGGTCACCGCGCCGTTTTCGGCCGTGAAGGTCACCGTCTGGTCGCTGGAGACCGAGAAGGTGTAGTTGACGGTGGAGAACATGATGCGGGTGTCCCCGTCATAGATGACGCTGTCGCTGTCGCCGGCCGCGACGATCTGCACGGTAAAGGTCTGGGGGGCATAGTCCTTGTAGGTCACCGTGATGGTGTAGGTGCCCACCTCGTCGTTTTTGAAGGCCGAGTCGTCCAGATCATAGGCGGACGCCTCCAGCAGCTCCTCGCTTCCGTCGTTAAAGACGGCGTAGACCTGCACGCCCGAAAAATCCACGTCCGAGCCGTAGCCGTAGACGTTCAGCACCGAGGAGCGGTCCACCCGGAACCCGGTCTCGGCCCGCACGAACTCGGCCACGGTGACCTGGAAGGAGGCCTGTTTTTCGTGCGCGGTGACGGTGATGGTGTAGGTCCCGGCCTTGTCTTTCTGGAAGCCGCCCTGGTCCACGGTGTAGTCCGAGGCGGGCACAACGGCCTCGGTGCCGTCCTCGTAGACGGCGGTCACGATCAGCCCGGACAGGTCGAGGTCCTCGTTGAAGGCCAGCTCGGTCTTGACGGCCGAGGTGTCCAGCTTCAGTTCCGCTACCGGCCGCTGGCAGCCGGCCAGGGTCAGAGCCAGCAGGGCGGCCATGGCCAGCAGCACGATCTTGGATGTCTTTTTCATGATTTGCTCCTTGTCTTTATTTTTTTATGACATATTCAGCCCGGGGCTGTCTTTGCCATTTCGGAGAGTTTCCCGGTCTTTCCCCCTGATTGTCAGAACGCCGCCGGGGCGGCGGGACTTTGTCCGCCTTTCAGGGGGCCGGATCTTTCGCCTTTCCGCCAAAAAAACCGTTCAGAACGCCTTCGGGGGCGGCAGCTGTCCTCCGCGGAAGCGACTCCTTTTTTGCGCCTTTCGGCGGCGAGGCAAGATTTTTTTCAGCGAAAAGTTTTAGCTTTTCGCTGCCGCTTTTTGGTGCAAAAAAAGCGTTTTGAATGTTTTTACACCTGCTTTGGCTGCCTTCCCGCCTTACAGATCGTCGTGTCCGCCGTCCGTGGAGGCCGGCACTTCGATGTAGATGGTGTCGGTGCGTTTGGCGTCGTCGTTGGTCTGCACCGTGATCCGCACGATCCCCTGCATCCTCAGAAACTGCACGAACCCGGTCGGGCTGACCGTGGCCACGGAGGGATCCGAGGAGATGAAGGTCACCGACTTGTCGGTGGCGTTTTCGGGGGTGACCTCCCATTCCAGCTGAAAGACCTTGGGATTGTTGTCCAGGGGGCGTTCCAGGGTGACCAGCTTGCGGCCGTCCTCGGTCAGGGTGTAGTCGCAGGTGAAGGCCACGCTTTCGGTGAACACCGTGCTGTTGGTGAACTCGGGCAGCAGACCGAAGATGCTGACGATCACCACCCCCACCACGCAGGTCAGGATCTCGATGAGCACGATCCATTTTTTACTCATAGGCATCTTCTCCTAAGAAACAGTCATTTAATCAACAGCATTTCTCTTATATCGCTCTTGGCCGTCTATATCGCTCTTGTATCTCGCTTGGTCAGCGTATATCGCTCCGGCCGTCAAGCGGTCTTTGCGCCGCCCGGAGAAAGCGGCTCCGGGGCGGACCTCAGGAAGATCCCGCCGTCAGACGGTCTTTGCGCCGCCCTAGTACTCGATGCGCTTGAAGTAGACCCGCAGATTGGCCGTGAACAGGACCAGGCGGATGGCGCAGAAGGCCACGGCCACGCAGAGTACCCGGATCCAGCCCCCCATCCAGCCCTCCTTCAGGAAGAAGAACACGCAGAACAGGCAGAGGATCAGGGCGGTCAGCAGGCCGATGCCCACCGACCTTCCCACATTGGGGTTGGAGGCCGAAGTCCCCCGCACCGCGAAATCCAGAATGTGGGGATCCAGCAGGTCGAACTGAAAGCTCCACAAAAGGTGGGCGAAGTCAAACAACAGCAGGGTGATCAGCAGAAAGACGCGGTCGGTCCAGGAGAGGTCGGTGACCAGGGAGAGGGTGACAAACCCCAGCAGCACGGACAGCGCGGAGGCCACGCCGTTGACCAGGATCTTGGCCCAGGCGATCTGGTAGGTCCGGCTGGGCGCGGTCTTTAAGACCCAGAACTCCATGCCCTCGGAGGACACGGCGTTGGCGCACATGGAATTTCCCGCCGCGCACAGCACCAGGCCGATCAGCACGTTGAAGCTGATGACCAGCAGGTCCCCCTGCAGGTCGGTGTTGATGGCCGCAAACAGAGTATTGACCACGTACATCAGCACCGGGAAGGAGATCAGGGTGTACAGGTAGGAGCCCAGCACCGACGGGGTGCGGAAGATCATGCGGATCTCCTTCAGGCAGAAGGTCCCGAACACCGTGCGGGCCTTTTTGTCGGGTCTGTGCCGCTTGGAAGAGGTGCTCTCGGCGTACTGCGCCACGATGCGGAAGTAAAAGGGCATGGCCAGGAAGTAGACCAGCACGGAAAGCACCGCCAGAATGCCCAGCACGATCAGGTAGTCCCACACCGTGCGTCCGGCAAAGAGCAGGTTGACCAGATTCCGCACTCCGAACAGGTACTGGTTGACCTCCGAAATGAACACGTTGACCTTACCCATGAAGGTGGTGTAAAGGGCCAGCAGGCGGAGCGGAACGGGCACCAGGGCCATCAGGGCGATCAGCCCCCACACCGCAAATCCGCCGGCGATCAGCCCGAGGATCAGAGTCAGCCAGGGCAGCCTTTTCAGCAGATGCCGGATCATCATGGCCGGCATGGACAGCACCGCGCCCAGCAGCACGGCCAAAGCGGGCAGCAGCACCAGAAGAAGGATCAGGTTCAGCAAATATCCCACCGTAAGCCCCGCAAACAGGCCGAAGGCCAGAAAGATGGGCAGCAGGGTGTACAGTCCCTTGAAGAACTCGTCGATGCAGAACACGGCCAGTTTGGCCAGAAAGACCTCGCTGTGGTTGGCGGGCAGGGCGAACAGAATGGGATTGTCCTTGCCCAGGTACAGGGTCTTCATCAGCTCGTTGGTGTTGCCGATGACCGAGATCAGCAGGATCAGCCCCACCAGAAAGAGCAGAAATGCCCGGTCCACCCGCAGGGCCATGATGTTGTTGAAGAAAAAGAAGACCACCCAGACCCCGGCGGTGATGCAGATGACGGCCAGCACGCGGAGCAGCACAAAGACCAGCGGATGGACCTTGCGGCGCCGGTGGCGGTCCCTAAGCTGCATGGCGATCAGAATTTTGATGCGTTCCAGCATGGCTCCTCCCCTCTTATGCGAAGCTCATGTAGAGCTCTTCCAGGGAGACCTGCTCTTTTTTGAGGTCCTCCATGCGGTACACGCCCTTGATCTCGCCCTTGGCGATGATGGCGATGCGGTCGCAGATCTTTTCCACCACCTCGATGACGTGGGAGGAGAAAAACACGATGTTGCCGTTGGCGGCATGCTCCCTCATGCACTCCTTGATCTGGAAGGCCGAGGTGGGATCCAGCCCGGTCAGAGGCTCGTCCAGCACCCAGACCTTGGGGTTGTGGATGAGGGCGGCGATGACCATGACCTTTTGCTTCATGCCGTGGGAATAGCCCCGGATCTCCCGGTCCAGCGCGTCGGTCAGCTTGAACATGTCGGCGTACTTGGCGATGCGGGCCTCCCTCTCCTCGGCCGGGACCCGGTAGAGGTCTGCCACGTAGCCGATGTACTCCCGGCCGGTCAGATGCTCGTAGACGGCGTGATTGTCCGAAACGTAGCCGATCTGCATCTTGGCCTCCAGGGGCTGGCGGGAGATGTCGTAGCCGCAGATCTCCATGCTCCCCTCGGTGATGGACTGGATGCCCACCAAAGACTTGATGGTGGTGGATTTTCCCGCCCCGTTGTGGCCGATGAAGCCGAAGACCTCGCCGTCGTGTACCTCCAGGGTGACGTCCTTGACGGCGTAGCGGTCGCTGCGTCCGTAGCGCTTGGCAAAATGGTTGATCCTGATCATGTCGACTCCCTCCGGATTGACGGGCTGATCCAGCGGCCGGTCCCCCATCTGCGCCCGGAGTTTCCGGATCTGCAGACGGTCGGCCTGCTCGAGCACCAGCACCTCTTTGTAGTGGTCGGCCACCTTGTAAAGATAGCTGTAGACCAGCCAGGTCAGAAAGATGAGCAGAATGTAAGCGGCGTAAAAACAGATGTCGTACAGCCAGTAGATGTTGAAGGTCAGCCCGTTCAGGGTGAAGGTCAGAATGAAATCTTCCTTGATGGAGCGGGCGAAGGTGAACTTTTCCACCAGAAAGTTGGAATTCAGGAAAAAGTAGTCCACGCCGGGGTCGTAGTTGACCAGCCAGGCGTTCAGCACGATCATCAGCCCGAAGTAGACCGAAAAGGCCACGATGCCCTTGCGCACCAGTTTAAAGGTGGGCCGCTCGAAGATCTTCAGCGAGACCCCCAGAATGGGCAGGAAGAAGGCGTACCAGTGGTTGATCCAGTAGTGGAAGGAGTACAGCGAAAAGGCGTCGTCGGTGACGTTGGGCAGCAGGATGGCGCAGAACGCCCCCACCACGTTGACCATGTAGGTGAAGTAAAACACCTCTTTCTGCTTGAAGATGACCGCGATGGCCGACAGAAACATGGCCGTGTTGCACAAATGGAAGGGCAGTCCGGTGGGCTGGATGATGCTTTCGAAGGTGTAGTGGTAAAAGTAAGAGACGAAGGCCGAGACCGACAAGAGCAGCAGGGCGCCGTAGCGGATCTCGTAGGATTTGTCCTTTAAAAACCAGGTGATCAGCAGCGGGGCCAGCACCGACACGTAGATGGCCAGCCTGTGCACCAGGGAAAAATCGGTGGTCTCGGCCCCGATCTCCCCGAACACGTTGTAGAACAGGGTCTGGGAAAAGTTGGCGGCCATCAGCAGGCCGAAGATCCCGAACATCAGGCCGATCCGGCGGCCGATGCGCTCAAAGTCCCGGTCCCTGATCTTCCGGAACAGGCAGAAGCCCCCCAGCCCCAACCCCGCCGCGTTTTCGAGCGCCACCATGACGGTGCGCACCCCGAAGGCGGGATCCGGCCCCAGCCGGGCGGTCATCTGCAGATTTAAAAAGATGATGTTCAGCAGACAGACCACGGGCAGGATAAAGGCCGTGATGTTTTTGAGGACGTCCAGCTTCAGAAAGGCCCCCACCGGCACGGCCACGACCAATGTGGCCGACAGCCAGCGCAGCAGGTTGACGAAGATCAGCTCGGGCAATGACAAAAAGCCCACTCCGCCGGCGATGCCGTCGAGGGCGTCGCTTCGGAACAGGCCGAACAAAAAGCAGCTCAGATAGATCATCGCGGCCGTTCTGACGGCTGCGATCTGATGTTTCGTTTTTCTGTCGACAAGCACCAGCGCGCCGAAAACCCCGCACGCCGCTGCCCCAGCGCATAATTCAACCATGACCTTTTCGATGTCTTTCTTCCGATGTTCGCCCGTCCGGGCGGCAGCCTTCCCTCCGGAGGCCTGCTTTTGGTGTCTCTCCTTCCGCCGCTTCCGGCGGCTTCGGATCTACGGTTACGAATAATATATCTCTGAGGGCGGCTTTTTATTGGGCAAACCCCGATTTTTTTTGTCCGGATCCCGATTTTTTTGACTTTTTCGGACTGTCTGCCCCAAAAGCGCTGAAAAAGGGCGTCCGCCCCCGCCTCCGGCCCCTGCATAAGCTGTCCCGGGCGGACATAAAATGAAGGATGTCAGCCCCCGCCTTTGTCAGGTTCCCGCCGCACAGAGCCGGGGGCGGGAGGCGCACTCCGCGCAGTCTTCCGGTCAAATTTCGTCTGTCCATAATCATTATCTTTTGCCTATCTTTGCCGTGTGAAACGTGCGCTCCGCGCAGTCGCCTTTGCTGTTTCGGCCGGCTGTTTATTCGCGGCAATGGCGTACGAGACAGGTGCGCACCCCTTCCGGCTCTCCCGGCCGAGGCCCTGAAAAACGGGCCGAAAAGCAGGCCGGCCATCCTTCCGGAAGGGCGCACACTGTTTAGACACTCGAAGAGCGCGTTTTATTGGCAATTTCAAAAATTTTTTTCGGCCGGTGCCGGATGCGGCTCGGCGCACCGCCGCCCCGTACCGGTTCCCGGCGCGGGGGCCGGCGCCGGGGAGGATGTTTATGAATCTCGTCTTTGCGGTCATCATTTTGTTTTCCACCCTCATGCTGCTGATCGCCGACCCTTCGCTGGTCCTGCCGGCGCTGGGCGACTCCTCCGCCCGGGCAGTGGATCTGACCCTGAAGATGCTGGCCATTTATGCGGTCTGGCTGGGCATTTTGAAGCTGTGCGAGGTCACCGGCGCCTCGGACAAACTGGCCCGCCTTCTGCGCCCGGTCATCCGCTTCCTCTACGGCGAGATCCCCGACGAGGCCGCCAGGCAGCTTTCGGTGAACATGGCCGCCAACGTGCTGGGCATGGGCAACGCGGCAACGCCTGCCGCCATGAAGGCCGTGCGGGCCATGGACGGGGGAAAAAAGGTGGCCGATTACGCCATGATCATGCTGGTGGTGGTCAACTCCACCTCCCTGCAGCTGCTACCCACCACGGTCATCCAGCTGCGGCAGAGCTTTCAGTCGGCCTCGGCTTCCGACATCATCCTGCCCTCCCTGATCGCCTCGGCGGCCTCCACCCTCTTCGGCGTCGCCCTGGTCTTTCTGCTGTACCGCAGAGAGTGCCGGAAGGCGCCGAAGAAACAGGCAAAAGCAGAGAAAAAAATAATTTTTGAACGAAAGAAAACCGGCACTTCCTCAAAAGCACCTTACATTTCCGGTACCCCTTCAAACGCTCCCCTTCCGGCCGGAGCGGAACAAAAAAGCCGGGGAAAGATCGGGAGATCGGAAGGCATGTACGGCCGGGATCGGAAGGACTCTTCGGGCGCCCCCAAAAAAGGGGCCGGCGGCGGGAGGATCGGCGCGGGCAGCCCCGCCCCCCTTTCCCCGAGCCGGCCGGAGCCGGACCGGAAGGCGGGATGAGCCATGGACGTCTACATCATTCCGGTCCTGCTGGTGCTGCTCTTTCTGGTCACCCTGCTCAAAAAGATCCCGGCCTACGACACCTTTGTGGAGGGAGCCAAACAGGCGCTCTCCCTCTGCGCCTCCCTGTTCCCCTTTCTGGTGGCCGTCTTTCTGGCCGTCCAGCTGTTCCGGGTGAGCGGGGCCGCAGCCTGGCTCTCCGACTTTTTAAGCCCGGTCTTTTCCCTGATGGGCATTCCCAAAGAGCTGGTCGAGCTCATCCTCATCCGCCCCCTCTCGGGCGGGGCGGGACTTTCCCTGCTCTCCGACATCTTCACCCTGTACGGCCCGGACAGCTACGTCTCCCGCTGCGCCTGCGTGGTCATGGGCAGTTCGGAGACCATCTTCTACATCGCGGCCGTCTATTTTTCGGGCACCGAGATCAAAAAGCTGAGGCTGGCCATTCCCATCAGTCTGGTCGCCTCCCTGTTCGGCAACATCCTGGGCTGTCTGCTGCTGCGGTTCATGTAGGCCCGGCAGGCAACGTTTACAAAAAAAGCGCACCTTACCTTGCCGCAAAGTGCGCTTTCGCTCCTTATGGATCTCAGAGGGCGTTCTCGAACACCTCTCCGATCAGGTGCCTGTCCAGGACCAACTTTTTCCTGAACAGTCCGCTGAAATGGTAAGCCGTGAAAAACAGGACGGCAGCCCCGCTTTTGTGGAAGAGAAAAGTGACCAGGGCTTCTGATTTTTTGAGCACGGACGAAGAGGTGTAGGACAGGGCCGCCGTCTCAAATTTGCGCGTGCGCAGGATCTCCTTGGCCTTCTCCATCATCCTGTCCATTTTTACCACCCCGTCCTGCGGCTGCAGGGACAAAAGCACCGGTTCCGCTCCGCCGTTGATCCGCATCATGGGTTCCAGGCCGTGACCCTCCTGCAGTATTTCCGCACAGACGCCCGCATGTTCCTTCAGAAGATCCAAAAAAGTCTTTTGCAGAGTCTGCGGCAGTTCTTCAAATTCCATTGATCTCTCTCCTTCTCTTTTTTAAGTTTTCATATCGATCCGTCCGCTTTCAGGAAAGGCCCTCACCCACAGGGCTTTTTTCGCTCTTTCCCCGCAGGATCGGTCGAAAGCCTTTTAAGGCGTATTGCGCCGCCCCCGTGCGAGGACGGAGGATGAAGAGTGCCAGCTCCAATTTTTAATGGCGCGTTACACCGCCCCGCCCCAAAACGGAGGGCCGGATGATCGGCAATCGGGCCGGCCCCTCCTCCGTTTTGCGGGTCCTGCCGCTCAGTCGAGATCGAAAAAGACCCGATACTTCCCGCAGGTCGGGCAGCGGAAGAGCAGGGCGCGGGTCTCCTCCACGGCCTCCTCGGGGATCTCCCAGGCTGCGATGTCGTCGGCCAGCTCCTCCATCAGTTCCTCGTTCTCGAAGTCCTCGGCGGTCATTTCCCGCAGAAAGACGCAGTAGTCGCCGCAGCAGGCCGGCCACTGGACGGGCTGATCGGTGTTCAGACCGGGCGTGCAGTGTTCCAGCGTCTCCATGGCCATGGGGCTGCTCACCTGTTCGCACTGCTCGGCGTCGTGAAAGCTGGCGTCAAAGGTCTGGCAGGCCCTGCCGCTGACCACGCAGGCCGGGCAGAGCGCCCCCGTAAAGGCGGAGTCCGCGAAGCCGCTCTCGTAGACTTCGTGGGTCAATTCCCCGCAGCAGGCGCAGGGGACCCCCTCCGCATCCCGCCGGAAGGGCAGGGTGTTGTCGGCAATGTAGCGGAATTTGGGCAGCTTCCGCCGCCGGGAGGCCTCTCTCCTCTTGTCAAAAAAACGGCTCATCTTACTTCTCCTTTCTTTCAAAAATTATTTTTCGCGCCGAAACCGGCACAATTTTAAGATCAACATCGGCCGGAGACGGGATGGCCTCCGGACCGGAAAAATCAAACGACGAAAGGAACTTCAGCCCTTGATGCCCCGCTCGCTCAGGGCGTCGGACAGCCGGACAAAGTCCGCCGGCGAGAGTTTTTCTCCCCGGACCTGCTCCGAAAAGCCCAGCGCCTTCAAAAGATCTGCGGCCTCGGATTTGTCCAGCCCCAGAGCGGCAAGGTTGTTGACCAGGGTCTTCCGGCGCATGGCAAAGGCGGCCTTGACCGTCCGGAAAAACAGGGCCTCGTCCCTGGGAAAAAAGCGCCGGACGCAGTCCAGGTGAAAGAGGGCGGAATCCACTTCCGGGCGGGGGATGAACAGATTGCGGGAGACCGTGCGGCAGATCCTGGGGATCCCGTAGAAGGCCAGCACCGCCGAGACCGCCCCGTAGTTGGGATCCTCCGGCCCGGCGGCAAAGCGCTCGGCCACTTCCTTCTGCACCATGACGGTCAGCGACTTCAGGGGAAATCCCCCCTCCAGAAAGCGCATGACGACCGGCGTGGTGATGTAGTAGGGCAGATTGGCCACCAGCCGGAAGGGCCGGGCCGGATCGGAAAGATCGGACAGATCGGCCTTTAACACGTCCTCGAAACGCAGGGTGACGTTGGCGCGGCCCTCCAGGGTCCTGGCCAGCACCGGCCGGAGCCTTTGATCGATCTCGAAGGCCACGACCTGCCCCGCCGCCCGGCTCAGGGCCAGGGTCAGCGCGCCGGCGCCCGCCCCCACCTCGACGGCCAGATCCCCGGGGCCGGTCCCGCTGTCGCGGACCACGGCCTCCAGCAGGTTGGCGTCGGTGAGAAAGTTCTGCCCCCACTTCTTCTCAAAGCGAAAGTCCTGCTCTTTCAGGATCGCCCGGACCTCTGCCCCGCGGGCCGCAAAGGGCTCCGAAAGGTGGCCGGAGGGAGGATCCGGACTTTGAAATTTTTTCGGCCGCGCTCCGGGATCCCCGGTCCGGCGGTTCTGATCATGGTTCATTTGCTTGCTTATATGCGCGGCGCGCCTTTACTCGTAGCGGCGCACCCGCAGGGGAATGCCGTGGGCGTCGCACCAGGCCCGGCAGGCCTCGATCTGTTCGGCGGGCAGGGTGTCCACCACGCTCAGCACGGTGCGAAAGCCCTTTTCCTTGGCCGAGACCGCAAACCGGAGCAGGGCGGGATAGGCCGCCTCCCCGAATTCCGAGTGGCAGATCTTCTGATATTCCCCGGCCGAGGCCGCGTTCATGGAGATCGAAAGGGTGTCCACCGCGCCGACCAGCTCGTCCAGCACCTCCCGGCCGTAGACCAGGTCGGCCTGGCCGTTGGTGTTGACCCGCACCGAGGCCCCCCGGCCCTTGAGATAGCGGCCGATGGCGGCCACGGCGTCCAGGCGGAGCAGGGGCTCGCCGAAGCCGCAGAAGACCACCTCCTCGAAGGCCGAAAGATCGGTGTGTTCCAGCTGGCCGATGACCTGCTCGGTCGAAGGCTCCTTTTCCAGCCACAGCGTCTGATCCCCCATGCCCTCCCGGCCGTTGCGGATGCAAAACTCGCAGGCGTTGGTGCAACGATTGGTCAGATTGAGGTAGAGCTTGTCGCCCAGACGATAAAGATAGGTGTCCATATTGTTCTCTTGATCATTGAAAGGTATTTCATCTTTTCCCCGATGAGGCTCCGGCATATCTCCCCGTAAGCCCTTATTTTGACTGCATAGTACTATGCAAAACAGGTGCTTTGCAGAGTACTCAACCCCGAAATGCCCTTTGCAGAGTACTTGGTCGAAACCCGCCGTCAGCACAGGTGACGTTCAACTTTATGACAGCCGGCCCGGTTTACCGGCGGTCAATATTTACCTGCATCGTTTTCCCCTTCCATGCGATCCGGATCAGGCGCAAGGTTCTTTGCAGGGCCGGAAGATCCGCCCTTTCCTGCTGCTCTCTTTCCCGGAACGCTTCCAAAGCGCCGCTCGCGTTCCCCTTTCCCTCTCAGTCGTTCCGCAGGGCGGCATCCAGCCTGGGACAGAGGGTGCGGAAATTTTTCAGCACGCAGTCGTTGAGGGCTTCGACCTCCACCCCCTTCAGTTCGGCCACCTTTTGGGCGACATAGCGCACATAGGCGGGCTGATTGGTCTTTCCCCGGAAGGGTTCTGGGGTGAGATAGGGGCTGTCGGTCTCGGTCAGGATGCGCTCGAGCGGGACCGCCCGCACGGCGTCCAGCAATCCCCTGGCGTTTTTGAAGGTGACCGTCCCCGAAAAGGAGAGGTAAAGGCCCAGCTTCAGGTAAAAGGGGACCAGCTCGGCCGACTGCGCGTAGCAGTGCATGATGCCGCCGTATTCCAGCAGGCCGGCGTTCTGCCGGAGGAGTTCGTTCATCTCCCCCACCGCCTCCCGAAGGTGGATGGCCACCGGCAGTTTGCTCGCGTGGGCCAGCTCCAGCTGTTCCAGAAAGACCCGCTTTTGCAGATCCCGGTCCAGGGGCGGATAGTGATAATCCAGCCCGATCTCCCCCCACAGCAGGCAGTTAGGATCCTTGGCGAGGTCGGTCAGTTCGGCATAGAAGTCCGCCCCGGCCTCCTCGGCGTCCGAGGGATGGATGCCCACGGCCGCGAACACCCGGCCGTACTTTTGCGCGGCCGCCACGGCGGCCCGGGAAGAGACCAGATTGTAGCCCACGCTGACCGTCAGAAAGAGCTCATCCTCGGCCATGTGAGCCGGGATCTGGTCGGGATCTTCATAGCGCTCGTCCATCAGGTGGGCATGCGTGTCCAGAAATTGCTTCATGAAAGTTCAGTCTGTTCCGATCATATCGGCCGTTTTTTTGTGGAGGCGCCCCCAAGACGCGCAAGCTTCCTGCGTCGATCTCTGCACGGCGTTGCCTCTTCAATTCGTTCGATATCGCCTTGAATTCAGATATTTAAAATATTATTGAATGTTTTGATATGACAGAGCCTTTTGCCCCGGATCGGTTTTCAGCGTTTTTCAACACCTTCGCGCCGCCCGTCCGTTCTGGACTCTGCACGGGAGATCACGCTCCTTCGGGAGGATCAGGCTGCGATCTCACCCGGCAAAGAGGTCTTGCCGCTTGGCGGGATAAACATCAGGATTTTTCCCTGCGCCGCAAAAGCATGATTTCGCCGCTCCCTTAAAAGGCCGTTCAGCGGACCTCCATGCCCGAGGGGAAACCGGCCTGCTCGGGCGAGACCAGGCAGAGATTGCCCTTTTCGTCCTCGGCGCACAGGATCATGCCCTCGGAGAGGATGCCCCGCAGCTTGGCGGGCTTGAGGTTGGCCACCAGCACCACGGTCTTGCCCACCATCTCCTCGGCCGAATAGGCCTTGGCGATGCCGGAGACCACCGTGCGGACCTCCTCCCCCACCTGCAAAGTCAGCTTGAGCAGCTTGTCCGACTTTTCCACCTTTTCGCAGGCGGTCACTTTGGCGGTGCGAAGCTGCACTTTGGCGAAATCGTCGATGGAGATCTCGGCAGGCGCCTGTTCTTCCGCCTTTTCCGCCTTCGGCGCCTCCTTTTTGGGGAGCAGGCTGAGGGCGATCTCGGTCAGGGCGGCGTTTTCCTTGATGGGATCCAGCCGCGGGAAGAGGGGGGCGCCCTTCTGCACTTTGGTGCCGCTCTTCAGCCAGCCAAAGGTGCGGACCGACTCGAAATCGGGGAACTCGTCCGCGATGCCCAGCTGGGCAAAGATGCGGGCGGGCGTCTTGGGCAGGTAGGGCTTTAGCAGCACGGCGGCAAAGCGGATGGTCTCGCACAGCACGTACAGCACGGTGCTAAGCCGTTCCCGGGAGGCCGGCTCCTTGCACAGCTTCCAGGGGGCGGTCTCGTCGATGTACTTGTTGGCCCGGGCGATCACCCGGAAGATGACGGCCAGGCTTTCGGGCACGTTGAGCGCGTCGATGTTCTTTTTGACCTCGGCCAGCGCTCCCTCGCACAGCGCGATCAGCTCCCGGTCCGGCTCCCCGTAGGGGCCGGGCGCGGGGATCTCGCCGCCGAAGTACTGCGTCACCATGGCCACGGTGCGGGAAACCAGATTCCCCAGGTCGTTGCACAGGTCGGAGTTGATGCGGGCGATCAGGGCCTCGTTGGTGTAGGCGCCGTCCGCCCCGAAGGGGATCTCGCGCAGGAGGAAGTAGCGGATGGCGTCCGAGCCGTACCGCTCGCACAGTTTGAAGGGATCGACCAGATCCTTTTTGATGTTTTCGGTCTTGCTCTTGCTCAGCTTGTCCCCGCCCATCAGCAGCCAGCCGTGGCCGTAGACCTTTTTGGGCAGGGGCAGATCCAGCGCCATGAGGATGGCCGGCCAGATGATGGAGTGAAAGCGGATGATCTCCTTGGCCATCAGGTGCAAATCAGCCGGCCAGAACTTTTGAAAGAGGGAATCGTCCTCCCCCATGTAGCCCAGCGCGGTGATGTAGTTGCTGAGGGCGTCCACCCACACGTAGATGACGTGCTTGGGGTCGAAGGGCACGGGGATCCCCCAGGAAAAGCTGGTGCGGGAGACCGCCAGATCCTGCAGGCCGGGCTTTAAAAAGTTGTTGACCATTTCGTTCAGCCGGCTCTTGGGCTGGAGGAACTCGGGATTTTCCCGGTAGTAGTCCATGATGCGGTCGGCGTACTTGGAGAGGCGGAAAAAGTAGCTCTCCTCCTTGGCCCGGGTCAGTGGCCGTCCGCAGTCCGGGCACTTGCCGCCCTCGGCCTGGGTGTCCGTCCAGAAGGACTCGCAGGGGGTGCAGTACCAGCCCTCGTACTCGGACTTGTAGATGTCGCCCTGATCGTAGAGCTTCTGAAAGATCTTCTGCACCGCCTTGACGTGGTAGTCGTCGGTGGTGCGGATGAACTTGGAGTAGTCGATGTCCATGATGGCCCACAGCTGCTTGAGCTCGGTGACCAGTTCGTCCACGAAGGCCTTGGGCTCCTTGCCGGCCGCCTTGGCCCGTTCCTCGATCTTGAGGCCGTGCTCGTCGGTGCCGGTCAGAAAAAAGACCTCCTTGCCCAGCATCTTCTGGAAGCGGGCCAGGGTGTCGCAGGTCACGGTGGTGTAGCTGTGGCCGATGTGCCAGTGCCCCGAGGGGTAGTAGATGGGGGTGGTGATATAGTATTTTTCCTTCATCTCGCGTCTTTCCTGTCTGATCTTTTTCTGTTTTTTCTATTATAGCACAATTCCCTCAAATAGGCAATATTTTTTGCCCCCGCGGGGCAAATCGTCCGGCCGGACCTTCCCCCGCCCTTTTCGGAACTTCCGCTGCGGCCCGCCGCTCTTTGAAATTTCGGGAGGAGGGCTTTCCGGCTTGCTTTCCCCGCCCGCTTATGATATAATAGTGTTTACTTGATTATATACAAGATCAAAATGTCCGGATACAGGCCGTAAATATTCCGATATATAGGCCATTACATAGGCCATATAAATTGATATAGGCCATAAGTCTAGGCCATAAGAATTTTTGTGCATGATCAAGCCCTTTCAGGCGCAATCAAGATCAAATAAAAGCGGAGGGTCCCGCTCCGGAGCCCCCGCCCCACGAGGTTTTTCATGATCGAACTTTACGACGGAAGCGAATATCCCCGCGAAAAGGCAGCCAAAAAGCGCTTTCTGACCATCTGGCTCATCCTGCTTGGGGCGGTGATCCTGTTTGACATCGGCATGATCGTCTGGCTTGCCACCCTCCCCTACCAGTCCCCCCTGGCCGTCTGGCCCAAGGCCGCGGCCATGGTCTTAAGCTGTGTGTTCGCCTTTTTCTCCTTTCCCGTGCTGTCCATCAAGTTCCGGCGGCTGCGGTTTTACACCAAGATGCTGGGCTATCTGGAGACCGGGCTTCGGGAGGGCAGCACCGGAGAGCTGAAGAACTTCTCCACCGCCGTGGAGGTCCGGGAGGGCGTGGACTACCACACCATGATCACCTTTGAATACAACGAGCGCAAAAAGGAATACTTCGAGCGCAAGGTGCTGATCGACTGCGAAAAGCCCCTCCCCGACATCCAGCCGGGCGAGATGGTCCACTACATCACCCAGGGCAACATCCTGGTCTCCTACGAGACCCTCCCCCGCCCCGCGGACGAGCCCTCCACCGAGGAGAAGATCAAGTCGGTCATGAAGAAAAACAGAAGGGAGGAACTGGTCAAATGCAGGCAGTAGTCTCCGTCATCGGCAAAGACCGTCCCGGCATCATCGCCAAGACTTCGGCCAAGCTCTACGAGCTGGGCATCAACATCGAGGACATCAGCCAGACCATTTTGCAGGGGTACTTCACCATGATCCTGCTGGCCGACCTGTCGGGGTGCGAAAAGCCCCTCTCCGAGGTCGCGTCCATTTTGGAAGAGCACGGCAAGAGCTTCGGCGTCTCCATTCGGGTGCAGCACGAGGAGATCTTTGACGCCATGCACAAACTGTGAGGGCCGGCCATGCTTTCCAACCGTGAGATTTTAGAGACGCTGGCCATGGTGGACGATCAGCACCTGGACGTGCGCACCATCACCATGGGTATTTCCCTGTTTGACTGCGTCAGCGAGTCGGCTGAACGGGCGGCCGGGAAGATTTACGACAAGGTGACCCGGACGGCCGAGCGGCTGGTCCCCGTCGCCGAGGAGATCGCCGAGGAGATCGGCATTCCCATCGTCAACAAGCGGGTGGCGGTCACCCCCGTTTCCCTGATCGGGGCGCCCTGCGGGGACTTCGTCCGCCTGTGCCGGGCGCTGGACCGGGCCGCCGAGACCGTGGGCATCGACTTCATCGGCGGCTACACCGCCCTGGTGCAGAAGGGCATGACCCCCTTCGAGTCCGCCTTTTTAGATTCCGTTCCCGAGGCCCTGGCCTCCACGGCCAAGGTCTGCGCCTCGGTCAACGTGGCCTCCACCCGGGCGGGCATCAACATGGACGCCGTGGCCCGGGTGGGCCGCCTGGTCAAGGAGATGGCCGAGCGGACCCGGGACCGGGACGGACTGGCCTGCGCCAAGTTCGTGGCCTTTGCCAACGCCGTGGAGGACAACCCCTTTATGGCGGGGGCCTTCTGCGGGACCGGCGAGGGCGACGCCGTCATCAACGTGGGGGTTTCCGGCCCCGGCGTGGTCAAGTGCGCCCTGGAAAAGGTGAAGGGGCAGGACCTGACCGCGGTGGCCGAGACCGTCAAAAAGACCGCCTTCAAGATCACCCGGGTGGGCCAATGGGTGGCCAAGGAGGCCGCCGAGCGCCTGCACGCCCAGTTCGGCATTGTGGATCTTTCGCTGGCCCCCACCCCCGTCATGGGGGATTCGGTGGCCCACATCCTGGAGGAAATGGGCTTAAGTTCGGTGGGCGCGCACGGCACCACGGCCTGTCTGGCCCTGCTGAACGACGCCGTCAAAAAGGGGGGCGTGATGGCCTCCTCCCACGTGGGCGGGCTTTCGGGGGCCTTCATCCCGGTCTCCGAGGACATCGGCATGATCCGGGCCTGCGAGGCCGGCTTCCTGAGCCTGGACAAGCTGGAGGCCATGACCTCGGTGTGCTCGGTGGGTCTGGACATGATCGCCGTCCCCGGCGACACCCCGGCCGAAGTGCTGTCCGGCATTTTGGCCGACGAGGCCGCCATCGGGGTGGTCAACAACAAGACCACGGCCGTCCGGCTGATCCCCGCCCCCGGGAAAAAGGTGGGCGACTGGGTGGAGTTCGGCGGCCTGCTGGGCCGGGCGCCGGTGATCGCCGTCAATGCCGCCGATCCCTCGGCCTTCATCCGCCGGGGCGGCCGCATCCCCGCGCCCATACACAGCAACAAGAACTGAGCTCCGCCCCGAAAGGGAGCTAAGGCGCCGCGCCGCCGAAGGGGCGGCCCCTGAGAGGAGAGCGGCAAAAAATATAAAAGGAGCGGCGGCCGGAACTTCCGAACAGCGAGCCGCCCCTTCCCGTCCGTCAGACCGATCCGGCTGTCCCGCCGGATACAAGATTCAGACCGATCCGGCGGCCCGCCGCCGAATACAAGATATTGATATTGAGGTGAAATTATGTCTTACGAAAACAGAAATCTGATCCCGGAAGCCTACAAATGGGACCTGTCCTCCATCCTGGCCGGCGACAAGGCCTGGGAGGATCTTTTTGAGGAAGTTTCGGCCAAGGCCGAACAGTACGGCCAATACGTCGGCAAGCTGGCCGACCCCGATCTGCTGTTCGAGTACCTGGAATTTGACACCGCCGTCAATCTGGATCTGGAGCGGCTTTACGTCTACGCCAAGATGAAAAAGGACGAGGACGGCAGCCAGGCCAAGTACGCCGGCATGACCGACCGCGCCGTGGGCCTTCTGACCCGGCTTTCGGCGGCCTCCTCCTTCGCCCTGCCCGAGATCTCCGCCCTCTCCGAAAAGACCCTGCGCGGGCTGTCCGATCAGCCCCGCTTTGCCGCCTACCGCCGGATGTTCGGCAAGATCATCCGGGAGCGGGCCCACATTCTGTCGGCCCCGGAGGAAAAACTGCTCTCCCTGTCGGGAGAGATCTCGGCCTCCTTCCGGAGCATCTTCGACAGCCTGGACAACGTGGACATGACCTTCGAGGAGGTCGAGGACGAGCACGGGACCTCCCTCCCCCTCTCCCACGGGAGCTACTCGGTGTTCCTCCAGAGCCCCGACCAGGGCACCCGGCGCCGGGCCTTCGAGACCTACTACAAGTCCTACGAGGGGGTCATCCACACCCTGGCCTCCATCTACGCCGCCTCGGTCAAGAAGGACTGCTTCTACAAGACTGCCCGGGGATTCGAGAGCTGCATGGCCTCCGCTCTGTTCAGCGAGGAGGTGGACGTGGCGGTGTACCGCAACCTGCTGGACGCCGTGAACAAGGGCCTGCCCGCCCTGCATGAATATATGGCTCTCCGCAAAAAGGTGGCCAGGCTGAAAGAACTGCACATGTACGACATGCACTTCCCCCTCTTCAAGGGCGCCGAGCTGAAGCTGGACTTTGAGGAGGCCTTCGCCCTGGTCAAGGAGGGCTTAAAGCCCATGGGCGAGGAGTATGCAGATCTTTTGCAGCGGGCCCACGACGAGCGCTGGATGGACGTGTACGAAAACAAGGGCAAGCGCACCGGAGCCTACTCCTGGGGGTGCTACAAGTCTCACCCCTATGTGCTGCTCAACCACGAAAAGACCACCCATTCGGTGTTCACCATCGCCCACGAGCTGGGGCACGCCATGCACTCCTACTACTCCAACACCTCCCTGCCCCCGCAGACGGCGGACTACACCATCTTCGTGGCCGAGGTGGCCAGCACCGTCAACGAGGTGCTGCTTTTGAAGCACATCCTCTCCACCACGCAGGACAACAAGATGAAAAAGTTCCTGCTGTCTTACTACCTGGATATGTTCCGGACCACCTTCTTCCGCCAGACCCAGTTCTCCGAGTTCGAGGCCCTGGCCCACGAGATGGCCGAACAGGGCAGGCCCCTGACCGTGGAGTCGCTGTCCAAGGTCTACGGCGATCTGAACCGCAAGTACTACGGCCCGGCCTGCACCTACGACAAGGCCATCGAGTACGAGTGGGCCAGGATCCCCCACTTCTACACAGCCTTCTACGTCTACAAGTACGCCACCGGCATCACCTCGGCGGTCAGCATCGCCAGGGGCATCCTCTCCCAGGGGGAAAAGGCGGTGGAGCAGTACAAAAAATTCCTCCGCTCGGGCGGCTCGGCCGATCCGGTCTCCCTGCTGAAGATCGCCGGCGTGGACCTCTCCACCCCCGTCCCCTTCGAGACCGCCATCGCCGAGTTTTCGGACACCCTGGCCGAGCTGAAGGCCCTGACGGAGTGAGCCATGATCGAAGCCGTCGTCAAAAACACCGCCGAACAGTACGTCAAGTTCCGGAAGTTCGACGCCGTTCAGCGGGACGTGGCCAAGACGTTGGCCGCCCCCATCCTGCTGATCTTCTGCGCCGTGCTGTTCTTGCTTTTGCAGAGCGTGGTGATGGGGATCATCATGCTGGTCTGCGGGGTGGCCTTTCCCCTGGTGATGCTCTTTTCGGGCATCCTGGGGGGAAAACGGTACGTGCGGAACTATCCGGACTATCTGGAGACCACCTCCCGCTACCTGTTCACCCCCGAGCGCATCGAGGTGACGGTGGACAAGCCCAAGCCGGTCAAGGTCCCCGTCCACTACGAGGAGCTGCAGGCCGTCTATGAGACCCGGAAAAATTTCTATCTCTACATCAACGCCGAGCGCTGCATGATCCTGCCCAAGGACTGCCTGACCGCGGGAACATCCGAACAGCTGACCGCGATGCTGCGGACCGCCCTCGACCCCTACCGCAAGTACATCCGCAAGCACTGCGCCTGACAAAAGCCGATCTTTTCAGGTCCGCCTGATCTCACGAGGTCCCCATGCCGAAAAAAAAGGAAGAAAAACCCAAGATCACCCGCAGCGTCGCCCACAACCTGGAGGCCGAACAGTCCGCCCTGGGCTGCATCCTCTACGACGCGGACGCGGCGGCCGATATCCTGCCCGAGCTCAAGCCCGAGGACTTTTACGCCGAGTCCCACCGGCAGATCTTCGAGGCCATGCAGGAGGTGTACAACCGCAATCAGCCCGTGGACATGGTCACCCTGACCGACGCCATGGAGCAAAAGGGCACGCTGAGCGCGGCGGGCGGACTGACTTATTTGTCCTCCATCGCCACCTCGGTGCCCTCGGCCGCCAATTTCCGCTACTACGTGGACATCGTCAACCGGGACTCGGTGCTCCGCCGGCTGGAGCGCGCGGCCTCGGACATCGCCGAGATGGTACACACCAACATCACCAAGCAGGACGCCCTGGCCTTCGCCGAAAAGGCGGTCTTTGACATCTCGGCCGAGACCGATTCCTCCCAGCTGACCGGCATCACCGACTCTCTGACCAACATCTTTGTCAAATTCGAGCAGCTGGCCACGGACAAGGACGCCTTCAAGGGCATGAAGACGGGCTTTACCCAGCTGGACGACATCTTAAACGGCCTGCACCGCACCGATCTGGTGCTGATCGCCGCCCGCCCGGCCATGGGAAAATCCTCCTTTGCCATGAACATCGTGGAAAATCTGGCCCTGGCGGGGCGGATCTGCGCGGTGTTCTCCCTGGAGATGCCCAAGGATCAGGTGGTGCAGCGTATGCTGTGCTCGGCCGCCCGGGTCTCGCTGCAGAAGGCATCCAAGGGCAAGCTGGAGGAAAAGGACTGGACCAACCTCTGGCAGGCCAACAACCAGCTGAGCAAGGCCAAAGTGTTCATCGACGACTCCTCCATGACCACGCCGGCCGACATCCTGTCCAAGTGCAGGCGCTTAAAAGCCCGGGAGGGCGGACTGGACTGCGTGATGGTGGACTACCTCCAGCTGATGACCAACGGCAAAAAGACCGACAACCGCCAGCAGGAGGTGGCCGAGATCTCCCGGACCCTGAAGATCATCGCCAAGGAGCTGGACGTGCCCGTGCTGGCCCTGTCCCAGCTCTCCCGCGCGGTGGAGTCCCGGACCTCCCACCGCCCCCAGCTGTCCGACCTGCGCGAGTCCGGCTCCATCGAGCAGGACGCCGACATCGTCATGTTCATCCACCGCCCGGACCGGGCCGCCGAAAACGAGTCGGCCGCCCTCTCGGGGGCCATCGAAAAGGACCTGGTGGAGATTATCATCGCCAAGCACCGCAACGGCCCCACCGGCTCCATCGCCCTGGGCTGGACGGGAGAATATACCCGCTTCGAGAACACCGACAAGACCGCCGATCAGCTGCTGGCCGCCTACGGCTCGCAGGAGGCCCCCAAGTACCGCCGGCGGGAGGACCAGGCTCCCCCGCCCGAATCGGCGCCCCCCGCCGGAGAACCCCCGCCCCCTGACGAGGTCCCGGCCGAGGCCGCGGCAGCCTCGGAGCCCCCTCCGGAGGAACTGCCCTGGAACGGCTGAACGCTTAAAAGATCCCGACCTGCCGCGACAGATCGATCGGCTTCATCCGGTCGGCTCCGCCGCGACAGATCGATCGGGTTTCATCCGGGCTATCGGCTCCGCCGCGAAGATCGATCGGCTTCATAAGATCAAAACATCCGCCGCGAAGATCGATGCTTCATCTGAAAGCTCAAAAAAAATCCGCCTGCTGGGGCGGATTTTTTTTGAGCTTTTTGCTTCAATAAGGTGATCCTGCAAAACATTTAACTCCGGTCGAACAGCTCCGCAAAGGGGTCCCCGATCTCCAGGGTCAGGCCGTCCAGATCCTTCAGTTCGCCGGTCGGGAAGCGCAGCAGAAGTTTTCTGGCGCACAGGCACTGGTCTTTGCGGCCATAGCGGCGGTTGAATCCGGGATCGCCGTACTTTCCGTCCCCCAGCACGGGATGCCCGTGGAAGGCGGACTGGGCCCGGATCTGGTGGGTGCGCCCGGTGTGAAGCTCCAGCTCGGCCCACGCCAGGTCCCCCTTCTCCCTCAGGATCCGGTAGGCCGTGGCGATGGGCAGATACCCCTTTCCGCCCTCGGCGCGGACGTAGACCCGGCTCTTTTTGGCGTCTTTAAAAAGAAAGTCCGACCACAGCCCCTCCCGCTGCTCAAAGGGCCGGCAGAGCACCGCCGAGTAGAATTTTCGGACCCGGCCCTCCCGGAAGGCGGCCAGCAGTTCCCCGGCCGCGCCCTCGTCCCCGGCGAACAGCACCAATCCGGCGGTGTTGGTATCCAGCCGGTGCACCGCCCGCCAACTCTCGCCCCGCTCTCTTTGCAGCTCGCTCTCCAGGCTGTGCCCGCCCACCGTGGGGATCCCCCGCGGTTTGTTGACGGCCAGCACCCGGCCGGAGTCGAACACCGCCTCGGGGCGGAAGGCGGGAGGCTCGGGCAGAAAGACCTCCACCCGGTCCCCGGGAGAAATCAGCTCCCCCTCCCGGACCCGGCGGCCGTTGACCTTGACCTCTCTTTTGGCCGCGGCGGCCAGCAGGCGGGAGGCCCCAACCGAGGGCAGATGTTTTTTCAGGGAGGCCCTCACCTTCGCCGGAGGGCCCTGGTGGATGTAACGTTCCATAGCTTGTCAAAATGCGGTCAAAAGCCGCAGCTTGTCAAAATAATCGGGTAAAAGCCCGCTCCTCCGTCCGATTTTGAGCTGCGCCTCTGTCGGGCAGGACCTTTCGTACCCGGTTTTTCCGGACTTCGGACCGATCAGGAGCGGTCGATGCCGATGACGGCCGTAAAGCGGGGATCCAGCTCCTCCACCTTGCGGGTCATCTCGGCCCGGATCTCCTGATCGGAGCGCCGGACGGCATAGGGCACCGCCATGTCGAAGATCAGCCGGCAGTGGGCCGGCCGCTCGCTCATGCGGAAGTCATGCACGGTGATGCGTTCGTCGATCTCCTTGGCCAGGGCGACCACCTTCTGACACATTTCGGCCACCTTTTTGTCGTGGATCAGAATGGGATCCATGTGGATGACGGCGTCGCAGTGAAACTTTTCCCGCAGTTCCTGCTCGATGCCGTCGATGACGTCGTGCAGCTGCATGATGTCCCCCTCCCCCGGGACCTCGGCGTGCAGGCTCATCATCAGCCGGCCGGGGCCGTAGTTGTGGATGACCAGATCGTGGATGCCCAGCACCTCGTCGTGGTCGAGCACCGTCTTTTCCACCTCCCGCACCAGCTTGGGGTCCGGGGCCTTGCCCAGCAGCAGATCCCCGGTCTCCTTGGCCGAGCGAAAGCCCGTCCACAGGATGAACAGGGCCACCACGACGCCGGCATAGGCGTCCAGCGAAAAGCCCGAAAAATGCGTGATCAGCAGGGCGGTCAGGACGGTCAGGGTGGCGGCCACGTCGGAGAGCGAATCCATGGCCGTGGCCCGCATGGCGGCCGAATCGATGGTTTTGGCCAGCTTCCGGTTGAACAGGCACATCCACAGTTTGACCAGCACCGAGCCCCCCAGGATCCCCACGGTCAGCCAGGAAAACAGGGTCTCCTCCGGGGTGAAGATCTTCTGCACCGAGGAGGAGAGCAGTTCCACGCCCACCAGCATGATCAGCAGGGAGACGATCAGCCCGGAAAGGTACTCCAGCCGCCCATGGCCGAAGGGGTGTTCCTTGTCCACCGGCCGGGCGGACATCCGGAACCCGAACAGCGTGACCACCGAGGAGCCGGCATCCGACAGGTTGTTGAAGGCGTCGGCCGTCACCGAAATGGCCCCCGTCATCAGCCCCGCGAACAGCTTGGCCGCAAACAGCAGCAGGTTGCAGGCAATGCCCACTCCCCCGGACAGCACGCCGTAGCGCGCCCGCACGGCGGGGTCCTGCACTTCTTTATAATCTTTGACAAAACATTTCAATAAAAAATTCGTCACACGACCCCTCCTTTTTTGGGTAATACCTTCCGGGCGGGTGCCGGCGGGGAGCCTGAGGCTCCGCGCCATACGCCCAGGCGGCGTCGCCGCCCGGAAGGCACGCCCACTCTAAGTGAGTGGGAAAATTGATCGATTATCCTGCGATAAGTTTATGTCGATATGTTTGCCTTCGGCAAACTCGATATATGGCCTGACGGCCATTCGATATGCAAAGTTCCGCTACGCTCACTTTGCTCGATATGTGCCGTTTCACGGCACGTTGTGGACAGACCACATAAAGGAAAAGATATAAGCCCGTTTTGATTGTCGTTTTTTCTCAAAGTCTGTCCTCGCACCGGGCTTTCAATCTCGTCGCGCCAACGCCGGGCGTGTACCGGCGTTGGACTCAATCACGTTTTTACGGTGAGTAAAAACGCGGGTGGAAAGGGGTGAATCAAAAGCGCGAAGCGGTTTTGAGAGGGGAAAAACACAGCAGAGCTTTGTTGTAAACAAAGCGAACTGTGGTTGTCCCCTCAAG
>CALVJY010000009.1 GCA_944332455.1 uncultured Clostridia bacterium
GGAGCCGCGCTCAGCCGGCCTTCCAAGACCCGAAGCCCTTCCTATTACTTCCCTTTTGCCCCCTTTTTATCGGACAGAGAAATTTTTTCTGAGCATAAAAAAAGACGCACCTGCAGACGGCAACGTCTTTGCGGAAAGAAAAAGCGCCTCTCCGCGGGGAGAAGCGCTGTCGCCGGACGGACCTAGCCGCCGGCGTATCAGATCATGATAAAATTTTCTGCTTTGCATCGGCAGGCCGGCGCTGAAAACGATTTAAAGTTGAAGACCTTATTTGAGGTTGAAGACCTTGTTGATGACCTCGACCTCCTCGTCCGAAATGCGGACGGGGGTGCCCAGCTGCTTGGCCTGGATCAGGGTCTTGGCGGTGAAATCGGTCACCTCCAGGCGGTCAAAGGCATTGATCAGCGAGGTGCCGCCCACGATGACGCAGTCGTTTTCGACCAGCAGCACGGGGCTGTGGTTGGAGATCATGGAAGCCGTCTTTTCGATGTCGGTGATGGAACTTCCGAAGGGCACGCTCTGCACCGAACGCATGTTGATGTAGCTTTCGGGGATGGTGCGGGAGTCGATCTCGCTCTTGGTGACGCCGAAGGCCATGACGTTGGTGGGGTGGGCGATGATGACGCTGTTGATCTCGGGATGCATCTCGTAGATCCGCTTGTGCAGCAGCACCGAGCGGGAGGGCAGCTTTCCGGCCTCCTTCCAGCCGTGGTCCACCCGGACGATATCCTCCACGTCCAGATAGGCGCGGTCAAGATCGTGCGGGGTGATCAGGAAGCTGTCCTCGCCCAGCCGGCAGGAGATGTTGCCCTGGGTGCTGGTGAACAGCTGCTGATGGTAGCTGCGGTGGACGAACTCCACCATGACCCGGCGGGCGGTGCGCTCGGCGGAGTTGTGGTCGGCGGGGATGAACTCGCCCATGGGCACCACGGAGCGGTTTTTGGCCAGTTCCAGCTGTTCCTCGTTCAGGCAGACGCACTCGCCCAGCACGTTGGACTGGATGTTCAGGCGGGCGCAGTACTCCAGCGTTTCAAAGCGCTTGAAGGCCTCGTAGATGGTGTCGCCGCAGACCACCACGCCGTGGTTGTCCATCATAACGACGTTGATGCCCTTTTTGAAGACCTTGGCAATGTTCTGGCCCAGCTTGATGCTGCCGGGCACTTCGTAGGCCGAGGACTCCACCTTGCCGCAGACGATGTAGGGAGTGGGAATGATGGTGGTGTTGGGCACCTTGCGCAGCAGGCTGTAGCTGACCAGTGCGGGCGGATGGGCGTGCAGCACGGCGCGAACGTCCGGACGGGTCTTGTAGACCAGCGAATGGAAGGGCAGCTCCACCGAGGGCTTGTGGCGGCCGATGATGGTGCCGTCCGGCTTGACCTGCATGATGTCGTCCCGGGTCAGGTTGCCCTTGTCGATGCCGGACGGAGTGATCCAGATGTCGCCGTCTGAATCCAGAATGGACAGGTTGCCGCCCGACATGGTGGTCAGGCCCCCGCCGTAAATGCGCTGCATCATCATGACGATCTGATCCGCCGGATGTAACAACTCGAATTTCATACCTTTGCTCCTCTATCAAAAAAATTTTTTATCGGGTTCGGGGCGAAAGCGGAAAGCTCCCTTCCTTTTTCACCTTCTCTATTATAATCCTTTTTATCCGAAATTTCAAGTGTTTTGGGGAAGAAAAATGCCAAATTTTTAACGATTTTTCTGTCTCCTCTGCGCCGCCCCGCATTGTGATTCCGCTGCTCCGCTCTGTCTGCCTGTCCGCCTCGCCGTTCCGATAACTCCGCTCTGTCCGCCTGTCCGCCTCGCCGTTCCGATAACTCCGCTCTGTCCGCCTGTCCGCCTCGCCGTTCCGCGGCCGCTGATCTACCCGCTTGTCCCCCTCTCCGTTCCGCGGCCGTCGATCCGCCCGCACGGGGCCTGTCCCGCCTCTCTCTCCGGTTTTCCCCTTTCTCTCCTCCGGCGCGCCCTTTCTCCCTGTCTTTCCCCTTCTTGCTCGCCTTGCCCTCTGCTGTCCTTCTTCCTTTCCCTCTCTACGGGCCTTCCGGCCCTCTTCCCGCCTCTCCGCTGCCACGCTTCCGGTTTTACGCTCTTCCCTCCCGCCCCTCCGGCCGGACAGATAAAAAGAACGCCCCGAAGGACGTTCTTGTTTGTCGGTATTTGCCGGGATCAAGCCCCGATCTTTATAGGGAGAATCGCTCCCTCTGCCGCTCAGATAAAAAGGTTTTTGCGCCTTTCCCGGGCCTTTAGCCTCCCGCAGTTCGGACTTCCTCCTCAGGTCCGCCCCGGCCCGTCCGGAGCATCGGAACCGGCCGTTTTGAGGGACGCTCCCTCGGGTACGGGACCGGCGCCGGCGGAGGCGGCGCGTTCGGCGCGGGCGGCCTCCAGTTTTTGATGGACCCTGTCCATGTCCGCCTTCGAGAAATTGCACTTTTTGGAGCAGATCAGGCTGATCAGGAAGATGATCCCAGGCACGCAGGCCAGAATAAGACGGATGGCCAGCAGGGCGGAGTCGGGCTGTCCGGCCCAATCGGCCGGCATGTCGATGTAGCTGCCCGCGCCCTCCACGTAGCCGCACCAGCCCAGAACCAGCCCCACAAAGCCGATGCCCAGGCCGTTGGCCAGCTTGTAGAGGAAGGAGACCAGCCCGAAGAAGGCTCCCTCCCGCCGGACGCCGTAAACCGACTCGTCGATGTCCACCACGTCGGGGAGAATGGCCCAGGGGATGATCTGCAGACAGCTCATGGAGAAACCGCACAGCACCGAGACCACCACCAGCCAAAGCACGCTCTGCTCGGGCACGAACAGGGTGAAGAAGAAGCAGACCGCCGCCGCGATCGCCGAGGTGTTGTAGGCAAAGACCTTCCCCTTTTTCGCGGACAGCCAGGTCCAGAACGGCGCGCTGGCCATGGCGCAGACCAGGGGAATGGCCACGAAGATCATGGCCTCGGTGCCGCCGCCAAAGCCCAGGGTGTCGGAGACGTAGAACATGTAGATGGCCATGACCACGTCAAACCCCAGCATGCTGAGCAGATAGAGCAGCGCGGAGGCCCGGAACTCCTTCAGCCGGACCAGCTGTTTTAAGGTGCTGAAAAAGCCGTAGGTGTTCTCGCCTCCGTCGTCCACCCGCTCTTTCACGTTCAGCGTGCACAGCAGGGTCAGAAGGATGGCAAGAGCAGCGAAGCAGACCCCGGCCAGCAGATAGGCCTGGGCCTGGCTCCCGGTCAGGCCGTAGAACAGGCTCTCCTCCCCCTCGGCCAGCAGGCTGAACACCGCCGCACCGATCAGGATGCCCAGATTTGCCAGCACGATGCGGAAGGAGGTCAGCGAGGTGCGCTCGTCATAGTCGCTGGTCATGTTGGCCGACAGGGTGTTGTAGGGCACGTAGACCACCGTCCAGCAGGTGCAGAACAGCATATACATGCCGGTGTAGTACAGAAATTTGAGGGCCTGGCTGTTGGTGCCGGGGATCAGCCAGAGCAGGATGAAGCTCAGTCCGAAGGGAACCGCTCCGCAGAGCATGTAGATGCGGCGCTTGCCGAATTTGCACTTGGTCCTGTCCGAGATCCGGCCCATGAAGTAGTCGGTGACCGCGTCCCAGAACTTGGCGATGATGAACACCACGCCGGCCAGTCCGGCTTCCAGCCCTCCCACCTTGACCATGAAGTACATCAGGTAAAAGGAGACCGAGCCGAAGGCGATGTTGCTGGCAAAATCGCCCAGCCCGTAAAATACCTTTTCTCTTCTTTTCAGCAAAATATCTTTTCTCTTTTCAGCATTTCTTCTTTCCTTTTCCCCCACATTTTCTTTCCCTTCCCGCATCGGCCTACCTAAGAAGCGGTTTTTCGTCCTCGTTTTCAGCATTTCTTTCCTTCCTTTTGTTCTCCGGCAGCCCACTTGGCAAGAAGCCTCCTCTGCCGGCCCGCAATAGTTTACAAAATTTTACCACGAAAACCGCCGTCTGTCAAGCAAAAGCAAAGGCCCTTCCCGCCGGAAGGGCCCAAAAAGTGAGTTTTTGTTCACTTTTAAAGATCTTCGCCCGAGATCTTCCGCAAAAAGCTCCAGTCGGCGTATGCGGTCAGTTCTCCGGCAGCCCGGGCGGGGTCCCCGAGAAGGTCTTCCGGCAGCGCCGCCCAGACCGTCTTCAGACTGGCCGGAATGCGCACGTTTCGCATGCTTACGTTGTAGATAAAGGCGTTGGTGCCGAGGCCGACCAGGGTGTCCGGCAGGTTGATGCAGTCGAACGGAAGGCCGTTCAGATAGAGCTTGGCCCCGTAGTACAGCGGATCGGAGGTCTCGTTGCCGAAGGCGATCGCTTCCCAGGCGGCCAGATCGGAGATGTACACGGCCGAAAGCGCCGTGCAGTCTTCGAAGGCGTCGTTGGCGACGGAGGTCAGAGAGGCTGGCAGCGTGAGGCTCTCCAGGGCCGTACAGTCGTAAAAAGCGGCCAGCGCAATGGTCTCGACCCCCTCCGAAAGGATCGCCTGTTTCAGCCCAGCCCGGCAAAACGTGCCGGGCGCCAGATCCCGGATCCCACCCGGAACCGTGACGCGCTCCAGGGCGGAGCAGTCCATAAAGGCCAGCATGCCCAACCGGGTCAGGCTGTCCGGAAGATCCACTTCCGCCAAGGATGCACATCCCCGGAAAGCATTGGCCCCGATCTGCTCCAATCCCTTGGGCAGGTCGATCTCCTGCAGGGCGGCGCACCGGCAGAAGGCACCGTCGCCGATCTCCCGTATGCTGTCGGGAAGGGAAAGGGTCCACAGCTCTCCGCACTCGAAAAAGGTATAGTCCCCGATGCGCTCGAGCCCCTCGCCAAAGAAGACCCGCAACAAGCCCTCACATCCAAAGAAAGCCGACTCTCCCAGGGTTTTCAGGCTGTCGGGCAGGTCGACCTCTGTCAGATCCAAACAGCGGTAAAAGGCTCTGTTGCCGATGCTTTCGGCGTCTGTCAGCACGACGCGGGCAAAGGGCGCGTCGACAAAGGCGGAGGCAGGGACCGACGGTCCCGTAAAGATCAGCTCCCGCAGGCTTTCGGGCCAAGTGCCGTCAAAGAGAAAGCTGCCCGACGTCTCCCCGCTGCCGTCGGCATATTGCCCGGCAAAGGGCAGCGTGAGGCTCTCCAGCGCCGTGCAGGCGGACAGGGCGCCGCGGGCGACCTCCGTGACCCGGTCAGGCAGGACAAGGGTCCGGACCAAAGGATCTTTGACGCCGTCGATCCTGCAGCGCTCCGGGGAGAGCCAGGTAAAGAGGAAGGGCGATAATTCGGGATCGGCGGTGACTTCGACCTCGCAGACCGCCAAAGCGCCGCTGTTCGCCCAGGCCATGACAAAGGCCCTCCCCTCGCTCACGCCGAACAGCGCGCCATCCTCCACCGTGACGATCCCGGGATCCGAACTCACCCAGAACAGCGGAAGACCTGACGAGGATTCGGCGGTCAGCACGGCTCCCTCCCCGGCCGTCAGGGACAGCCGGGTCTGGCTCAGCGTGACGCCGTCTTCGGCGGGATCCCAGACCCGTACCGTGCAGGTGCCCACCTTGCCGTTGTCGGTGGAGGCCACGATGACGGCCTGCCCCGCCGAAAGGCCGGTCACCTCTCCCGCCGCGACCGAGGCCACTTCGGGATCTGAACTGAGCCAGGTCAATTTGCTTTGCCTGACCTCCTCCGGCAGGATCGTCCCGCTCAACAGAGCGCGCTCCCCGACCTGCAGCGTCAGGCTTTCGGGGGTCAGGGAGACCGATTCGGGTTCCGGCCGCTTGACGCCGCAGCCGCCCAAAAGGGCCAGGACGGCCAGCAGCGCCAAGGCTGCCGGAAGGCTTAAAAACCGCAGGATCTTTTGTTTGCTCATCACAATTTCCTCCTTGATCCTTCCCCTTCATTATAGCACATTCCGCCCTGTCTGACAAGCGATTTTTAAATATTTTTATTTTCAAATTTTTTATACTTTGAACACGTAAAAACTTTACCACCCCCCCCCCGAAATTTTACTGTTTTGTTTGTTTTTTCTGATACTCGTTATCTGCCTCCCGGGACACCAAAAAAGACCCTCCATGCGGAAGGTCTTTTTCGATGTTCGCCTTACTTTTTGAAGGTGACCGAGACGGTGGTGCCCTCGTCGGGGGCGGAGACGATGGTCAGTTTGGCGTCGTAGATCTGGCAGACGTGCTTGACGATGGCCAGCCCCAGCCCGGTGCCGCCGGTGTTTTTGGAGCGGCTCTTGTCCACGCGGTAGAAGCGCTCGCAAAGGCGCGGGATGTGCTTTTGTTCGATGCCGATGCCGGTGTCACGCACCGAAAAGCGCACGCTCTGGGGGAAGTTCTCGATGACCACCTCCACCCGGCCGCCCTGCTTGTTGTAGCGCACGGCGTTGGAGAACAGGTTTTCGCAGCAGGTGTAGATCTTTTTGGGGTCGGCGAAGATCTTGCCCTCCCCGGTCTGGGTGTAGGCGATGCCCTTTTGCTCCATCTGCCCGGCGAACTCGGCCGAGATGTCCTGAAAGACCGCCGAAAGCTGGACGGCCTGCACGGCCTCGTCGGCCGAGGCCTGCTCCAGGCTGCTGAGCTTGAGCATGTCCAGAATGAGGTCGTTCAGCCGCACGGTCTCCTTGTGGATGCGTTCGACGTACTTGCGGTTGGGGCTGTCGGCGGGCTCCTTTTCCAGCAGCAGCTCGCTCATGCCCTGCAGAGAGGTCAGCGGGGTCTTGAGCTCGTGCCCGGCGTTGGCAAAGAAGTCGCTCCGCTGGCGGATGGCCAGCTTTTCGGCGCTGAGGTCGGTCAGGATCATGATCATCTTGACGTCGGCCTCGTACTTGGCCACGTCGATGAGATCCACGTTCAGGGGATGGTCGCGCAGCTCGTACTCGAAGTGCTGATCTCCCCCGCCGTCCAGCACCTGGCTGATCTTGCGGGAGAGCTTGTTGTCCTCGATCAAGTACAGCAGATTCTGCCCCAGCGCCGAGCTGTTGACCCCGAACAGGCTCATGGCCGCCCGGTTGATCAGGGTGACCGTGCCGTCCCTGTCAAAGGCCACGATGCTCTGCGAGACGTTGTCCAGCACAAAGCTCAGCCGCGCCCGGCTGTCCTGCAGCTTTTTCAGGTTTTCGTTGACCTTGGAGAACAGTTCGTCGGTCTCGGTCATGACGGCGTAGAGCTCGGGGTTGGAGCTGTCGCAGCGCAGCGGGACGTAGCTGCCCTGATTGAGGCTGCGCAGGCTGAGCTGGATGTCCTTGACGGGCTGGGTGACGGCCCGGGAGGACCGGTTCGCGACCAGATAGGAGATCAGAAGCGCCAGCCCCAGGGCCAGCACGGTAAAGGGCAGCAGGGAGAGCACGTAGTCGGTGACCGCGCTCTGCCGGACGGCCACCCGCAGCACCTGCTCCTCGCCATAACGCACGGCGTAGTAGTACATGGTGCACTCCATGGTCTCCGACCAGCGCACGAAGGCCTGAGGCTGGCCGTTCAGGGCGGCCTGGACTTCCGGGCGGGTCAGGTGCTCCTCGTCCACCTCGGCGGTGTTGTCATAGATCACTTCGCCGTCCGAGATGTTGATGACGGTGATGCGGAGGTCGGCGTGCGGGCGCAGGGTCTCCAGGGAGGCGACGTCGCCGTCCCAGAGCTGAGCGATGAGGTTGGCGTCCACCTCCAGCTCCCTCTTTTGGGTGTTCGAGGCCTGAAAGCTGATCACGCCGATACCGGCCGCCAGCACGATGACAGCGGCCAACAGGGCGATCAGAAAGGTCCTCCACAGCATTTTTTTGGTCATTTGGACATTCCTCGCTTAAATTTCCAGGCGGTACCCCACGCCCCGGACGGTGCCGATACAGTTCTTGCCGCCCGCCTTGCGGATCTTTTCGCGGAGGGTGACCACGTGCATGTCCAGGGTGCGGGACTCCCCGAAAAAGTCGGTGCCCCAGACCTGATTCAGGATCTCTTCCCGGGGCAGGGTGACGTTGGGATTGGCCGCCAGCACCTTGAGCAGGTTGAATTCCTTCAGGGTCAGTTTCAGGTCCTTGTCCCCGATCCGGGCGGTGTAGTTGGAGTAGTCGATGATCAGATCCCCCACCACGCCGATGTCCACGTTGGCCCGCCGCAGGTTGGCCTTGACCCGGGCCATCAGCTCGAGCAGGGAAAAGGGCTTGGACATGTAGTCGTCCGCCCCCTTGTTCAGGCCCTTGACAAAGCTCATCTCGTCCGACTTGGCCGAGACCACGATGACCGGCGTGCGGGCGTCCTTTTCCCGGATCTGCTGCAAAATGGCATAGCCGTCCATGTCCGGCAGCATGATGTCCAGGATGACCAGAGCGGGCTTCTGCGCCCAGAAGGCCTCCAGAAAGGACTTGCCGTCTCCGAAGATCCGGATTTCGTAGTCGCCCTCGAAGGCCCCCTGATAGAGTTCGGAAATTCCCTCGTCGTCCTCGACGGCATAGATCAGCGTCTTCATATCAATACTTCTGGTGTACTCCCGTTTCGTTGTACTCCGTCCATTCGCAGACGTTGACCGCGTGGTCGCCGATGCGCTCGAGGTACTTGGTGATCATCATGAAAATGATGGCCTGATCGGCGTTCTGGGAATCCTTTTTGATCAGCTCGATCAGCTCATCCATGACCACGTTGAACAGCTCGTCCATTTCGTCGTCCAGCCTGGCGGTCTCCATGGCCAGGTCGTTGTCGTTGCGGATGAAGGAGTCCACCGAGTTGTGCACCATCTTCACGGCCAGCTTGCCCATCCGCTCGATGTGCTGGAGGTCCTTGACGTACCTGCACTTGCGCTCGGCCAGATGCACGACCAGCTCGGAGATGTCCGAGGCCTGATCGCCGATGCGCTCGATGTCGGTGATCAGCTTCAGGGTGGTGGAGACCTCCCGGAAGTCCTTGGCCACGGGGGCCTGACGGAGCATGAAGCGCAGGCACTTTTTCTCGATGTCCAGCTCCATGGCGTCCACGTCGGGATCCATTTCGATGACATTTTTGGCCAGCACCGTGTCCTGCATGATCAGGGCGTGGATGGCCCCGTCGATCATCTCCTCGGTGGTGCGGCACATCTTGACCAGCGCCAGCTTCAGCGCGTTCAGTTCTTCTTCAAAATACTTTCTGATAGACATTTGATACCCTCTTATGATACCCTCTTTTATTTTAGCACGAACGGGCGGGTCCTGACAAGCGTTTTGCGCTTTTTTCCGCGATTGCCGCCGTCCGCCCCAAGGCGGCACGTTTTTCCGCGATCGCCCGACCGGCCGCCCCAAGGCGGCACGTTTTTCCACGATCGTCCGACCGGCCCGCCCCAAAGCGGCGTGGGATGTCGGGATCGGCGGCCCGGCCGCCCTTTGCCCCGGGATCAGCCGAAGCGGCCGGTGATGTAGCGCTCGGTCTCCGGCATGCGGGGGGCTTCGAAGATCTGTTCGGTGTCGCCGTACTCGACCAGATCGCCCAGCAGGAAAAATCCGGTCTTGTCCGAGATCCGGGTGGCCTGCTGCATGTTGTGGGTGACGATGACGATGGTCACCGTCTGCTTGAGTTCGGCGCACAGTTCCTCGATCTTGCCGGTGGAAATGGGGTCCAGGGCCGAGGTAGGCTCGTCCATGAGCAGGATCTTGGGATCCACGGCCAGGGCCCGGGCGATGCACAGCCGCTGCTGCTGACCGCCGGACAGACCCAGGGCGGACTTGCGGAGGCGGTCCTTCAGCTCCTCCCACATGGCCGACTGCTTCAGGGTGCGCTCCACGATCTCGTCCAGCTCCGAACGCTTGCGGATGCCGTAGATGCGCGCCCCGTAGGCGATGTTGTCGTATACGCTCATGGGGAAGGGATTGGGCTTTTGAAAGACCATGCCGATGCTGCGGCGAAGCTCGTTGACCTCGACCTCGCGGTAGATGTCCACGTCCCCCACCTTGATGGTGCCCTCCACCTTGCAGCCCTCGATGAGGTCGTTCATGCGGTTGAGGCAGCGCAGCAGGGTGCTCTTGCCGCAGCCCGAGGGGCCGATGAAGGCGGTCACCTGGTTGGCGGGGATCTCCATGTTGATGTCTTTGAGCGCCTGAAAGTCGGAATAGAACAGATTGACGTCCTTTATGCTGACGTTGGCGCTTTGGATGGCTTTACTCATGCGCCGGTCGTCCTCCTCTGAAGTTTTTTGACCAAAAAGGTGGAAAGCAGGTTGAGCCCCAGCACGATGATCATCAGGATGGCCGCCGTGGCGTAGGCCTGATCAAGGTAAAGCCCTTCTCCTGTATAATAATACAGGAGAACAGCCAGACTTGTTCCCGGGCTGGAAAGTCCGCTGGGAGCCGGTCTTGGCGATGCCCCCATGGTATAGACCAATGGAGCGGACTCGCTGACCACACGGCCGATCGCCAGGATGACGGCGGCCAAGATACCGGGCAGAGCCGAGGGCAGCACCACCTTGAACACGGTGCGCAGCTTGGTGGCCCCCAGGGCGTAGCTCCCCTCCCGATAGGAGTCGGGCACGGCGATCAGGGCCTCCTCGGTGGAGCGCACGATCACGGGCAGGATCATGATGGTCACGGTAAGTGAGCCGGATATGATACTAGTGCCCAGATTCATGAAAGTACAGAAGAAAGCCATACCGAACAGACCGTACACGATAGATGGCACTCCAGACAATACTTCGATGGCTGAACGAATCACTTTTACCAGTTTGTTCCCTCTCTTCGTATACTCATGCAAATAAATTGCAGTAGCAATTCCGATAGGGATCGCTATGACCATACTGACAACAATCAAAAGTCCGGTGGCCGCCAGTGCCGGCATGATAGTGGGCCCGCTTCCATAAGTATAGTTGTTTGTAAGGAAATCCCAAGTGATATGCGGAATACCGTTAATCATTACGAACAACACGATTCCCGCTAAGGCAACCGTCGAAAAGGCAGCAGCCCCGTAACAGCAACCCTTTTTAAATTTTCCTAAAGGGCGGTCTATTTTGGCGTAAAAACCCCGAAGCCAGTCCGGCACAAGCCTCCCCTGCCTCCCGTTCCTGTTTGATTTTTTCTCTCGGCTGACCATGTGCAGAATGAGATTCACAATCAGCACAAATACCAACAGCACACAGCCTATGGCAAACAGGGAACTCAGATGCACGTCCTCGGCATAACCCATCTCTTTGACAATGGTAGCTGTCAGCGTACAGAAAGAACGGAAGAGACCGGTTGGGAATACGGGACTGTTGCCCGCCACCATGACCACGGCCATGGTCTCCCCCATGGCCCGGCCCACGCCCAGAATGAGCGAGGCCAGAACGCCGGAGCGGCCGGCCGGCACCACCACCTTGAACACGGCCTGTTCGTGGCTGGCGCCCAGCGCCCGGGCGCCCTCGTAGTAGGCGTCAGGCACGGCCTCGATGGCGTTTTTGGAGAGCGACACCACCGTGGGCAGGATCATGATACCCAACACGATAGACACCAAAAAGATGCCCGAACCGGAGCCGTTCGATGTAAAGATTCCCAAAAACGGAGATAACACCCGCATCCCAAAGAAGCCGAATATGACAGAAGGAATGCCCGCCAGCAGATTGACCACCTGCGACAGGATCCCCTTGATCTTTTTGGGACAGAACTTGGCCAGAAATATGGCGGTCAGATAACCGATCGTACCTCCTACCAGCAAAGCGCCGGCGGTGGCGCACAGGGTACCCACGATCATGGGCAAAATGCCATACATCCCTTCCAACGCCTGGTCAAAGACATCATTGTTATTCGGTCGCCAATCGACTCCGAACAGGAAATCGAACAGTCCCACTTTGGCCATGGCAGGAATGCCACGGACAAACAGAAAGATACATATGACAATAACGGCAACCACCGAAAAGGCTGCCGCTATGCCAAACACGACCGTCATGATCGTGTTTAAATTCTTTTGTCTTGCCTGCGTCATACTCTATTAATCCGTTCAGGCAGCCACATTCTCCTCGGGGAGCAGGGTGGAGAACTTGGTTATGGCCCCGGTGTAGATGTCGAAGATCTGCTCGATGGTGACGTCTTCCAGCTCGTTGGCGTTGTTCACGATGACAGCCACGGCGTCTAGCGCGATGTCAAAATGAGTAGCATACTCCTCATCCGCCGGCTTCAGTTTCGACGAACTCAAGCCGATCACATTTCCGTTGGCATCTTTTTCAACGGCTTCTTTGCCGACACCGGAACCTTTGCAGTCCACGTCAAAGTGCTCTTCCGGATCTACACCGGTTAACTCGATGTAAGTTTCGATCAATCCCGCCACATGCTTTCCGTTTTCAGTCTTGCCGACCATCAAAGGCTCGATAGAGGTCGATCCGCGAATGATCACTTTGCCGGCGTTGATTTCGGTCATATCATCAGGCTTCACATAATCAGGCGTATTTTCATCGAGCTGCTGCACATAGCCATGCTCCAGAACGATCTCCTGAGCCTGCTTGCTCTGCAGGAATTTAATAAAGTCCGCAGCGGCAGGCGTCGTCTCCACTTTCTTGCTGTTCAGGATGACGAAAGGTCTCCACAGAGAATAGCTTCCACCCAGAACGGTCTCCGAGGAGGGCGCCACGCCGTTGACTTTCAGCACTTTGACGGTGTCGTCCACCGAACCCAACGAAATATAACCGATGGCGGTTTTGTTGGTCGCAACCATGGTCTTAACAGCACCTGTGCTGTTCTGCTCCTCACGGGTGGCGACCAGGTTTTCCTCGGACAGCTCTTCGTCCCCTTTGGTAATCAAGCTGTCAAAAGCATCACGGGTACCGGAAGCGGAATCACGGACAATGACCATGATGTCCTTCTCTCCGCCGCAGCCGACCATGGCGACCGCGCCGATCACGAGTGCGAGCACAACTAACATGGCTCTGAGAAACTTTTTCATACTTGCATCTCCTTTTGTTTGATCTTGCCTACAGTTTACCATAAAGAAAAATTTCTTGCTATCATGAAACGGTAAAACTTTTGTAAAGTTTTTGTAAAGTTTCGGGGCCTTCTCCCCCGTTTTTCCGCCTCTTGTTTTGAGGTTTTCCAAGCCCTCCCAAATCGATAGGGAAATTTTTGCCAAAATATCGCCATAAAATTCAGTTTTTCGCCCGGATTCCTTGTCAAAAAACGGAAAATTCTGTTCCCCCACTCTCCCTTCCGTCCCTTCCTTTCTCCGCCCATTCCGTAAAACTTTCTTTACATTCGCCGCCCGATCGGAAAAGTTTTTGTCAAAAGCGCTTTACAAAAGACTGCCTCCGCCGAAATTCCCCTTTCCCGGACATATACTGCCTCCTCCGAGACCACCCCTCTCCCGGGCATATGCGCCTCCTCCGAGACCGCCCCTTTCCCGGGCATATGCTGCTTTCTCCGAGATCGCCCTTCTCCCGGGCATACGCTCCTCCTCCAGGCCGCCCCTCTCCCGGCATAAATGCTGCCCGCCCGATGCCGGCCCCGTCTTCCCGCCCGTCCGGACAATGCCAGCACCCGTCCGCCCGGAAAAAGCCAAAACCTGCCCATCTGGCGCCGGCCCTTATGTATCCTGCCCGTCTGGCGCCGGCCCTTATATATTCTGTTATATTCTGTCCGAAAAACCGGAGCCGGAAGCCGCCGCTTGCCCCTTTTGACCGGTTCATTCATTCTCCGTCCGGCGGGACAGGAGCCAAGGCCTTCCCCGGGGGCTTTTCTGATCGGCAAAGCGGAAGCTATTGCCTTTTAAAGAACCCCCTGCACCCTTTCTTTTCTGATGGCAAAACGGCGCCCCGGAAAGCACCCCGCGCCACTCTGTCTTTCTGATCGACAACACAAGCACAAATTCTATTGTCCTCACAAGCACAAATTCTATCGTCCTCGAAAGACAACCTTTCCGCGACTCCCTCTTTCTGATCGACAAGGCGAAGCAGCGCCTCCGAAAGCCCCTTCGCACCTCTTCTTTTCTGATTGACAAAAGGGGACCGTTTCGTTTAAAATAGTAGGGAAAAAGACAGGAGATTTTTGAGTTATGGTGACAGACAAATTTGAGCTGAAAGATCTTTCACAGGATATTCCCGCCGCGCTCGGAGAGATCGAGCGGGCCGCCGAATTTTGCAAGCTCTCCCCCGAGCAGGTCAACGTGGTGCGCCTGCTGGGGGAAGAAATGATGTCCATGACCCGAGAAATCCTGAAGGGGTGCTCGGCGGAGCTTTGGATGGAGAATCAGAAAAACCGCTTTGAGATCCATCTTTCGGCCAAGGCCATGGTGGACGCCGACGCCAAAAAGACCTTCATTGACCTGTCCTCGGCCCGGAAGAACACCCTGCCCCGGGGCCTGAAGGCCAAGATCGCCATGCTGTTTGAAAATTTTCTCTTTTCGGACAACCAGGCGGCCCTGATCATGCCCTCCATGCAGTACGGCTTTGCCGGCGGACTTCCCGGCACGACGGCCGGCGCGGTCTGGTCCATGCGGAACTTCAACCGCAACGCCCCCGCCGAGGAACGCGACGCCGCGCTGGAGGGCGCGGAAAAGTCCATTCTGGAACGGTTCGCCGACGACATCCTCGTCACCGTGCGCCTGAGCGAAGTGGAGCTGGTCTGCGTCAAGGAATTTTAAGTGCCACAGGCACTTTTCTGTCCGCCCACTCCGGGCAAACGGGGAAACGGATTTATTTATCCTGCGATAAATTTATGTCGATATGTTTGCCTTCGGCAAACTCGATATATGGCCTGACGGCCATTCGACCAAGGCTCCGGTGCCGGCGGCACCGGGCAGCGCGCCCACTCCGGGTGACCGGGCAAATGATTTATTTACCTGCGATGGATTTTAGACGATATACACGGCTGCTCGCCTTGCTCGATATGTGCCACAACGTGGCACGTATTGGATAAAAAACATAAAGGAAAATTGGTATGCCCGTGTCCGATTGCTTTGTTCGTAAAGTTTATCTTCGTACCGGGCTTCCAATCTCGTCGCGCCAACGCCGGGCGTGTACCGGCGTTGGACTCAATCGAAAATTTACGGTGAGTAAATTTTCGGCCGGAAAAGGGTGAAGCGGAGGCGCAGCCGAAGCGAGGGAAAAACCGCGCATAGCTGCACTAAAAGATTGCAGACAGCACTAATGTTTGTTAAAAGTAAGGATTATTTCAGCCCTTAAAGACAAGTCAGCGGCACGCGGTTTGTCCCTCAAGTCCGGCTCATTTTTCGCAAAGCGAAAAATGATGTCTGGCCGGAGCGCCGCAGGCCGCCTGGCCGGAAAAAAGGAGATCGTATGCGGGAAAGCCTGATCCGACATTTTGAGCCGTTGACCGAGGAGGAGCGCGCGCTGCTGGCCATGCCGCCGGACGCCGCCGCCTTCGAGCCTGCCCGTTACAGTTCGCAGGGCTCCTTTACCTTTGAGAGCAAGACGGTCATGCAGCGGGCGGGCAGCCTGATCGACATCCGCCCGCACACCCGCTTTGTACACTTTCCCAAGCACCGGCACGACTACATCGAGGTGCTGTTCATGCTGCGGGGAAGCACCACCCACATCGTCAACGACGTCCACACCGTCACCCTGAAGGCCGGGGATCTGCTCTTTCTGAATCAGGTGGCCGACCACGAGATCCTGCCGGCCGGCAAGGACGACATCGGGGTCAACTTTATCATTCTGCCTGCCTTTTTCGATTTCTCCTTCGGGATCCTGGAGGGGGACAACGCCCTCTCGCGCTTTCTGGTCAGCACCCTCTCCTCGGGCAAGAACACTTCGGACTACCTCTATTTTCAGGTCGCCGACGTGCTGCCCGTGCAGAACTTGCTGGAAAATCTGGTCTATGCCCTGGTGGAGAGGCGGGACGACGACCGACTGAACCGCATGACCATGGGCCTGCTGCTTCTGGAGCTTTTGCAGTGCTCGGAGGCCCTGGAGTCCGGCTCCGAGGACACCTACCGCCACTCCCTGGCCATGCAGGTGCTCAAGTACATCGACCGCCATTACCAAAAGGCCAGCCTGACCGAGCTGTGCAGGGATTTGAACCAGTCCCCCTCCGGCCTGTCCAAGCTGGTACGGGAACAGACCGGCAAGACCTTTTCCGAACTGCTGCTGGACAAGCGCCTTTCCCGGGCCAGAGAGCTGATCGAGCACTCGACCCTCCCCATCACCGAGATCATCCACCTGGTGGGCTACGAGAATACCAGCTACTTTTACCGCACTTTTTCCGAAAAATTCGGCCAAAGCCCCCGCGAGATCCGGACTTCCGGCTCCGAAACGTCCGAAGCAGGCGGCAGCGCCGCCGGGCAATACACCCGTTCTTAAATAAACTTTATTTATAACTGTTCTCGCACCGGCTTTCCATCTCGTCGTGCCAAGAGCGGGGCGGCAGCGCCGCCGGGCCTGCACGCCCACTCGAGGCGAACAAAAAACATTAAACTTTTATTTCCTGCGATAAAGCTATGTCAAGAGCGGATCGGGTGCCGCCAGCGGCACGCGGTTTTCCCCTCAGGTCCGGCTCATTTTTCGCTTTGCGAAAAATGTCGTTTGGCAGGAAGCGCCGCCGGGCAATACGCCCGTTCTTAAACAGACTTTACTGAAAGCTGGGCGCCAGGAAAATCAGGTCGTAAATGTTCTGAAACAAAGACCTTGCTTTTTGAGCGGGTTTTGTGGTACAATAGCCTCGGCAAGGGAAAAAGCCCCCTTTTTCAGGAGAATGCGGCCCCTCTCGGGGAAAATAAAGCCCTCTCCGTCAAAAAAGCGGCACCCCCTGCCCATCTGCTGAAATTCAAATCAGGTCGCAAGACCGAAGGAGATTTGCTATGTACGATACTGCCAAGGCTCTGGAGATCGCCAAAGAGTTTTACGCCGGTTACGGCGTGGACGTGGATCAGGCCGTCAAGATCTGCGACGAGACCCCTGTCTCCATCCACTGCTGGCAGGGCGACGACGTCATCGGCTTTGAAAAGAAGGCGGGCGCCCTCTCCGGCGGCATCATGACCACGGGCAACTATCCCGGGCGGGCCCGCACCCCCGAGGAGCTCCGCGCCGATATGGACGAAGTGTTCAAATTTGTCCCCGGCGCCAAAAAGGTCAACATCCACGCCAGCTACCTGGAGTCCGACAAAGCGGTAGACCGCAACGAGATCGAGCCCGAACATTTCAAAAACTGGGCCGACTGGGCGGTGGAGCGCGGCATGGGCCTGGACTTCAACCCCACCTACTTCTCCCATCCCCTGGCCGCCAAGGGCACCCTTTCGGCCGCGGACGACAAAGTCCGGGAGTTCTGGATCGAGCACGGCATCCGCTGCCGCCGCATCGGCGACTACTTCGCCAAGCGCACCGGCAAGACCTGCGTGATCAACCACTGGACCCCCGACGGCGACAAGGAGTTCCCCATCGACACCATCTCGCCCCGGCTCCGCATGAAGGACAGCTATGACCGCATCTTCGAGGCCACCAAGGACGTCAAAAACGTCATGGACGGCATCGAATCCAAGGTCTTCGGCATCGGTCTGGAGGCCTACACCGTGGGCTCTCACGAGTTCTGCATGGGCTACGTGATGAGCAAAAAGTCCGACCACATCATCCTGACCCTGGACACCGGCCACTTCCACCCCACCGAGGTGGTCTCGGCCAAGCTGGGCGCGGCGTATGCCTTCTCCGATCACGTGCTGCTGCACGTCTCCCGCCCCATCCGCTGGGATTCCGACCACGTGGTGGCCTTTGACGACGAGACCCGCGCCATCATGGAAGAACTGGTCCGCCTGGGCAAGGTGCAGGATACCTACATCGCCACGGACTACTTCGACGCCTCCATCAACCGCGTGGCGGCCTGGGTCATCGGCCTGCGCAACACCAAAAAGGCCCTGCTGGCCGCCCTGCTCCAGCCCACCGAGCTGCTCAAAAAGACCGAGCGCGAGGGCGACGTGACCACTCGTCTGGCCCTCTCCCAGGAGTTCAAGGCCGCGCCCTTCTCCCTGGTCTGGGACGCCTACTGCGAGAAGGCCAACGCCGGCGTAGGCTCCGCCTGGCTGGATGCGGTCAAGGACTACGAGAAGAAAGTGACCTCCAAGCGGGGCTGAAAAATTTTCCTAATTCCTGCACAGTATCATGGATTCAAACACGGCAAAGGCCTCCGCGTTTCGCGGAGGCCTTTGCCGTGCTCCTTTCTCTGTCATTCTCCTTCCTCTGTCATACTCCCCTCTGTCATTCTCTTTCCTCTGCCGTTCCCCTTCCTCATTCCATTTAAAGGTTCTTTCAGGCAAGGGAAAAGGCCGCCGCGAACCAGTCGCGACGGCCTTTTGATGTTTAACCGCAACGGCGGCCGGGAAACCCCGGTCATGCATGCCGCTCCGGCCTTTGGCGATTGACTTTTCCCCCTTCCGGGGGCCCCCCTCCTGTCCAAAGTCGGAGCCCGATTCCGGGGCCGGCCTGTTAAAGGGCAGGCGATCTTACTTCTTGAAGATCTTCTTGATGCCGTTGACGGCGCCGGTGACCGCTTTGGCCACGTCGTCCGCGGCCTTGTTCAGCTTGTCGCCGAGGTCCCGGGGATTTTTGATGTTGGCCTGGGCGGCGGCAAGGCGGGCAATGGGCACCCGGTAGGGCGAGCAGGAAACATAGGACAGCCCGATGTTGTGGCAGAACTCGATGGAGGAAGGATCGCCGCCGTGCTCGCCGCAGATGCCGGTGTGCAGGTCGGGACGGGTCTGTTTGCCCAGATCCACAGCCATCTTCATGAGTTTGCCCACGCCCTTCTGGTCGATCTTGGCGAAGGGGTCGGACTCGTAGATCTTGTTCTGGTAGTAGGCGTCGAGGAACTTGCCGGCGTCGTCGCGGCTGAACCCGAAGGTCATCTGGGTCAGGTCGTTGGTGCCGAAGCAGAAGAACTCGGCCTCCTCGGCGATCTCGTCGGCGGTCAGGGCGGCCCTGGGGATCTCGATCATGGTGCCGACCTCATACTCCAGCTTGACGCCGGCTTCCTTGATGACTTCGTCGGCGGTCTTGACCACGATGTCCTTGACGAACTTCATTTCCTTGACCTCGCCGGTCAGGGGGATCATGATCTCGGGCTTGACCGTCCAGCCGTGGTGACGCTTGTTCACCGCGATGGCGGCCTTGATGATGGCCCGGGTCTGCATGACGCCGATCTCGGGATAGGTCACGGTCAGACGGCATCCGCGGTGGCCCATCATGGGGTTGAACTCGTGCAGGCCGGAGATGATGTCCTTGATCTGCTTGACGGTCTTGTTCTGAGCCTTGGCCAAAGCGGCGATGTCCTCTTCCGAGGTGGGCACGAACTCATGGAGGGGGGGATCCAGGAAGCGGATGGTGACGGGATAGCCCTCCAGCGCCTCGAACAGGCCCTCGAAGTCGGCCTGCTGCATGGGCTCGATCTTGTTCAGGGCGGCCACGCGCTCCTCCACGGTGTCCGAGCAGATCATCTCGCGGAAGGCGCCGATGCGGTCGGGATCAAAGAACATATGCTCGGTCCGGCACAGGCCGATGCCCTGGGCGCCGAAGGCGGCCGCCTGCTTGGCGTCGGCCGGGGTGTCCGCATTGGCGCGGATGCCCAGCGCTTTGTACTTGTCGGACCAGGCCATGATGCGGCCGAAGTCGCCGCCGTCGGTGGAGGCGGGCACGGTGGCGATGGCCTCGCCGTAGATCTTGCCGGTGGAGCCGTCCAGCGAAATGACGTCTCCCTCCTTGTAGACTTTGCCGCCGAGGGTGAACTGCTTGTTCTCCTCGTCCATCTTGATGTCGCCGCAGCCGGACACGCAGCAGGTGCCCATGCCGCGGGCCACCACGGCCGCGTGAGAGGTCATGCCGCCGCGGACGGTCAGAATGCCCTGGGCGTAGTGCATGCCCTCGATGTCCTCGGGAGAGGTCTCCAGCCGAACCAGGATGACCTTTTTGCCGGCCTTGCCCTCCTTGACGGCGTCCTCGGCGGTGAAGACCACGGCGCCGCAGGCGGCTCCGGGAGAGGCGGCCAGGGCCTGCCCGATGGGCTGAGCCTTTTTCAGAGCGGCCGCGTCGAACTGGGGATGCAGCAGCTGATCCAGGGTCTTGGGATCGATCTGCCTCAGTGCTTCCTTTTCGGAGATCATGCCCTCATCCACCAGGTCGCAGGCGATCTTGACGGCGGCGCGGGCGGTCCGCTTGCCGTTCCGGGTCTGCAGCATGTACAGCTTTTTGTCCTCGATGGTGAACTCCATGTCCTGCATGTCGCGGTAGTGGTTTTCCAGTGTCTTGCAGATCTCCTGGAACTGCGCGAAGCACTCGGGCATGACTTCGGCCATCTTGGCGATGGGCATCGGGGTGCGCACGCCGGCCACCACGTCCTCGCCCTGGGCGTTCATCAGGAACTCGCCCATCAGCTTTTTCTCGCCGGTGGCGGGGTCACGGGTGAAGGCCACGCCGGTGCCGGAGGTCTCGCCCATGTTGCCGAAGGCCATCATCTGCACGTTGACGGCAGTGCCCCAGGAGTAGGGGATGTCGTTCTGCATGCGGTAATAGTTGGCGCGGGGGTTGTCCCAGGAGCGGAACACCGCCTTGATGGCGCCGAACAGCTGCTCCTTGGGATCGGTGGGGAAATCGGCGCCGATCTTGGACTTGTACTCGGCCTTGAACTGGTTGGCCAGCTCCTTGAGGTCCTCGGCGGTCAGATCGACGTCCTGGGTGATCCCCTTCTTCTCCTTCATCTGGTCGATGAGCTCTTCAAAATACTTCTTGCCCACCTCCATGACGACGTCGGAGTACATCTGGATGAATCTTCTGTAGCAGTCCCAGGCCCAGCGGGGGTTGCCGGACTTTTTGGCCATGACTTCGACCACGGTCTCGTTCAGGCCGAGGTTCAGGATGGTGTCCATCATGCCGGGCATGGAGGCGCGGGCGCCCGAGCGCACCGACACCAGCAGGGGGTTCTCGAGATCGCCGAACTTCTTGCCGGTGATCTTCTCCATCTTTTCAATATACTCCAGGATCTCCTTCTGGATCTCGGGATTGATCTGCCTTCCGTCCTCGTAGTACTGCGTGCAGGCCTCGGTGGAGATGGTAAAGCCCTGGGGAACGGGAAGCCCCAGGCCGGTCATTTCGGCCAGATTGGCGCCCTTGCCGCCCAGCAGCTCACGCATCTTCGCGTTGCCCTCGGTGAAGAGGTAACAATACTTCTTTGCCATGAAACGTATATCCTCCTAAATTTGTCACGATCGATGGGACGATCCTCTCAGACCGTCATCTTATATTTTAATATAAACCCGGATTTTTCACAAGTATTTTGAGGCCGTTTTCCGAATTTTTTTGCCCTCCGCCCCCCAAAATCAGCAAAAGCGGGCCTCTCCCGTCGGGGGTCGGGCGATCGGCGCTCCGAAAGACAGGCGGCAGGTGCGGGCGAGAAAAAGCCCCCTGGGCCTGCGGGCGCAGTCAGGATGACCCCGTCCGGCAAGGCCGCTCAGGGCCCGGTCCGGCCTCCCCTCCGCTCCGGAATCCCGCTTTGTCCCACGGCCCACTCCCGAAGTCCGAAGCGGCCGGGTCTATGGCTAAAACGGCTATAAACGCGCTTTGCCCCGCGCCCGAGTCCGAAGATCAGGCCTCCGGGGCGCGGAGCCGGCAGCGGTACTTGGGCAGCACGTACAGGGGGTGATAGGACAGTTTGGCCTGCCGCAGCCCCTCCAGTCCCATGTCCTCGCAGCGGTTGATGCGCTCCACGTCCGCAAACAGGCGGGCGGCGGTCTCCCGGTTGATCAGCTGGAACAGCCCCTTGACGTCGGGCAGGGCCTTTTCGATGATCTCGATGCCGGCCTGGGGGGCCATCTTCTCGCTCATGGAGAAGGCGGCGATCTGCCCGTCCATGCGCAGCACGCCGATCCGCAGCTCCAGCTCCCTCCAGGCGGCAAAGCCCCGCTCGATGGCCTCGGTCTCCTCGCCGTCCTCCTCCCCCTTGGCCTCGGCCCAGGCCGCGTTCACGGCCAGACATCCCTCCAGGTCCCCGGGTTCGAACTCCGAAAAGGAAAAGGTGTGCTCGCGCAGAAAGGCGTTGATCAGATTGCGCTTCTGGTGGAGCTTTTTGCCGGCCAGGGTGGCCAGGGCGGACTGTTCGTAGATGTACTCCCCCGCCCCGGGATCCTCCTCGTAGGTGAAGGCGCCGGGCATGTCCCGCTCCATTAGCTCCCGCATCTGCGGGCAGACGTAGCGGATCTCGAAGGGCAGGCCCTCCCCCTCCATGACCGACCGCATGAAATCGAACATGGGACGGAGGGAGCGGTTCCGGTCGAACAGCAGGGGGGCCACCATGTGCGGAGGCTCCTCCCCCACGTGGGAGCAGAACAGCAGCCCGTCCTCGTGTGGGCAGATGCCGATGTGGTAGGACGGCTGCCACATGTAGGACTGCGCAAAGCTGAATTTGGAATTCTCGTTCCGGCCGCACACCCGGCCGTAGAGGGCCCGGTGTTCCAGCCGCAGGGGCTCAAACTTTCTCATTGCAATAAAAAAAGGCCGCAGCGCGCAGCATACAGCCCCTTTTCCGATCGGTCAGTCCGCCTTGAAGGGCAAAAGAGCCATGACGCGGGCGCGCTTGATGGCCAGAGCCAGCCTTCTCTGATGCGCGGCGCACACGCCGCTCATGCGGCGGGGAATGATCTTACCCTTTTCGGTGGTGAATTTTTTGATTTTCTGAATGTCCTTGTAGTCGATCTCCTCCACCTTTTCGGCGCAGAAGAGGCAGACTTTCCGCTTGGGCATCCTCTTGGCCGGGCGGCGGGCCGGCTTCTCCTCGGCCGGGGCCGCGGCGGGCGCCGCGTTCGCGTTGGCGGCGGGAGCGGGATTGGCGGCCGGAGCCGTCGTGTTTTCGTTGTTCATGCTCGAATGACCTCCTGTCAAAAATGTTGAGGCTCAAAAGCCAGATGGTCTGAAAAAAATGTTCCCTTAGAAGGGCAGATCGTCGTCGGCCACCGGTTCGAGTTCGGCCACCGCCTTCTTGCGGGAAGGAGCGGGGCGGTCCTCGGAAAAGCTTTCCCCGGCCTCGGAATTCCTGCTGGTCAGAAACTCCACCTCGTCGGCCACGATCTCGGTCACATAGCGCTTGCTGCCGTCGTTGGCCTCGTAGGTGCGGGTCTGCAGCGAGCCGCAGACGCCGGCCTTGCTTCCCTTTTTCAGGTAGCGGTGGCAGTTTTCGCCCTGCTGGCGCCAGACCACGATGTTAAAAAAGTCGGCCTCCCGATTGCCCTCCGCGTTGGCAAAGCGGCGCTGGACGGCCAGCGAAAAGGTGCAGACCGAGATCCCGCTGGAAGTCTGCTTCAGCTCGGGGTCCCGGGTCAGATTTCCGACCAGAATGACTTTGTTCATACCTTACCTCCTGCGCGGCCGGCCTTACAGGCGGACGACCATTTTGCGCACGATCTCGTCCGAAATCCCCATCTGCCGCTCCAGCTCTTTGGGAACGGTGGGATCAGCCGTGAAAGTCATCAAGACGTAGTAGCCCTCGGTCTTGTAGTCGATGGGATAAGCATAGCGCTTGGTCCCCCACTTCTCCGTCTTTTCGACGGTGCCGTTGAGCGAGGTGATCAACGTCTCGTACTTCGCAATCACAGCCTCTTTTGCAGCGTCATCCAGCTCGTTGAGGATGATGTACAAAACTTCGTACCTGTTCATGTGAAAACACCTCCTTGTGGACATAAGGCTCCGGAAAGGCCGGAGCAAGAAGTTTTTTGTCCCCTCCCCGGGAAGCCCCGAAGGATTCGACATTGGTATATTATAACATAACCGCCCTGATCTGACAAGCAAATCGAGGCGGTTTTTAACAAAAATTTCACAATTCATGACTTGGCTTTCATCAAATTTTGTTTCTGTTGCTGTTTCTTTGTGCCCGCTGTTGTTTTATTTACGCTGGCTGCCTCCTTCCCTGCCGGCGCCGTTCCGGTCGGATCCGGCGAAAAAGTCCCTCAAAGCTGCTCTTTTACGCTCCGGGCTCTTTCCCTGCTGAAAACCGGGCCGGCCTTCGGAGGCGACCCTCCGCCTTTTCGGATGAATACCGGACGGCCTTCGGGTGCAGTCCTCCGCCTTTTCGAGTGTAGGCCGGACGGCCTTGGAGTGCGACCCTCCGCCTTTTTAGATGAATAACGGACGGCCTTCGGGTGTAGTCCTCCGCCTTTTCGAGTGAAGACCGGGGGCTTTTCCCGTTTGGTCCTCGCCGGGCCTCAACAGGCCCTGGCTCACCCGCAAGAGCGGGAACGGACCGGGCGATCCGGTCTTCCGCCGGGCGGATCAATAGGCCTTGGCGAACAGCACAGTGTGCTTGGCCGGTTTGCCGCAGCACACGCAGGTCCCGGAAGCCTCCTCGTCGAAGGGCATGACCCGGGCGGTGGCGGCGGTCTCCTCCTTGATCCTGTCCTCGCAGGCCCGGTCGCCGCACCAGCCGCACTTGACGAAGTTGCCGTTTACAGCCTCTTTGAAGTCCTCGAAATCGCCGGCGGTCACCACATGGGAATCGCGGAAGGCCCGGGACTTTTCCAGCATGTTCTTCTGGATCTCCTCCAGCAGGGCGGACACCGATCCGGCCAGCCCCTCCATGGGCAGGGTCTGCTTTTCCAGGGTGTCCCGCCGGGCCACAAAGACGGTCCCCTGCTCGATGTCCCTGGGGCCGACCTCGATCCGGACGGGCGCCCCCTTCATCTCCCACTCGTTGAACTTCCAGCCGGGCGAGTAGTCCCTGCTGTCCAGCTCGGCCCGGATGCCGGCCTTTTCCAGGGCGGAGAACAGCTCGGCGGCCTTTTCCCTGACCCCGGGTCTGTGGTCGGCAATGGGGATGATGACGGCCTGGACCGGAGCCACATGCGGAGGTAGCACCAGGCCGCGCTGATCGCCGTGGGCCATGATCAGGGCTCCAATCAGCCGGGTGGATACCCCCCAGCTGGAGGAATAGGCGTACTTGTGCTTGCCGTCCCGGTCCAGGAACTGCATGTTGAAGGCCTTGGCGAAGTTCTGTCCCAGGTAGTGGGAGGTGCCGGCCTGCAGGCTCTTGCCGTCCAGCATCATGGCCTCCATGCCGAAGGTGGCCACGGCGCCGGCGAACTTCTCCTTTTCGGTCTTGCGGCCCACGAAGACCGGCACGGCCAGCACGGTCTCGGCGAACTCGCGGTAGACCTCCAGCATCTGCATGGTCTCGGCCAGGGCCTCCTCCTCGGTGGCGTGCGCGGTGTGGCCCTCCTGCCACAGAAATTCGCTGGTGCGCAAAAAGGGCCGGGTGGTCTTTTCCCAGCGGACCACATTGGCCCACTGGTTGATCTTGATGGGCAGGTCGCGGTAGGACTGCATCCACTTGGCGTACATCTCGCAGATGATGGTCTCGGAGGTGGGGCGGACCACCAGCTTTTCGGCCAGTTCGGCCCCGCCGGCATAGGTCACCACCGCCACCTCGGGGGCAAAGCCCTCCACGTGCTCGGCCTCACGCTTTAAGTAGCTTTCAGGGATGAACATGGGAAAGTAGGCGTTCCGGTGGCCGGTGGCCTTGAAACGGGCGTCCAGCTCCTTTTGAATGATCTCCCAGATGGCGTAGCCGTAGGGACGGATGACCATGGTCCCCTTGACCGGTCCGTAGTCCACCAGCCCGGTCTTTAAGACCACGTCGGTGTACCACTGGGGGAAGTCGGCCTTCATGTCGGCCACTTCGCGCACAAATTCTGTCTGCTTTGCCATGTCCAAACCTCTTTTTGTAAAAAAAATCCACGGAAAATCCGTATAGATGATTATAACATGTTTTTCCGGGGAAGTCAATAAAACCGTTCCCCCATTTTTCTCAAAATCCGCATTTTCGAAATCGGCCTCCGCTCCTTCGCGGTCAAAACCAGCGTTCAGTCCGTCAACCTCCGGAGGGGCCTGAATTTCCGCATTTCAAGGTCTTTGCTTTTCCCTTCCCTGAAAAGTGAAAAGACCGGCTGCTCCGGACGGCACAACGGCAAAAAACGGCCAAAAAAATCGATTTCGCACGGGTGCAACCGGCAAAAGCAGGCGCGGAAAAAGAAAGCGCAGGAAAGGTGAAAAAGTCGGGCGGGGCCTGCGGGAAGGCCAAAAGCTTGCGGAAGGCGGAAAAATATGGTAAAATAAAAGAAAAGGAGTTTTTCCATGAACATCTGGCACGACATCGATCCCGGGCGCATCACCCCCGAAAATTTTGAAGTCCTCATCGAGATCCCCAAGGGGAGCAAGACCAAGTACGAGCTGGACAAGGAGACCGGCCTGCTGAAGATCGACCGCGTGTTGTACACTTCCACCGTCTACCCGGCCAACTATGGCTTTATCCCCCGCACCTACGCGGACGACGGCGACCCCCTCGACGCCCTCGTGCTCTGCCATGAATCCGTCTACCCCATGACGCTGGTCCACTGCTACCCCATCGGCGTCATCAAGATGACCGACAGCGGCGCACTGGACGAAAAGATCATCGCCATCCCCTTCCGGGACCCCACCTACAACAGCTACCGCGACATCCGGGAACTGCCCAAACACATCTTCGACGAGATGATGCACTTCTTCGAGGTCTACAAGACGCTCGAGCACAAGAAGACCACCGTGCGCGAGATCGCGGGCCGCGAAGAGGCCGTGGCCGTCGTCCGAAAGTGCGTCGGGATCTATGCCGAAAAGTTTTAGCCCCTGGAAAAGTTTTAGGCCTTAATGATGACGGAAAATCACCGATCAAAAAACCGCTGTCCGCTTTCTCTTTGGGAAAGCCTTGCAGCGGTTTTTTTGTTTCGTCTTTTTTTCCGGAAAACGCGGGTTTCAGCGTGTTTTTCGGCGCAGGTCTTGGCCTGATCTCAACGCCGTTTTCAAACGATTTTCCGGCGTCTTAAGCGCGGGTTTCAATGTGTTTTCCGGCATCTCGGGCATAGGTCTTAAATGCGGATTTCAATGCGTTTTCCGGCGCAGGTCTTGGTCTGATCTCGGCGCCGTTTTCAGATGTCTTAAGCGCGGGCCTCCCGGTTCTGGGGAATGTCCGGCAGGGAATCGAAGCCCCTTTTCAGGTCCTCGTCGGTGGGGACGTAATCGCTCATCTTCCCCTCGTGGTAGGCCGTGTAGGCGGTCAGATCGAAATAGCCCGTGCCGGTCAGGCCGAAGAGGATGACCTTTTTCTCCCCGCTCTCCCGGCAGCGGAGGGCCTCGTCCATGGCCGCCCGGATGGCGTGGGCGGACTCGGGGGCGGGCAGGATGCCCTCGCAGCGGGCAAAGCGGACGGCGGCCTCGAACACCTTGGTCTGCTCCACCGAGACGGCCTCGAGATAGCCGTCGTGATACAGTTTGGAGAGGGTGGGGCTCATGCCGTGGTAGCGCAGGCCGCCGGCGTGGTTGGGCGAGGGCATGAAGCCGCAGCCCAGGGTGTACATCCGCATCAGCGGGGTGGTTTTGCCGGTGTCGCCGAAGTCGTAGGCGTACCGTCCCCGGGTCAGCGAGGGGCAGGAGGCCGGCTCCACCGCCACGAAGCGGATGTCGTTCTTCCCCTGCAGCCGTTCCCCCATGAAGGGGGCGATCAGGCCGCCCAGGTTGGAGCCTCCCCCCGCGCAGCCGATGACGACGTCGGGGACGATGCCGAATTTGTCCATGGCCAGCTTGGCCTCCAGGCCGATGACGGACTGATGCAGCAGCACGTGGTCGAGCACGCTGCCCAGCACATAGCGGCAGTCCGGCGCAGCGGCGGCCACTTCCACGGCCTCGGAGATGGCGCAGCCCAGCGAGCCGCCGGTCTCCGGGAACTCGGCCAAAATTTTGCGCCCGGCCTCGGTGGTGTCCGAGGGCGAGGGAATGACTTTGGCGCCGTAGGTCTCCATGACCGCCCTGCGGTAGGGCTTCTGCCGGGCGCTGACCTTGACCATGTAGACGGTCAGATCCAGATGGTAAAAGGCGGCCGCCATGGCCAGCGCGGTCCCCCACTGTCCGGCTCCGGTCTCGGTGGTCAGGCGGGTGATGCCCTGCTCTTTGGCGTAGTAGGCCTGGGCCACCGCGCTGTTGAGCTTGTGGGAGCCCGAGGTGTTGTTGCCCTCGAATTTGTAGTAGATCTCGGCCGGGGTCTTAAGTTCCCGCTCCAGGTAGTAGGCCCGGGTCAGCGGCGAGGGCCGCACCATGTTGTAAAATTCCCGGATGCCCTCGGGGATCTCGATGTAAGGGGTGGTCTGATCCAGTTCCTGCTCAATGAGGCCGTCGCAGAAGATGGGCCTTAGATCGTCGGCCGTGCAGGGCTTTAAGGTGGCCGGGTTCAGAAAGGGCTCGTGCTTTTCCTTCATGAAGGCGCGCAGATTGTACCAGGCCCGGGGCAGCTCCTCTTCGGTCAAATAGATCTTGGTGGGGATTTTTGCCATGTTCTGTTCCTCCTTTGGGAAAAATAATATTGCAGTTTTGACCGAAAAGAGTAGAAAAAAACACGGACCGCTCCGCCCCATTGGGACGGACGAGCCGTGTTGCCACCCAAATTCATAGTCAAAAAAACTACCTCTGCCGATACGCTGCGCAAATTCTTGCCGACATATCTGCTCCCGATAACGCAGGAGAGGCGTCGCGGACTACTGCGGTTCGCCCGCGCCCTCGGCGGTCCATTCCCCTTTCCTCGCCTCCGCCCCACTTTCACCCTGACGGGGCTCTCTTTGGTCGGCGATCCTGAAAGCGTACTCTTCCGCTTCAACGGTTTATCGCTTAAAAGCATAACACAGAAAACCGCTCTTGTCAAGCCTTTTTCGGAAATTTTTGAAAATTTCACCTTTCTTTCTCCCGCCGGACAAAAAACCGCCCCGGAAAGAGAACGTGACCTGCAAAAGCCGCCGCAAAAGAGGGAGCGTGATCTCGGTCGGGCAGGATCAGAAAGAAAAAAGCCGTCCGGAAAGTCGGACGGCCCAAGGCCGAAAAAGTTTCAGGAATGGCGTCCGGGCTCCCCGGCGGCAGCCGGGACCGCGTCCTTTCCGCCGTCGGCCGCAGCCGGAGACGCTTCCCCGTCCCCCTCCTCTTTCCCGGCGGCGCGGCGCTTCCTGGGCTGGGGCGGCCAGGCGGACTGTCCGAACATCTGCCGGCAGATGCGGTCCAACAGTTTGCCCAGGGTGGGCACCAGAATGAGCACCCCGCCGAAGCCGCTGATCAGGCTGGGAATGAAAAAGGGAAATCCGAGGCCCGCATAGACCATCCACTGATCCGGCCGGGCGATGCCCATCAGCACGTAGATGGTGGGCGTTTCCAGCCAGAAGGCCACCGCCATGACGGCGGCCAGCGCGGGGAGCAGGACCATAATGAAAGAATTCCGGATCCATCGGCAGACCAGCGCCGTGGCCCCGCACAGCAGGGGCCAGTGGAAGAGATACTGCACGATGGTGTCCGGGCTGTGCGGATAACACAGGATGTCGACCAGGCAGAAGGCCAGCACGGCAAAGATGGTCCGCCGGAATCCGAACACCATGGTGAAGACCATGATCAGGGAGGTGACCACCTCCACATTGGGGACGATGGCCAAAACCAGCTTGCCCAGCACCAGCAGGGTGGCCATGACGGCGGTCACGGCCAGATCCTTGGCCGGACTTTTCCACTTGCCGCCGCCCTTAAGCCCTTTCTTTCTGCCGCGCCCCAGCCGTCTTTTCATGTCTTACCCTCTCACCAGACCTGGTACAGGATGACGTAGACGCCGCCGTCCTCCAGGGGCAGGGAGGAAATTCCCGCGATGGCCGAACCCAGCACGGCCTCGCTCTCCCCGTAGATCTCGGGCAGCAGAGTGTAGGTCCCCCACTCGGTGTTGGCATAGTCCGTACTCGAGCAGTAGATCATGTAGCTGGCGGAAGGATCTCCGTAGTAGTCGGCCTTGACGTTGTCCACGGTGTCGATCATCACGCCGGTGGCCGAACTGACCGTGCCGGAATAGGTAAACTTCTGCTCGGCGGTCAGCTCCTCCATGGCCTCGTACAGGGTGCCGGCCTGGGTGGTCAGTTCCAAGGTCTTGAACTTCTGACCCTCGGCATAGGGATCCACGCCCTCGGAGACCGTGATCTCACCGGCATAGGCCTGCAGGTCGAGGATGATGACGACTTCCTTGCGCTCCCGGGAAGTGGAGGGGGCGCAGGCCGACACCGCGACCAGCATCACCGCCGCCAGAACCAACAAAAGCGCCTTGGTAAACTTTTTCATGATAACCTCTTCGGGACGGCCGTAAGATTACCCCGATCGGAGCGGGCCGCCCTCTCTGTCAAAGGAAGACCCGAAGCCTTTCCGCCCGAGGGGCAGAAAAAAGCTCCGGCCTCGGCAAAGAGAGGCCGGAGCGCGAACGCACCGGAAAGACCCGTCTCTCCCGCCGAGAAACAAAGAGAAAATCGTCTGCCGGCAGGTCTCCTGGCTTTCACGGCCGTGTTCCCCGCAGCCTTCCCGGTTTTCCCAGTGGCATGTTGCGGCGGCCGTTTGACAGTAGCGGGGGCTGCGAGGCTTGAACCTTCTTCCCTCCGGCGCAAAACGCCGGCCTTTCGGCTCCGTCAGACGTCTGTAAAGAGCGGCGGGACAACCCTTCTCGCTCGTTGTGCTCCTATTATAGTACAATTATTCCGGATTGGCAAGCGTTTGGGCGGGCTTTGGCAAAATTTCACCCTTTCCCAGCAAATCCTTCAGCTTTTGCAGGTCCTCCAGATAGACGCTCTTCAATTCGGGGTTGTAGATGATGCTGGCGGGGTGAAAGAGCGGGAACAGGGGCAGGCCCCGGAACTCGGTCAGCGCGCCGTGCAGCCTGCCGACCTGGGCCTCCGCCCCCAAAAGGGCGCGCAACGAGATCCCACCCAGGGTGACCAGAAGCTTTGGCGAGACGATCTCGATCTCCTTGAAAAGGTAGGGACGGTAGGCCTCGATCTCCTTTTCGGTGGGCGGGCGGTTGGTCAGATTCCCCCGCTCGTTCAGTTTGGTGGGGCGGAATTTGACGGCGTTGGAGATAAAAAGAGCCTCCCTCTCCAGCCCCAGCACTTCCAGAAACTCGTTCAGGTTGCGGCCGGCCTTGCCCACAAAGGGGCGGCCCTGCTCCTCCTCTTCCCGGCCGGGGGCCTCGCCGATCAGCATGATCCCCGCCCGTTCGTTCCCCTCGCCCATGACCAGGTTCTGGTCCGGAAAGTCGATGTGGTACAAAAGCTGTAATGTCTTCAGATCCATAAGAGCAAGCCTCTTTAGTATCCTTTGCAGGTTTTTTGTTTTTCAGACATAAGGAAAGATTTATGTTTTACAGATAAAGAGGAAAAATTTTATTCAAAAACATTTTTTCTCCCCTTTCAATCACATTCTTTCCACAGCCGCCGAAGCGCCAGCACCGTCATTCTGTCAATACGCGCAGCCAGTCTGGCCCAGGGCTCCTGTCTGTCTTCTTCTTCCAGCCTCTTTATGGCGGCCTTGATTACCTTCCTTTGATCTTTGGGGAAATACCGTTTCAGCACACCGGCCTCGCTCAGCAGCATGAGCATGACGTAATCCCGGGCTTTCCGTTGTTCCTGAAAAAGAGCCTCTTTGACAAGTCCGATGAGCGCCTCTTGATAAGAGGGTTCCGGCACATACAGGATATTCCTTCCGAACAGTCCGCACCGGCAGGCTTTTGCCAATCCTTCGTCCGCCAGCGAACTGCCGATATCCTGGATCAGAAGTTTCCGTTTTTTCCCGTCTAAATAATCATAGACCGCAGTCGTTCCGTTCGGGCCCTCCTGCAAGTAGTCATACAGAGAACACAGATGCCTGAGTTCCTCAGGCAGCCGGGCCGTCACCCTCAGCCTGTCTTCCGCCAGAGTCACCGCGTTTGACGCCATAAGATCGGTAACTCCCGCGATCACCAGTCCTGCGGAAAAGCCGATGTCGTCGTTCGGTCTGCGTCCCTTCTGATCCACCGCCAGAACATAGTACTCTTGCGCAATGCTCTTTCTGTCTGCCATGTTTCCTCACTCCTGAAATCCGCATGATATTGCACAGAAAAGAGGATCAAATTTTATTTTTGAATAAATTATTACCCCCCCCATTCTGTCCGGGAAAACGGAAACAGTTCTAAGCGCGGACAGGCCGTCATAAGATGAAAGGAGATCATTTCCCGGGAGGTTGCCATGGCGGCGCTGGAAATTGCCCTCTGCTTCACGGCGGGCCTGTTTTTGCTCATTCTGACCGCCCTTCTGTTCCGGCTGTCCTTCAAGGGGATCGCCAGACTGCTGCTGAACGCGGCCTTCGGCGGCGTGGTGCTTCTGGCGCTGTCCATGCTGAGCCTGTTCGACCTGCCCCTCAACCCCGTCAACGCTTTGGTGGTGGGCTATCTGGGGGTGCCGGGGCTGATCGCCCTGCTGATCATCCGCGCCCTGTGAGATCTCGGGACATCGGGCCTTGAAAGGCCCTCAAAGACCGCCTGACGGCTTTCCCCGTCCTGACCGGACTTCCTTTTTTTGTCCGAAGTTTCCTTAAAAAAAGTCGTTCTGGATCCCCGCGCCGACGGACGGTCTGACGGCGTCGCTTTGAAAAATGACGTCTGGCCGGAAGCGAAGCGCCGTCTGGACGGAAAAACTTACCTCAGCCTGTCAAAGCGCCTCCCTAAAAACATGCACCGGGAGATCAGAGAGGCAAAAGGCCGGTCAAAGTTCCTGCCGCTCGTTGAGCGCCCGGGCCAGGGTGACCTCGTCGGTAAATTCCAGCTCGGCCCCCATGGGCACGCCCTGGGCCAGGCGGGTGACCCGGACCCCCATGGGCTTTAATAATTTGGCGATGTACATGGCGGTGGCCTCCCCCTCGACGTCGGGGTTGGTAGCCATGATGACCTCGGACACGCCGCCCTCGGCCACCCGCTTCAGCAGTTCCTTGATGCGGATCTGATCGGGGCCGATGCCATCCAAAGGGCTGAGCACCCCGTGCAGGACGTGGTAGACGCCCTTGAACTCCCGCACCTTTTCCATGGCGGTGACGTCCTTGGGTTCCTTGACCACGCAGATGACCGATTTGTCCCGGTTTTCGCAGATGGGACAGGGGTCCACGTCGGTAAAGTTGCCGCAGACCGAGCAGTAGTGCACCTTTTCCTTGACTTCGCGGATGGCCGAGATCAGCTCGTCGGCCTCCTCTTTTTCCATGCCGATGACCGCATAGGCATAGCGAAGCGCCGTCCGGGGTCCCACCCCGGGCAGCTTGGAAAATTGATTGACGAGTTTTGCCAGCGAATCGATGTAGATCTTCATGAATGTCTTTGGGCCGTTCCGGCCCTTTTTTCTGCCTGTCCGGCGGGCGCTGCCGGACAAAAACCTGCCTCGGGCTCCGGGAAGGCCCCAACCTCTCTCTGCAAGGGGGAGAATGCTCAGGTCCTCTATGGACTTTTATCGCGGTTTTTGGCCTGTTATTTTATTTTTGAACGTTCTGAGATGACGATCAGGGACCGGCCGCGTTCTGCTCAGGCCACAAAATCCAAACCGGTTCGGGGAACGCGGTGCTTTTTTGGGGCATGATGACGGCCTGACACGCGCTCAGAAACTGCCGAAAGCCGGACCCGTGTTTACAGCCTTCCGGCGGATCACATCATGCCGGCCAGGGGGCCCATGAGCTCCTCGTAGAGCTCGTCAGCCTGCTTGGCCGCGTCGTTGTAGGCGGCGGTGATCAGGTCCTCAAGCATCTCCACGTCGTCGGGATCCACGGCCTTGGGGTCGATCCTGACCCCCAGAAGCTGTTTTTTGCCCGACAGGGTGATCTCGACCAGGCCCTCCCCGGCCGTGCCCTTGACTTCGGATTCCTCCAGCTGCTGCTGGGCCTCCGCCATCTTCTGCTGCATCTGCTGCGCCTGCTTCATCAGGGCCTGCATGTTGCCCATGCCGCCGCCGAAGCCGCCGAATTTTGCCATGTCTGAATTCCTCCAATGATTCTTGATTTTGTAAAATAAACTTGATTTTTGCCTGTTATTTTATTTTTGAACGTTTTAAGATAGCTTCTGGAGCGCGGTCTTGATCAAAGATCGCTCCGCCGCAGTTTCATTTTATGAAGCCGCAGCGCCTTTTATCCCTCGCAGCACTTCCTGCCGCGGTCTTAGCCTTTTATCCCTTGCGGCATTTGCCGCGGTCTACTTGATGATCAGGGTGTCCCCCACCAGCTCCTCCAGCTCTCGGGTGTCGGCCTGCGCGCTCCTGGGCTTTTGGGCCTTTTCGCGCACCTCGAAGGCAAAGCCCTCCTCGCCGGCCAGGGCCGTCAGCGCGTCGGCATTGGCCTTCATGTTCAGGATCTGGACCTGCTGCCCGGTGTCTGCCAGCACGACCAGGGTCTTTCCCTCCAGCACGGCCTCCAGATCCCGGCAGAGGGGGTAGAGCATGGGCTTTTGGGTCCGCAGCTTGCGGATGACGCTCCCCCAGGCCTTTCCGGCGGGCGCGGAACCGCTCTTTTCCCGGCCGTCAAACAGGGGGTCAAAGGGCTTTTCGGGCGGGGCCACGGCCTCCTCGGAGAGCGGGCGCGAGACCGGCTTGGGCGCCGGAGCGGGCGGGACGGGTGCCTCCTCCGGATCGGGGACGGGGACCGGCCGCAGCGGCGTCGGGCGGGGCGAGGCCGGCCTTTGTTCCAGCTCGGACAGTTTCCGCTCGGCCTCGGAGAGGCGGGCCAGCAGGGCCTTGGGATCGAAGTCCTCCTCCGGGCGGGCGCAGCGAAGCAGGGCGGCCTCCAGCAGCACCCGGGGATGGAGGGCAAATTTAAGTTCGTTTTCGGTCTCGGCCAGCACCTCCACGCAGCGGAGCAGCTTGTCCTTGGAGGCCTTTCCCGCCGCTTCGGCATAGGATCTGAAGACCTCGGCGGGGAGGTGGAGCAGCTCGTTGGGGTTTTGGGTCAGCCGGCAGACGACCAGATCCCGGAAGTAGCCCAAAAGGTCCCGGTTGAGCACGCCCACGCTCTTGCCCAGGCCGATCAGCCCGTCCAGCAGGGTCAGGGCGCCGCCGGGGTCGGAATCCAGCAGGCAGTCGGCCAGCTCGGCGATCCTGCCCCGGTCGGAGGCCCCGATGACCTCCAGCACGTCCTGATAGGTCAACTCCCCCTCGGAGGCGGACACGCACAGGTCTGCCAGCGACAGGGCGTCCCGGCAGCTGCCCTCCCCGGCCTTGGCGATCTGCATGACGGCCTCGGGGGTGTACTTTTTGCCGATGTCGTCGTAAATTCTGGAGATCAGGCCGGCGATGCGTTCGGCGGGGATCAGCCGGAAGTCGAACCGCATGCACCGGGACAGGATGGTGGCGGGGAGCTTCTGGACCTCGGTGGTGGCCAGCACGAAGATGACGTGACGGGGAGGCTCCTCCAGCGTCTTGAGCAGGGCGTTGAAGGCGGCGTCGGTGAGCATGTGGACCTCGTCGATGATGTAGACCTTGTACCGCCCGTGGACGGGGGGATACTGCACCTTTTCCCGCAGATCGCGGATCTCGTCCACCCGGTTGTTGGAGGCGGCGTCGATCTCCACGATGTCGATGTTGGCGGGGTCGGACAGGGCCAGACAGGTGGGACACTCGTTGCAGGGCGACCCGTCCCTGGGATGCTCGCAGTTGACCGCCTTGGCGAAGATCTTGGCGCAGGAGGTCTTGCCCGTTCCCCGGGCGCCGCAGAACAGGTAGGCGTGGCCCACCCGGTCGTGCATGATCTGGCTGGCCAGCGTCTTGGTGATGTGTTCCTGCCCGATCACCCGGTCAAAGCCGGAGGGGCGGTATTTTCGGTAGAGGGCCAGATAGGCCATGGACGTTCTCCTTCCCGGGGCCTTCTGCTCCCTTCCGGCCGGGAGGTCCCGATCCCCTGCCGGAGGTTTTTGCTGTCCTTCCCGGAAGGATCCCCCTTCCCGGAACTTTCAGACTCTTTCAGTCGGCCAGCTTTTTTTTGATGCGCTGCAGGGCGTTGTCGGTCTGCTTGCGGCTGATGCCCAGAGCTTCCGAGATCTCGGCGTAGGAGGCCCCCTTCAGGTAGACGTTGAGCACCTTTTTTTCCAGCGGGCTGAGCAGGCGGTCGATCTTCTCCAGCAGGGAGCGCAGGTCCTCCCGCCCCTCCACGATGCTTTCGGGGTCGTCCGGCGCCCAGAGCTTCAGGGGATCGCCGTCGCCCGGCTCGGACAGAGAGACGTAGTTGTTCAAGGGCTTGTGCTTGTCCCGCAGGGCGGCCTTGACCGCCGTGGAAAACTGCCGGCTGACGCAGAGGGCGGCAAAGGCCGAAAAGGGAACGTTCCGGCTTTCGGAATAGTCGCGCACGGCCTTGAAGAGGCCGATCATGCCCTCCTGCAGCAGGTCCTCCGGCTCGGCGCCGATCAGAAAGTAGCCCCTGGCCCGGCTACGGACCAGCCCGCGGTAGCGGTTTAACAGCTCCTCCATGCTCTGATTGTCCCCGGCCTGGGCCCTTTTTACCAGTTGTTCGTCGGTCATGCAGGCCTCCTCAGTTCCCTCCGGTCCGCCGGCGGAGCACCTCGAACACGGCCACCCCGCAGGCCACCGAGGCGTTCAGAGAGTTGACTTTTCCCCGCATGGGGATGCTGACCACCCGGTCGCAGTGCCTACGCACCAGGGGGCGGATGCCCTTCCCCTCGCCGCCGACGACCAGGGCCAGCGGGCCGCCGAGGTCGGTCCCCCAGATGGGTTCGCCGTCGGCCTCCAGCCCGGCCGTCCACAGTCCGGCCTCCTTCAGGGCGTCCAGCTCGGCCGCCAGATTGACGGCGCGGGCGATCTTTAAGTGGTTGCAGGCCCCGGCCGAGACCCGCATGACCGTTTCGTTGACCTTGGCGCTCCGGTGCTCGGGGATGATCAGCCCGTGCACGCCGGCGCACTCGCACACCCGGATGACGCTGCCCAGATTGTGGGGGTCCTCCACCCCGTCCAGCAGCACCACAAAGGGATCCTCCCCCCGCTCCCGGGCCAGCGCCAAAATCTCCTCGGCCGAGGCATAGGAAAAGTCCGGCGAAAGGGCCAGAAATCCCTGATGCCGGCCGGTCAGGCTCTGACGGTCCAGCGCCTCCCGGGGGGCAAAGGTCACCGGGATCCCCTTTTCCCGGGCCTGCCGGAAGATGGTCCCGCCGATCCCGCCCCGTTCGGCTCCCCGTTCGATGAGCAGTTTGTCGATGGCCGTGCCCGCCCTCAGGGCCTCCAGCACGGCGTTCTTTCCTTCGATCTGCATAGCTTACCCGCGGATCACGCGTTTTTCGTCGTCTTTTCGGCAAGGGCCTTCTGCCTGGCCCGGACCTCGTCGGCCCGGCCGCAGCTCATTCTCCCTTCCGAACAGGCCCCGCGCACGCAGGCCGGACCCGCATTTTTGAAGAGGGCGGGCGCCACGGTCAGGACCAGCTCCAGCATCTGCCAGGCCATCTCCCGGATCTCCCACTGGGCGCGGTTGCAGCACCGCAGGGAGAAAAAGTGCATCAGCTCCCGGGCGTTCATGGTCATGACCAGCTTGGTCTCGGCCGCGTTGGGCAGCACGAAGCGGGCGTCCTCGTTGCCCCGCTCCCCGGCCTCCAGCTTTTCGACCCAGCTCCGGTACCACCCGGCCATGGTCTCCATCTGCCGGCAGTACTCGGCTTTGGCCTCCTCGCCCAGGGCCTCGATCTTTGGGGGGATGACGTAGTTGAAATCTTTGACCCGGACGTAGCGCTGGGACTTGACCGAAAAGCTGGCGATGCGGTGGCGGGTCAGCTGGGCCAGCAGACTGCGGGAGACCCCCTCCACCCCGAAGGTGAAGGAGGCGTGCTCGATGGGCGAGAGATGGTTCATGTCCACCAGCTTTTGAATGAATTTGGAGATATCCTTGCTCTCCACCCCCTCCCGGATCTCGGCGATGCCGGCGTCCGAGTAGCACAGCTTGGCCGCGGTGGCCACCACGACCTCGGGGTTGGATGTGTATTGCAAAAGTTCGGTTTTGACTTTGACCTGTCCCATGATGTCCTCCTTGGTTTCCGCCCTTCCCGTGTCTGGCCGGCCGGTACGCGGTCCCGCAGGAACGAGCGGGACGGGGATTCGGCCCTTCCGGCCAGACAAAGCTCCCGATCCCGAGAAAATCCGCCCCGTCTGCCGGCTGTGATGAAAATTTTCTGCCTTCGGGCCGGTTTGCCCGGACAAGGGGTAAGACTTTTTTGCCTTTCAGCGCTTTCCGGCCCGGGGATCGGAGCCGGCCCCTTCGGGGGCTTCCGGCCCGGCCTCGGCCAGACTCTGGGTCAGCAGCCATTCCAGCCGTTCCTGCTGCCCGGTCAGAAAGAGATAGCCTGCCAGCGCCTCAAAGCCGGTGGCCTTGCGGTAGTCCCCCGCCGTGGCGTGCTTGGCCAGCTGGGTGTTTTTGGTGTTGCGGCCCCGCTTTAAGATCTCCCGCTCCCGCTCCGGCAATTGGTCGAAGACCCGCTCGTAGGTCCGGGCCTGGCTGGCCGCATTGACGACGCCGGCGGCGGCATGGTGAAGGTCCACCGCCTTCCCCGGGTGCGCCCGGAGCAGGTGATCCCGCACGAACAGGGTGTGCACGGCGTCCCCCAGAAAGGCCAGCGAGAGCAGGTTGATCCGCTCGGCCTCCTCGGGCGAGAGGGGCTCTAGCATGAGCGGCCGATCTCGGCGAAGTGCCGGATGCGCTCCTCCAGATCGGGGAAGGCCTTTTCTGTCTTTGGGGTAAACATCCCGTCCTCGGGGTCCAATGTGGCCGCCTTTTCGTGGCCGATCAGCGCCCATGTGGACTGGATGAGGTTGGCGTAGGCGGGGTCTTTCAGGGCCTCGCACTCGAACTTCTGGCGGGGGGAATTGATGTCCTCGCCCGAGATCTCGAAAAAGGCCTTCTCCCGGCAGAGGCCGCGCAGGCGGTCCAGCTGTTCCCGGGTGTTGCGGGTGGGCATGTAGGCCACCGCCCAGATGCCTTTGGCGGCCACCTCGGCGATGAGCTCGTCCAGAATGTCGTCCTCGAACTTCTGCGGCCGCTTGTCCCCGGTCACCGAGCCGCCCACGTCCCCGAGATAGGGGTAGGCCACGATGGCCCCGGCCTTCTGCGCCTCGGCCACCAGGGCCGAGATCTCGCAGGATTCCTCCTCGGCGTCGAGGTAGAAAAAGGAGGTGTCGCTCTTCAAGACCCCCAGCAGGTCGTACAGGTAGTGGGGGTTGTCCCCGTCCAGCAGGTAGCCGCGCACCTTGTCGGAGAGGGCGATCTTCAGTTCCCGGTCCAGAAAGTCCACCGTGCCCTGTCCCCGGCCGAAGCGGTCGGCGATCTTGACGGAGAGGGCGTACATCAGGTGGCGCTCGGTGACCGAGCCCCCCTCCCTCGCCATGGACAGCGGGAGTACGTCAGCCTCGAAATCCAGCCGGATGCCGAAAGACTCGAAGCGGTCGTTGATCTTTTTTACCATGCGGCGGTTGCGGTCGTTCCGGCGCTCCCGGTAGGGGGCCAGAAAGGCGTTCAGGCTGTCGATGTTCTGGTGGGGAATGCCGTGCACGGCAACGTAGCTGTGGTCGTTCTGGTCGGGGTTGTTGATCCGCCTGGAGCCCAGCCCCGGCAGCCGGAAGTGGCAGCGGAACTCAAAGCCCACGGTGGCGGCCGTGCCCAGGATGTCACAAGCGTTCAGGAATTCTCTGGCCCCGGACAGGGAGTCGTGATCCATGATCCCCATGGTCCCCAGCCCCGCCTGATAGGCGCAGAAAGCCGCCTTGACGGGCGAATAGGGAGAAAAGGAATAGATGGTGTGGATGTGGTTGTTGGCGTCGTTCTCGCGCAGGGCGGGCTTTGGGACCTTGCCCGCCTTCTCCAGCGCCTTCCAGGCGCGCAGAGCCTGCAGCCGAACTTCCCTGTCGGGGTGATTCATCTGTTCGATCAGCTTTGTCGGATTCATCCGGACCTCTCTTTCCCGGCCTGACCGCTCTCCGGAAAGAGCGGCCCGCTGCGGTGATGTTGATTCCATATTAGTCTACCAAATTCTTGCCGAAAAGTCAATAATTTACCATGGGCGAAGGCGGGTGCCGAAAAATAAGACCTGGCATAAAGCTTAAGCCCGCTGAAAATAAGGCGGGTATAAAAACTTAAGTCCGTCGGAAAATAAGGCCTGGCATCCAGCCCAAGTCCGCCGGAAAAAAAGGCAGGGCCGACGCACTTTTAAGGGGTCAAAAAAAGACCGGCCTCCCGAAGATGAGGAAAGGCCGGCCGATATGCGGATCCGATAAATCTTTTTTAAGACTAGCTGTGAAGAGTCAGACGAAAGAGAGATCATCCGGGGAGGATGATCTTGCAGGACACGTTGAGCAAAAAGGCTCCCCCGAAACTTCTGCGCCGGCAGTCTGCGGCCCGACCCGGGAGAAACCGCCGCAAGGCTCCGAAACAGCGGCCAAGAGCGAAAAACAGAGCCGAAAAGCTCTCCGGGCCGGGGAAAGAATCTCTTCCCCGGAACGGCGGTCAGAACAGGATCTCGCCCTTGGCCACCGTCCTGCCCTCCTTTTGCAGGGCAAACAGGTCGCCGCCCGCAGTCCCGCCCCTGCGGACGGAGAGCAGGTCTCCCTCGAAGGACTGGCTGACGTAGACGATCTCCATCTCCCGGACGGGGCGATCCTGAAGCTCGGCGACCGAATAGGTGTCCAGCATGAAGCGGATATACTCGATGTTGTTGGTGTGCCGGGTAAAGTCGATGTTGGTGTACTTCACCTGCACCTGCGCGACCTCGGGCAGATCCTCGCAGTCCAGGCGGGTAAAGGGCAAATCGACCTCCCCCTGCTCGGCTGCGGCGGCGCCGTCAAAGCCGAAGGAGGAAAACCGCCGGATCCTGCCGGTCTGAAGATCCAGGGCGCAGAGTTCCACCCGGGAACAGGCGCATAATTCCCCCTTTTCGTCCCGGATCTCCACGTCCGCGTTGGCCGTGATCGGCGTGGCCGAAGACAGAAAGCACACGGTGGAAAACTCCTGTCCCCAGCCAAGGTCCTTAAACCGCCGGATCCGGTTTTTGACAAAGACCCAGGCCGCGTTGTGCCGGTTCCGCATGGTGATGTTGTCTGCATTCAGCTCCCCCAGCATGGCGGTAACGGCGTCCTCCACCACCTGGAAGACGCCGATGACCGACAGATTGGCCTGGGGATCGGTCAGACTTGCGGTGACCGTCCGCTTGCGAACGCTCTTCATGACTTCCTTTGTCCCTCGCACCGGGCCGGACCTCGGGCGCTGCCGGATCCGCCCTCTTTTTTCTCCCTCTCCGAGAGGGGCCGAAAAAGGCTCATTTCATTGTAGCACGATGGCCGCGGAAATGTCAAGTTTTTCGTAAAAATTTTTTTTCAAAGCGCCTGAAACGCCCCTTGCGGGTATTTGCCTAGCGGCGGTTTTATTTGCCTTCGGCAAGTTATATTTGCCTGACGGCAAGTTTTATTTTGCTGTCGCAAAGTGTTATTTCTCCCTTCGGGAGAAGTTGTGGACTTATCCGCAACTTTGGCCAGGGGCCAAAATATCACGCAGGCCTGCATATCACTTTCAGCCGTAAGGCTGAAAATATAACTTTGACGGTAAGTCAAAATATAACCACGTTTGAGGCGCTCCTTGAACGCCCGAAACCTGTGACCGCGGATCAAAATATAACCGAGTTTTATTTGCCTTCGGCAAGTGATATGCCTTCGGCGTGTTATTTTGCTTCGCAAAGTTTTATTTCTCCCTGTGGGAGAAGTTGTGGTTTTATCCACAACTTTGGCCAAAGGCCAAAATATCACTTTCAGCCGCAAGGCTGAAAATATCACTTTGACGATAAGTCAAAATATCACTTTGGCCAAGGGCCAAAATATAACTTTGACCTTTGGTCAAAATTCCCCCCTTTCAGCTCTGGCTCTGGATCTCCGTTCCCCCCTCCCGGACGTCGTAGAGCACGGCGAACATGCCGCCCTGGCGGTCGCAGATCAGCACGTGCCAGAACAGTTTCCCATCCGGGCGCTCGGCCAGCCGGACCTGGATCTCGCAGGCATACTCCCCGTTCTGCAGGGTGCCGGCCAAAGGCTCGGCCAGATCGGCCAGGCCCTTGCGGAAGGCCTCCTCCATGGTCATGTCCCCCTCCTGCCGCAGGGTGCGGACGGTCACGTCCTCGTCATAGTGCTGCCCGGTGACGTTGATCTGGGCGGCCCCGGACGACAGGTCGGCCTCGGGAATGTCGGCGGCGTACTGCCCGTTGTAGGGGTGGCGGGCCAGCACGGCGGTAAAGGTCTGCCCCCCGGCCGCCAGTCGGGCGGTCAGTTGGTCGGCCTCCTCGGTGTCGAACTTGGGGGTGACGATGACCAGACAGTAGGCCGTCAGCGGATTGGCGGTCCCGTCCAGCGCATAGGGGTCCTCCCGCTGGCCCAGATAGACGGTGATCGAAAAGTGCTCGCTCTCCCCGACCAGAACGTCTTCCCGGGTCTCGGAGAGCACTTTGCGGGGCTGCGCGTACTCGTCTCCGCAGGCCTGCAGAAGGCCCAGCGAGACCAGCGAGAGCAGCGCGACCCACAGAATGACAGAGAGGCGGCGGATGTGTTTCAGCATAAAAAAACTTCCCCTTGGCAGATTTACTACCAATCTATGAGGAAGTCTTTTTCTTTATGCCTGTTTCGCGGCGGAGCGGCGGACCCGGTTTTCTAGGCGGTTTCCAAAAGCAGACTGAAGAAGGTGAGGCCCAGCACCGCCAGCAGATAAAGGAAGCCAAGTCCGGTCAGAATGGCCGTGATCAGCCGGATGGTTTTGGCCCTGCCGCCTTGGCTTCAGCTGAACAAGCTGCTCACCAGGGTGATGAGCAAAAACAGCAGGCTGAGGCCGGTCAGGACCCCGAGAATGATCCGCTGCACTTTGGCGGCTCCCCCGCCCTGTCCGGTCCGCACGGCCAGATGGGCAAAGACAAAGCCCAGCGCCCCGAAGACCGTGAACACGATGGCGCCCAGCAGAATGAAGACGGCAATGGCCACGGCGACGGCCACCCCGGCCGCCAAAGCCCCGAAAAAAGTGCTCTGGGAGGTGTCCAGCCCGTCCAGCAGCTGCGCGACCAGCAGGACGGTCAGCAAAACGGTGACCGCCTGCAGTCCCAAAAAGACCCAGCCCGCCAGATAAAATCCTTTTTTTCTCCGCACGGGAGGCGCCGCGGTCCCGGCCGAAAATTCCGGCTCCGGCCCGACCCGTTCCTCCTGTTCCGGCCTCATGTCCCGTTCATCCATAACTAATTCTCTCTTTACACTTTATCAAATTACTGTGAGAAACAAACGGACCCTTCTGTAGTGCCACAGAGTAGAAGAACTGTCCGCTGAACAACGAATCATATAGGTTCCTCGGTCTAGGATACTTTCTACCTTATGTTGCTTTCCGTTCAAATCCGTATATAAATATGACTCAATTTCAAATACATTGGGGCCGGAATGATCCGGAGAGACCCACGTAAGCTTCCCTTGCAAACAATAAGCGTCCACAATGATTCTGAATGCCTTGCCGGTGTATTCGATCTCATCGTGGATCTCATCCGTACCGACCGGGAAAACCCACGTCCGAGAGGTAGACTCAGTATAAGGCGGTATTGTCCGAGTGGTGCTTTTCAGCCGAATGCTGACATCTCTTTTCCCGTCACACCCGGCAAGCGGCAGACAGACCGCCGACAGCAGCAGCGCCACCGCCAGCAGGCTGACCGCCCGTTTCAATGCTTTCATGTTTCCCTCCTCCTCTTTTGATGTTTTAAACTACTGTGATGTACAGGCGAATTGTTCTCGCATGCCATAAAGTACTCTCTGAAGCTGCTCTGCAATAAAATATATAACTCCCTTTGCCTGGAATGACGCGTGGCTCACTTTGCTGTCCGCTTTCATCCGTAAAGAGGGACGAAGTATAAAAGACATTTTTCCCCTGTGGAGCAAACCATTGGGCTTCTCCATGGAAGCGATAGCCCTCCACAAAAATCCGGATCTCTTCACCGGTGTAAGTGATTTCCGTGTGAATCTCTTCAGTCCCGACCGGAAAATCCCAGTGTCGGAATACCCAACCGCTTTCGGTTTCAGCGCCCAACCGGATGACGATATCTTTTTTCCCATCGCACCCGGCAAGCGGCAGACAGGCCGCCGACAGCAGCAGCGCCACCGCCAGCAGACTGACCGCCCGTTTCAATGCCTTCATGTTTCCCTCCGCCTTTGAAGTCAGCACACGGGCGGCCGTTCCGGTCTCCCCTTGCTGCTCTTATTGTAACACATCGGCCCCTGCTTGTCAATACCCTTTTTAAAAATTCTTGTGATTTGTCAAACACCGCGCATCCAATTTCCAAAAACTAGGGTCAAAATCGGAGCGGACAAACCGCGTTCCATTTTGGAGCGGACAAGCCGTGCTTCCTGTTCAAAAGAGCGCCGGAGGCGTCATACTCCCTCATTCAGGCCGGCCATGAAAAAAGTGCGGGCCCCTTCTTCCGAAAAGGCCGGCAAAACGGCTTCCGGACCGGATACGGAAAAGGCCCCCGTCGTGACGGACGGGGGCCCAAAAAACGTTCTCAGTCTTCAAAATCTCCGCGGAGGGTGCGGACGGTCTTTAAAAAGAGCAGGTAGCGCTCGTCGTCCACGTAGGCGGGAATGGAGTTGCCGCTGCCGATGGCAAATCCGCCCTTCTTTTTGCAGGCCAGCGCCCACAGATCCCGGACTTTTTGCTCCAGCTCGGGCAGGGGCATGCGCACCAGGTGGTCGGTGTCCAGCCCGCCGAAGTTGCCGATGCGGTCTCCGTAGCGCTCCACCCATTCGGACATGGGCGCGATCTGGTCCTCGTTGGAGTGCTTGGCGTCGATGCCCACCTTGTCGATGAGATCGTCCATGACCGAGAAGATGCAGCCGCAGGAGTGCAGCAAAAAGGGCTTGCCCTTGGCGTGGACCAGGTCCACGATCCCCTTGTAGGCGGGCAGGACGTGGGCGCGGAGGTCGTCGGGAGAGACCAGCGTGTTACTGCGGTAGCCCAGATCATCCCCGAAGCGGCAGACGCAGTAAAGGTCGGCGTACTCGTCCAGGAACCAGCTCCAGATCTCCTTCATCATCCTGCCGATGCGGGCGAACAGGGCGGCGTAGAGGTCGGGATCGTCGTAGGAGAGCAGGCAGAGATTTTCGTAGCCGACCAGATCTTCGGCGATCTCGAAGACGCCGTTGCCCACTCCGCCCACGGCCTTCATGCCGTCCGGCATCACCTTTTTCAGGGCGTCCAGCTTGGGCTTGAAGGTGTCGATGAAGATCTGCGGCACCCGGTCAAAGGGGTATTTTTCAAAGTCCCCGGCGCTTTGGATGACGCCCGGCCGGAGGTTGTTCAGCGCCCCGCCGTCGGGCAAAACTTCGGTAATGCAGCACTCGTAGGAGACCGCATCGTAGCCGTAGTCCCGGAAAAAGCCGCAAAAGTGCCGGAAAAAGGTCTCGTAGTCCGGCTTTTCGTCAAAGTAGCAGTGCACGAAGGGCTGTCCGGTGATGCGCTCGGCCACCCCGGGGTCCACGTTGTGCTCGTAAAGGGGGATGCGGGCCGGCTTTTTGTTGCGGGCGCAGTCCTCCAGGTTGCGATAATCGGGTTTGAACATGATCTTCCTCCCTGAGATCTTTTCAGATTTTGCTTTTCTGTCTGCGTGAGTTTGGCAAGATCCCCTTCTCCGGTTTTTCCATGACCGCGGTCTCTCGCCCGCTTTCGCCTTTTCATCCGCTTCGGGCCATGCCCGGATATCCCGTACGGCGGCGGACTTTTCCAAAACCTTGCTTTTCCGAACTCTTTTTTACCGTTTTCGTTCCCTGCAAGAGAGGAAGGCCGGGCGTGTTTTGGGGATCACCCTCTGGCGGTCAGGTTTTCCCACTCCTCGAACACCGTGCGCACGTTTTCGGGCTTTCCGCCCGGCCCGAACTCGCACTGGGCGATACAGCCGCCGTCCGCATACAGGTTTTCAAAGGCCCGGCGCACCGCCTGCCGGATGTCCTCCCGGCTGCCGTAGGGCAGCAGATTCTGGCGGTCGATCTCTCCCCAGAAGGTGATCTTGCCCCGGAACTGCCGGAGGTTTTCCGGCCCCATGCAGAAGATCTGGGTGTTGAAGGCATCCAGGCCGATGTCGATGAGGTCGGGAATGATCTCCAGCGTGTAGCCGTCCGAGTGCATGAAGGTCTTTTTCCCCCTGCGCCGGGCGATGTCGATGAAGTCGCGGTACATGGGCCGGAAGATCTCCCGCCACAGGGAGGGATTGATCAAAAGCGCCCGCTGGCTCCCCCAGTCGTCCATAAAGGAGAGGGCGTCGCAGTCGGTCTCGGCCAGCTTGGTCAGGTAGCGGCAGTAAAAGTCGTGCATCCGCTCCATGAAGGCCATCATTTTTTTGGGACGATCCATCAGGTCCATGAAGAGGTTTTCGGTCCCCCGGATGAATTGGAGCTGCTCGAAGGGCCGGGGACAGCCCATCACCACAAAATGATCCCGCACTTTGGCGATGTCCCGGTTGACCTGCTCGACCTCGAAGGACAGCCACTCCTCGGGGATGTGGACTTTGTCCACGTCCGACCAGTCGTCTTCCAGGACCAGCGGCTCCTTGACCTCCCCGATGATGCCCTGCTGGATGTTGACGAACTTGCAGCCCCAGGCGTCCGTGTACTCGCCCAGGGCGCAGCTGTCCCCCCTTTCGCAGACGGGCGGCCGGGCGAGGGCGGTCCCCACTCCGGCAAAATCGGAAGGGTACTCGGCCAGAAGCGCCCTGATCTCCTCCCCGTAGTGATCCCAGGCCCAGGGCAGCGTCCAAAGCTCCCGGGCGGTGCGGTGATCGGTGTTTTTGAATTCCAGCGTGTCGTAGACGATCTCTCTCGGCGTCATGATCTCCCCTTTTCCGGCTTCGCCGGAAGCTTTCCCCTCCTGCCCGGGATCCCGGAAAAGAAGGGTACGGCCGGCCCCGCGGCATTGCCCGCGCAAGGTCGGTTTCTTTCTTCTATTGTACCATTTTGTCGGGGCGCCGGAATAGGAATTTCTTGCACGTTTGGGGGAATTATTTGTGAAAAGTTTGTCGGGAGCAACCGGAAAAAGGAAAGCACACGACTTCGCAAGTAAGGTTCGTGTGCTCTTTAACCTTCGGTCAAATTGATATTTTCAGCCTTGCGGCTGAAAGGTTAAATTTTGGCCTTCGGCCAAAGTTGTGGATAAATCCACAAACTTCTCCCGCAGGGAGAAATAACACTTTGCGACAGCAAAATATCACTTGCCGTCAGGCAAATATAACTTGCCGTCAGGCAAATATAACTTGCCATAGGCAAATAAAACTCGTTTATTGCTCAGGGCCGGACGAGGGTGGCCAGCTCCTTTTGGCAGCGGTCGAACAGGGCGGCGTTCTGCGCCCGGTTTCCCCTGGCAAAGGCGTAGACCTTGACCAAAGGCTCGGTGCCGGAGGGCCGGAAGGTCAGCGTCAGCTCCTCGGTCCGGAAGCGCAGCACGTCGGCCGGCGGCAGACCGTACAGTCCCCCGGCAAAGTCCTCGGCCGATCGCACGGGAGCGCCGCAGAGGTCGGCCGGCGGATCTTTGCGGAGCCTTTCCATGACCCGGATCCGGTCCTTCTCCCCCTCGGCCCCGGGGAAGTCAAAGGAAAACAGGCGCTGTTCGAAACAGCCGTGGCGCTCGTACAGCTCATCCAGCCGTTCGGCCAGGGTGGTCCCCTCCCGCGCGGCCCGGGCGGCGGCCTGGCAGATCAGAAAGCAGGCCAAAACCCCGTCCTTGTCCCGGACGTTCAGGCCGGAAAGGTAGCCGCAGCTCTCCTCGAAGCCCAGCACGAAATCGGCGGCCCGGCCCTCCCGCTCGAGGGCGGCCACGCTCTCGCCGATGTACTTGAAACCGGTCAGCACCTCCCGGACCTCGCCGCCGAAGGGCGCGGCGATCGGCCGTACCAGATCGCCGGTGACGATGGTCTTGATCAGCACCGGGCGGGCGGTCAGCGTTCCGGCCTCCTGCCGGGATCTCAGCAGAAATTCGGCCAGCAGGGCGCCGACTTCGGCCCCGGACAGCCGGGTCAGGCGGCCCTTTTTCCGGGCAAACACCCCCACCCGGTCGGCATCGGGATCGGTGGCCAGCACCAGATCGGCCCCCGCTTGTTCCCCGGCTTCCACGGCCGGGCGCATGGTCTCGTCCAGCTCGGGATTGGGCCTGGGGCAGGTGGGGAAACGGCCGTCCGGAAGGCTCTGCGCCTTGCAGAGGGTCACATTCGCCCCGAACCGGCGCAGCAGCGCGGGGACCAGCCGCCAGCCCGCTCCGTTCAGGGGGGTGTAGAGCACCTTCAGCCCCGCAAAATTTTCGTACGCCTGCGCGGCGATGTCGTCCAGATAGGCCTGTTCCAGCGCCTCGGGGATTCTTTCGAACAGGCCCGCCCTTTCGGCCTCGTCCAAGGGCTGCCGGGGAAGGGAAAAGCCGTCCTCCCCCTCCATGGCCGCGGCGATGGCGGCGGCGTCCCCCTCGGTGATCTGGCAGCCGTCCGGGCCGTAGACCTTGAAGCCGTTGTAGGGGGCGGGGTTGTGGCTGGCCGTGATCATCACGCCGGCGCCGGCCCCTTCCGCCCGCACCGCAAAGGACAAAAAGGGCGTGGGCAGCAGTTCCCGGCCCATCAGCACCCGGATCCCCCGGGCGGTCAGCACCTCGGCCGCGGCCCGGGCGAACTCGGCGGAATGTTCCCGGCTGTCGTAGCAGACCACCGCCTTTTTGATCCCGATCCAGTCGGCCACGCCGGCCGCCGCCCGGCGGATGTTGACCACGTTCATGGCCCGGGTCCCGGGGCCCATCAGTCCCCGGAGCCCGCCCGTTCCGAAGCGGAGATCGGCGAAAAAGGCGTCCTCGGTCTCCTGCGGCGTCATCCGCCTTAAGGCCTCCTTCAGCTCGCCCTCCTCCAGCTTTTGCAGCCATTCCTCTCTTTTTTTGCAGGCTTCGCTCATGCGTTCTCCTTTTTAGCGTCCGGCCGGCAGCGAGCGGGCCAGACAGGTGTAGTACTCGCTCCCCCCGTAGTACAGAAAGATCCGGTCCCCCACCCCGGTCAGCCCGGTAAAGAACACGGTGTCCCGCCAGCCGGAGACCGGCTCGTGGGGAGGCAGGGCGTTCCGGCCGCTCTCGTGGGGCAGCGCGGGGTCGGCAAACAGCACGGGGCAGGGGCAGACCTCCAGGGGGCCGGCGGGGTCCCTGACGTCGAACAGCACCTCGCCCACGGCGTAAAAGTGGCCGTTGTGGTGCCCGCCGGTGAACAGCAGAATGTGATCCTTCAGCTGCGGGAAGCCCGGGGCCTCCCCGGTGATCGCCGCGCAGCCCTCCCCGCCCGGCCAGCGGATGCCGATCTCCCGGCTCTCCCAGCGGAGGAGGTCGGAAGAGGTCGCCATCAGCCCGTCGTTGAGGTACATGACGTACCGCCCGTTCAGGCGGACCGCCCGGTTGTCGAGGTCCTGCACCACGCAGGCGTTGCGGTGGATGCGGCCGGCCTGCGGAAAGACCAGGCCCTTCTTCTCCCAATGTTTCAGATCGTCGGAGACGGCCAGAAAGGCCCCGTTTTTGCGGGGATTGAGGGGATCGGTCCAGTCCCAGCGGTTGCAGAACAGGAAGTACCCTTCCTCCCCCTGCACCAGGCAGACGTCCTCGAAACTGAACGCATCGTCCGCCCCGTGGCGGAAGAGGCCGGACTTTGGGGTCAGCCGCTCAAAGCGAAGGCCGTCACGGCTTTGCGCGATGCCGATGTCGCAGATGTAGTCAAAGCACGACACCAGCGGATCGCCCTTTGCGGACGCGCCCTGCCAGGGCTGTTCCCCGCGGTAGAAGTAATAGAACATGCCGTCCTTTTTGAGGACGGAGCCGTTGTGCACCCCGCCGCTGGTGTGTCCGCAGTCCCAGCCCTTTTCGGAGGGGCCGAACACCGGGTTGGCGGGCTCCTTTTCGAAGCGGATGACCCAGTCCGGCCAGTCGATCTTCGGCCGGGGAAAGCCCCCCCAATAGCGCTGCTCGTCATAGGTCTTCTGGGCCCACCCCTCCCAGACGGAGCGGTTTTTCTGCCAGTCAAACAGGCCCTCCCGGAAAAACTCATTCATGGGCGCACTCCTTGCTCCGGTAAAAATAGATCTCTTCCCGCCCGGTCTCCGAGGCGTCCCAGCCCTGGGCGAGCAGATACCTGCCGTTCAGGACGGACATTCCGCCCCAGGCCAGGCTGCCCCCGCGGTGGAAGTCCGCGGCCTCGAAGGGGGATCCCCTGCGATAGAGCGCCTGCCCGGCCGCAAATTTTCCCTCGGCGTCCTCGAAGAAAAAGTCCAGCACGAAGCCCTCCTTTGTCGGAACGCAGCAGGCCACTTCCAAAATCCTTCCCCACCCGTCGGGCAGGGTCAGGTAGGTCCGGGGTTCGAACCGCCAGCTTTTAAGGTCCTCCGAGCGGCCCACCACCTGCATGCCGCCGCAGCCCTCGGAGAGGAACATCAGAAATTCTCCCCCGATCCGGACGGCGTTCCCCTCGCCGTCCCGGGGAATGACCGCCCCCTTGGCCCACAGGCGGGAGACCTCGAGGGGGACGGCGATCCCCCGCTTTTCCCAGGCGATCCCGTCCCGGCTGACGGCGTACTTGACGTTGACCGAGACCGAGCCGGGGGCCTGGCCGTAGCGATCGGCCAGCTCCTCCGGGGCGGCGTACACCCCGTTGTAGAACATCACGTATTCCTTCCCCGCCCGGTAGACCTTGGGGTCGTCGATGGAGAGGATCTCGTCCTCCTCGGTGGGCCAGATCAGGGGCTTTGGGAACATCTCCCACCCCCGCCCGGGCCGACGGACGGCCAGCCCGATCCGGGAGCAGAGGCTCTCCTTTTTGGGGGCGGCCCGGAAGTACAGCCACAGCTCCTCGCCCCGGACCACCAGGGAGGGGTTGAACAAAAAGCCGGAGGTCCAGCCGATCCCGGTGGGATCTTCCAAGGGCTCCGTTTTGGTAAAGGTCAGTTCGGGGGCCTTTTCGAAGGAGCCGACCGCCCAGCTCGTCTGGGGCCGGTACTGCCGGCAGAAATGGTCCATTTTCAGCTTCTGAAAGAGGTCGCCCGTGGGCGTTCTGACGGCCTCGTCATAGGCCGCCTGCAGTTTTTGGCGAAATTCGTCCATGATTCCTCCCTCCCCGCCCGGGGGCGGCAGATTTTTTTGGGGCCGACAAATGCCCGGGCAAAAACTGCCCGGGCCGGCCCGGGATCGGGGATCCGCAAGTGTGCGGATCGTCCCGGAGAAACTTTCGGATCGCGTTCAAGTGCCGGGCCGTTCTCGGGATCCTGTCCGGAGCCGCCCTTATGTGCCCGCGCCCCTCCGCTCCTTTTGGGTCACAGTCCGTTGAATTCGTCCACGGCCGCCTTCATGGCCAGATAATTTTGGGGCGGCATGTAGCTGGTGACGGTGTTCCCGGTGCCGGCGGCATAGCCCCCGCCCGGCGCGCAGATCTTCAGAATTTCCAGCGTCCGCTCGCGGATGGCCTTGGGCTCGGCCCGGCACAGGAAGTCCACGTCCACCCCGCCCAGCAGGGCGATGCGGTCCCCCCACCGCCGCTTGGCCTCGGTGACCGGCAGGATGACGTCCTCGAAGGAGTGTTTGGCGTCGATGCCCACCTCGTCGATGAGGTCGTCCATGACCGACTCCAGCTGGCCGCAGCTGTGCAGCACGAACTTTTTGCCGTGGCGGTGGACGGTCTCCACCACCTTTTTCTGCCAGGGGAAGATGTGCTTGCGCAGGGCCTCCGGGCTGATCATGGTGGCGTTTTTGAAGCCCAGATCGTCCCCGAAGCGGTAGACGCCCAGCTTTTCCAGCCCGCACAGGCGGTCGGCCGCATAGACCAGGCGCTCCCCCACCTTCTGCAGCAGGGCCTCCACCAGCTCCTCGTCCTCGTACAGGTTGAGGCAGAACGGCGTCAGACCCATCAGGAAGGTGGCGTTTTCGAAGGGGCCGCCCGAACAGCCGCCCACCGCCTTCATGTGCGGGGGGACCATGGCGAGGACTTCCGCATAGAGGTCAAAGGGAAAGCATTCCTCCACCGGGGTCCAAAGCTCCGGGTCCTCCAGATCCTCCCATCCCTTGATGATCCCTTCGTTCTCGTCCACGTAGCCCCGGGTGACCTCGTCGCCCTCACTCCGCCCCGCCTTCATGGCGATCTGCGGGAAAAAGGCGGACATCTCCACCGAGACGTAAGGGTAGCCCATCTGATCGTAAAAGTCGATCCAGCGCTTCCAAAACGTCAGCAGGCCCTCCTTCGTGGACAGGTCGGGGTCGTCGGCATAGCCCATGATCGCCCGGATCACGGGATAGTCCACCCCGTGCTCGTAGAGGGGCACGGCGGGAAGAGCGGGATCGTGATTGAGCATGCGGTCAAAAAAGGTGTAGTCGATCTTCATGGAAACTCCGTTCAAAACTCAGATAAAGCGGGCATAAACGCCCGGTCAGGCGGTCTTTGCCCCTTACGGCTGATCTTCGTATTCGTCGAAGGGATCCTCCAGCAGGGCGCGGAAGCCCTCGCAGTCCCCGCCTCCGCAGTACAGTTCGGCCCTGCCTCCCCCAAGCCGGACCAATCCGCCCGAAAACAGGACGTCGGCAAGGTCGGGGCGCTTGGCGGGGCCGGCGGGCAGGTCCCCTCTGGTGCAGATGATCCTGGGCAGGGTGCAGCTGTCGGAGGCCGGGTCGTAGCAAAAGGCCATGGCGTGGTAGTGCAGGCCGGCTTCGTCCTTGAAGCTGATGTGCCCCAGCACCCCCACCTTGCCGTTTTTCAGCAGGTGGAGGTCATTGGCCCCTCCCCACTCGTCGGGCAGGAAGGTGTCGAACACGGGGGCCTCGCGCAGCTCGTCCGCGTCGATCCAGCCGGCGGGCAGGACCGTTCTGCCGATCCGCCCCAATCCCCCCTTTTTGCCCTGCGGGCGGGTGAAAAAGAGGATCTTGCCCCCCAAAGACAGCAGGCGGACGTCCTTCATGCGGTCGGGGCCCGTTCCCCAGAAGGCCAGCCTGCGGACCGAGGGGCCCTTGAAAAAGATGGTCCGCCAGTTGATGATCCGCTCCGGGTCCAGAGGATCCAGGTCGATGTGGGTGCCGCCCACCACCAGCTCCTCGCCCAGGGTGGTGACAAAGGGGTCCTGCACCTGGGCAAGCTGCGGGGCGTCCGCAAGCAGGGCGTACTCGGCCTCCCCCGTCCGCTCGAAGAAGCAGACCCGGGAGACCTCGCTCCCCCGCCGTTCCACCCGGCCGGCGATCAACGTCCGGCCCTCGTCCGCAAAGGCCTTGCTGATGTTGTAGACGTCCTCCCCCTCCACGCCGGTGAAGGAGAGTTTTTTTCCCTTGATGACGGGCGATTTCTGCCGGAAGTCCTCCAGCAGCGCCCTGCAGCTTCTGATCATATCGGGTCCTCCTTTTGGATCTTTCGGAGCAGCCCGGAACCTCTCCGGGCGCTCAGGCCTTCAGGCCGGAGCCGACCAGGCTCTCCACAAAGTTTTTCTGCGCGGCGAAGAAGAACACCAGCACGGGCAGAATGGAGATGACGGTGGCGATGGAAACGTAGTGGTAGGGCACGATGAAGTCCCGCGACCCGTAGTTGTAGAGGTTTTCGAAGATGCCCACGCTCTGGGCGATGACCTTGTGCTCGTAGTCGTTGGCCCGGATGTAGAGGGAGGGTCCGTAGACGTCGTTGTAGGTCCCCACGAAGTAGAGGATGATGGTGGTGACGATGACCGAGCGGGAGAGCGGAAGCATCACCCGCAAAAAGGCGGTGAACTCGTTGGCGCCGTCGATCTTGGCGGCCTCGGCCAGGGAGTCCGGGATGGAGAAGAAGTACTGCCGGAACAGGAAGATGATGGTGATGTCGGTCCCGAACCAGGCCCCGATCCAGATGGGCACGTAGATGGGGCTGTAGCGGAGATTGAGGTTGACCATGATCTCGTAGAAGGGGATGTTCAGCAGCTCGCCGGGCAGAAACAGCACCGCGATGAAGGCGGTGAACATGAAGCTGTTCAGCTTGCAGGGGAACTTGGCGAAGGCATAGCCCGCCAGGCTGCAGGTCAGCAAGATCCCCACCGTCTTGAGGACAAAGATGAACATGGTGTTGAAGAAGTAGCGGAAAAAGTGGTAGTCCTCGTAGTTCCAGACAAAGGAGAGGTTCTCCAGAAAGTGATTGCCCTGGGGAAAAAGGGTGACCGTGGAGCCGGTGACCTCGTTGAGGTCCTTGAAGCAGGTCATCACCAGGTAGAAAAAGGGAATGAGCACGAAGATCGAGGCCAGCACCAGCAGGACATAGTTGACGATCTTGCCGCGCAGGTCGTGTTTGCGGTGAAATTTTTTCACTTGTTCCATAGCGCCCTCCTACTCCACGTCCTTGTTCACGTAGAACTTGGACATGATGAATTGCACGGCGGTGAACACCATGATGACCAGGAAGAAGATGTAGGCCAGCGCCGAGGCGTAGCCCAGCCGCCTTCCCCCGTACTCGGTGTTGAAGGCGATGCGGTAGATCAGCACCGGGAACAGCAGGGTGGAGTTGTTGGGGTTGCCCTCCACGCCGCCGATCAGGTAGCCGGTGTTGAAGGATTTCAGCCCGTTGATGGTGACCAGCACCACGTTCAGAAAGAGCATGGGCGAGATCATGGGCATGGTGATCGAGAGGAATTTGCGGGTCTTGGAGGCCCCGTCGATCTCGGCGGCCTCGTACAGCGAGGCCGGCACGTTCTGCAGGGCGGACAGGAAGATCAGCATCTGGATGCCGAATCCCCAGATGCTCATCAGGATCATGGTCAGAAGGGCGGTGTCCTCGGACTTGAACCACCCCGGCCCCTGGATGCCGAAATTGTCGTACAAAAAGACGTTGATCAGGCCGGAGTTGGGGTCGAACAGCCCCTTGAAGATGGCCGCCGAGGCAAAGGTGGGAATGACGAAGGGCAAAAACAGGATGATGCGGAACACCCCCACGCCCTTGACCTTGGAGTTGAGCAGCAGGGCCATGAAGAAGGCGATCACCAGGGTGATCACCCCCGAGCCGAAGGCGTAGATGATGGAGTTGACCAGCGCCTTCCCCAGCAGGGTCTCGTTGCGGAAAATGCGGATATAGTTGTCCAGCCAGACGACGTTGACGTCCGGCCTGGTCATGGTCTTGTCCGTGAACGAGAGCATCAGGGTCCGCAGGATGGGATAGAAGTAAAAGAGCAGATACCCGACGATGGGAACGGCTGCGAACATCAGAAAGACCGAAGTGCGGCTTCTTTTGAACTTTTTCAGCGCCGAAGAAAAACGGTTCATGATCGACCTCCGGAAAATCGGGGCCGCCGCCGGTCCGGGCGGGCCGGCGGCAGACCTCAGGGCAAAAGGCCCTTGTTCCGGGCAAAAGCCCTTGTTTTTTTGTTCAGCGGTTTCAGCTGACGGTGGCCAGGTAGTCCTCCGCGGCCTTGGTCGCGGCCTCCGCCCAGGCGTCCACGTCGGCATAGCCGCCGTTTAAGAAAGTGGCGATGGTGTTGTAGACCGGCGCACCGGCCACGGCCTGGAAGTTGGGATCGGTGGGCAGGACGGCGGACTTCTCCATCTGGGCGAACACGGCCTCCATGTTCTTGGGGTTGGAGCGCTCCTCGTAGGGAGTGGCCAGCACGTGATCGCGGTAGGTGGTGGTGGGCACCAGACGGCCCAGGCTGCCGAAGGCGTACTGCCCTTCCTCGGAGAACATGTACATCAGCACCCGGAAGGCCTTTTCCTTGTTCAGGGCTCCGGTGTAGATGCCGTAGCCCTCCACCGCCAGCTCGGCCCCGATCCCGTCGGGGTTGGAGTCGGCCGTGGGGATCATGGCCACGTTCCAGTTAAAGTTGTCCAGCGCGTTGTAGGAGGGCCAGTTTCCGGTGTGGCCGCCCAGCTCCATGGCCGTCCTGCGGCTGGCAAAGCCGCCCAGATCCCCCTGGCCCACCGCGGTCGAGCCGGGGTTGGGGGCGAACTTGTCCGGGCCTTCGGCCTTGTCCTTGAAGAACTGGATGCCCTGTTTGAATGCGGGGGTGTTCAGCGCCAGGTTGCCGGAGGCGTCATAGAAGTCTCCGCCGAACAGGCGGGCGTAGATGAGGTATTCTCCCCACCAGCCCTGGGTGGTGGAGGCCCCCCACTGGGTGTAGCGGCCGTCCTCCTGCTTGGTCAGCTTTTTGCCGTTCTCCACGAAGTCGCTCAGCGTCCAGTCGTTGGTGGGATAGGCCAGCTCCTCGGCGTCAAACAGGTCCTCGTTGTAGTACAGCAGGGAGACGTTGGCGTTGACGGGCAGCACCAGCTGCTTGCCGTCCCGCACCAGAGATTCGGCCGTGCCGGTCAGGAAGGTGTCCATGAACGCCTGCGCTTCGGCCTCGCCCCCGAAGTAGTCCTCCATCAGGGGATTCAGGTCCACGAAGTAGTGGGCGATGGAGTCCAGCTGCACGTTGCCGATGAACAGCAGATCGGGGGGATACTGGGTGTCCATCTGATCCAGCTGATCCACGCCGTACAGAACTTCGATCCGGATGTCCTCGTTTTCGGCCATGAACTTCTGGAAGAAGGGTTCCAGCACGTCTTCCATTTCGGAGTGCGCGATGATCCGCACGGTCTCCAGCTGCTCGGGATCCCCGCCGCAGCCCGCAAAACTCAGAACGCCGAAGCACATCAAAAGGGCCAGCATTCCCGCCAAAAGAGTTCTTTTCATGGTTTTCATTCTCCTTTTTTCAGATTTTCGCGGATCTCGTCAAAGCTGAGGTCCGCGCAGCAAACGTTCTGGTCCGCGCCCCCGTAGAACACCCGGACGCCGCCCGGAATGGGGTGACAGCCGGTGACAAAGACCACCGAGGAGAAAAATCCGTTCTTTTCGAATTCCTCCTCCGGCTCCATCAGGGGAGTCCGGCTCCGCCGTTTGACCTCCAGCGTTCTGCCGTCCAGCACGGCGGCGGCCAGGGCATAGCGATCCCCCCGGTCCGCCCCGTGATAGAGCAGGAGCCAGTCCTCTCCCCACCGGATGGGGGGACAGCCGGCGCCCACCCGCTTGTCGTCGAAGTATCCCTCCCGGGGCCCGAACAGAAAACGATTGTTGCCGAAGTGACAAAGATCCGGGCTCTCGGCCAGCCAGACGGCCAGAGGGCCGAAGGCCGACGCCGAGGGCCGGTGCAGCACGGGAAAGACCGCCCCCATCCGCTCCGGAAAGATCACTACGTCCTTGTTGTCCGGGCAGAAGGGACGGCCCATCCGTTCGAAGGAGACAAAGTCCCTCGTGCGGCAGATCCCCGTGACGATGCCGTAGGGCGAGGCCGAGCTGTAGGTGACGAAGGAATCCGCCCCGATCTGTGTGATGCGGGCGTCCTCGATGCCGAAGGCCTCGGCCGGGCCCTCTCCCTCCAGGGTGGGCTGATCCGCCACCGTGAAGTGTTCGCCGTCCGAGCTTCTGGCCAGACGGAAGTGGGAGCGGGAGGTCAGAAAGGTCCCCTCCCGGGTCCGGATCACCCGGGGATCGGAGCAGTCGCAGTCGGGGTCGGACTTTCGGAAGGTGCGGATCCCCACCCTGCCGTCCTCCAGCACGGGGACGCGCACAAGGTCGGAGTCCTCCTGGCGGACCCGCTCAGCCACCCGGACCAAGAGCAAAGTCTCCTCTCCCAGGACCGCAACGCCCGGGTTGAAGGCACCCACGACCTCGAAGTCGGGGCGGGAGGGCTTGACGTCCTCGATCCCGATCAGTTTTTTGCGCAGCATGATCTCCCCTCCTTCGGGTCATTGAAACAGATTTTTCTTTTTTGGGAAGGCGGCACCCGACCCTGTCTTTGGCGCCGGGCAGCCCCTTTCTTGGACAGCTGAGCAGCCCTGTTTTTGGCGGCCGGTCAGTCCTTGTCTTTGCCGGCCGGGCGGATCGTCCGGCAGGCAGGTGACGTACGGCCCGCTCCGGCCTCGTCTTGAGAGGCCGGGCGGTCTTTGCGTCCGATCCGTTCGATCAAAGGTTTTTCGTCCCGACTGTCTTTCCTTTCGGGAAGGCGGTCAGTCCACGTAGTAGAAGGTCAGCGAACGGATGTTGATATAGCCGTAGGGCGCGGCGTCCAGCGGGGTGGAGCCGTACTGGAAGTCCAGATTGAGTTCCACGGTGCCGTCCGGATTGGCCACGGCATTGTCGATGGCGGTCTTGAAGGTGTCCTTGTCGCGGTAGTGGTCCACGTCGATGACGAAGGCGCCGGCCTGCTTGGGCCCGGTCCGGTCCTCCTTGTTCCCCTCCAGAATGTTGGTGTAGGCAAAGCCCTCGTCCGTCCAGTAGTCGGTGTACCAATCGCCATTGATGCGCAGGAAGCGGACGTTCAGCCAGGCATAGGATTCCTCGACCTCCAGCAGCACCATGACGTTGCGGTTGAAGTCGATGACCACGCGGTCCTCCTCTTCCTTGGCGTTGGTGTACACCCGGATGTTGGGCTGGGCGAAGTGATGCCCGGTTTCGGCGTTGGTCAGCTGCAGCTTGAGCAGGCCGTCCTCGACCACCTGGTTGTAGTCGTCCTGCCGCTCGTGGATGGAGGTGATCTCGTTCAGGGCCTCGGCGTCGAGGTAGGCCCCGATGCCGGAAGCGTCGATCAGGTTGACCTGCACGCGGGCGGCCGTGACGGCGGTCTGATCGGTCCAGACCACCACCAGCTGGTAGGAGCCGGTCTCCTTGACCCCGTCGGTCACAAAGGGCAGGGCCAGGGTGCAGCCGTACTCGTCCCCGGTCTGGGTCAGGGCCTGATTGCGGGCCAGGCGGTAGATCTTGTCTCCGGCGATCTTGTAGATGCTGACCGTGGCGGTGTTGGCCTGTGCGGTCATGGTCTCGTTGTTGACGGCCAGACGGAGGGGCAGCGCGCCCTCGAGCTCGGCCGCGGCGTCCGCGTCCGCGTCGGCGTAGGCGTTCAGGTAGGTGACGGCATTGCCGAACACGTACAATTTGGCAAAGTCGGCCTGCCCGCCGGCCTCGGCCTGCTGGGCCTCCAGCACCGTCCCGGCCAGGATCTGCCGGACGTTTTCGTCGACGTCGGCGACCTCATCGGCAAAGGAGAGGGACTCGAAGTAATCCTTGATGCCCGCGGCGCTGTCGATGCTGCCGCGGACCTCCACCTGAAGGGTCACCCGCTTGGAGACGTCGGCCTGGGGCATGGCGTAAACGCTGACCGGACCGGAGGTGACGCCTTCGAAGGAGAGCAATCCTTCCTCGGTGACCGTGACGGCGGGATCCGTGGACTGCCAGCGGACGGCGGTGTTTTCGAAGCCGTCGGGGAAGACGGGGGTCAGCTGCACGCTCTCGTCCCCTACCTTTTTGGCGGCCTCGCCGGTCATGTCGGACTGGGCCAGCGAGAAGGATGTCAGGGTCTTTTCCGACAGCTCCTCGATCTCCAGCGAGGAGAACTTCAGGGCCTTTGCCTCGCTCCCGCCCAGGGAGAAGCACCAGATGTCGATGGTGACGTTGATGGATTCGCCCTCAAATTTCAGGGTGCCGATCAGGGGATCCCCCTCGGCCAGGGTCTGCCCGTCCGGGCCCCTGTCGCCGACCTTCCAGATCAGGCGCTGGTTGTCCGCGGCCGTGGCGTAGTTTTTGACCGTGTCCTTGACGTTGACCGAGAAGTCGCCGGAAAGGTCGGTGTACTCGTTGGAGAGCAGATAGGCCGAATTGGAATCCGAGTAGCCGGCAAAGCGCATCTTCAGGATCATGGCCGTGTTCGCGGTGGTCTCGAAGCCCTCGAAGGTCAGATAGACCTCCTTGGAAAAGTCCACCCGAACGGCGGGCGAGATCACGCCTCCGTAGGCCTGGGCGGTCTCGGTGGAGGTCACCTTGACCTTGCCGTCCTCGACCTCGGCCTTTCCGGCCGCCTGAGAGGCGCCCCAGCGGGCGATCTCCTCGGGGGTGTACAGCTTGTCCTCCGGCTCCTCGACGGAGCTTTCGGGGGGCGGAGCCTCCGAACTTTCGTCCGCCGGCTCGCCGCAGGCGGTCAATGCCAGGCCGCACAGCATCAGCACGGCGAGGACAAAGGCCCAGAATCTCTTTGCTTTCATCCTTTTTTCCTCCTGTTTTCGGCGGGATGCCGCCGTTATTTGTCTGGTCCCCCGGGTTAATGTTTGTCTCCGCCCGGGCTTTTATGCGGTCAGGCCCTGCGGAGCCGGATGACCGCCGTATCCCAACTGCCGCTTTGGGTTTGGATCTCCACCTTCAGCTCGCCTTCGTAGAACTGATTGATGAACTGCACCGGAGTGACGTCCCAGTTCCGGCCGCCCTCGAGGTGGCTTCCCGGCACGAACAGCCAGTCCTCCTGCGCGGGAGGCTGGAACTCAAAGACGTCCAACCTTTCTCCCTCGTACAGCGTTTTGCCGTTGAAGGAGAGGGTCATGCCGGTCACGGGGTCGCCCTCCTGCAGGTCGAAGGAGAACTCCACCCGGGTGGGGCTGTCCGCGGGCACCACGGTCTTGGGCACGGTCAGGTTTTCGATGTTGACCGCGCACCGGTCGGTGCGGACCAGCGGGATCCCGTCCACAAAGAGCATCCCCCCTTCCTCCGTCCGCTCGCCGTCGGCGGGCAGCACGGCCAGGATGACGCTTCCCGAAGCGGGCAGGACGATCTCGGCCGCCCCCTCCGTCCGGGGCACCAGCACCCGGTTCGTCACGGTGTCGAAGAGGCAGACGTCCCGGCCGAAATCCACCGTCAGCGTCTTTTCCTCCCCGTAGGGATTGTAGTAGAGGTAGTGCTGGAAATCTCCGGCGGCGCCGAAGTCGTCGGCCCGGGTCAGATCGATCCGGAGGATCTGTTCGATCTCGGTCTGCCGCACCAGCCCGCCGAAGATGCCGGCGTGGGCGGAGCCGTAGATGCCGAAGTCGGTCTTTCCCCAGCCGTAGACGGTGGGATCTCCCATGGCGTAGGGGCTCTTGCCGGCGTAGTTCCGGCGCACCCCCTCGTAGGCCAGGGCCCCGTTGGGATCGGCGGCCGCCGACACGCCGTACTGCGACTGCTGGTCGGCCGGCAGGGTAAAGTTGTAGAACAGTCTGGCGCTGTTGACGGCGTGCAGGAACCACTTGCCCACATCGTCGGCAAAGCGGGCGTCGTAGCGGAGCAGCGGGGCCAGGGTGGAGCCGATGTGGAAGGTGTTCATGGCGAAGGCGTAGGCCGATTCGTAATTGTTCCCCCAATTGTCATAGGCCATCAGCCCGTAGGCGTCGTAGTCCCCCCACTTGCCGTTGACCACCCCGCTGGGGCGGTAGTCGTCCTCGGAGTCGAAGATGTTGTTGACGAACTTCTGCACGTTGTAGCGGGTGCCGTGGGCAAAGTTCATGTAGGCCGCGCAGTACCCGAGGTAGTCGATGAGGATCTCGTAGTTCTGATTCTTCATCTCCTGCTCGCAGTAGTCCACGTACTCGCGGGCGGCGTCCAGGTAGCCTTGCTTCCCGGTCAGGTTGAAGGCGTTCAGCAGAATGAAGGCCGCGCCGGGATTGGGCGGCTCCACCCACCGCGAAAGGGTGGGCCGCATGGAGAAGAAGTCAAAGGAAGTCCAGGCGAATCTGCCCAGCCCGTCGTCGTAGAAGTAGTCCAGGGCCTCCGCCCACTTGTCCGCCCCCTCCAGGATGATGGCCCTGGCGTCGGCGTCGGTCAGCCCGGCCAGGTTGTGGATGCGGGCGTAGAGGATCTGCGGATAGAGCTCGTACCAGAAGCTCGCCCCCGTGGTGCCGTTCATGCGGTTGAGGATGAAGCCCTCGCTGCTGTAAAAGCTCTTGAGCATGTCCACGAAGTCGTAGGTGTAAACTGTCCCGTCCGCCCCCGTGAAGGTCTGGGCGGTCTTGTCGATGCCGGACAGCATGGCGCCGTACACCGCCGCCAGCGTGGTCACCCCCTCGGGAGAGCCGCCGCCGTTGATGCCGATGGTACCGTTGCCGCTGTCGTCCACGTGCCCCAGATACGACGGCACGCCGAAGGCCCTGCCCTCGTAGTACTTGTTTTTGACCTCGGGGATCCAGTAGCCCACCGGGGCATAAGTGGGGTTTTCCGAAACCCAGTCGGTCTCCGCGAAATCGGGATCTTTGGCAAAGTCGAACAGCACCGCGTCCAGATCGCGGGCGATTTTCCGGTAGTCGGTGTAGACGTAGCTGTCCGGCCGGTCGGGCATTTTGTCGATCTGATTGATGTTCTTGCTCACCTTGGCCGAAGCGCCCTCAAAGTCTGAAATCGTCATCTTTCCCCCTCCGCAGCCCGAAAGCAGCAGCAGTCCGCCCAAAATCAGGGCCGTCCATCTCTTTTTCATGGCTCTCTCCTTACAGCACCCGCACCCGGATGGAGGCGGTGTCGGTCAGGCCGGAGGCCGTCCGCACCCTGACCTGCAGGTTGTAGACGCCCGCCCGCATGGACGGGATGTCGTCCAGCGCCAGCGAGGTCAGGGGATCGCCCTCGTAGATCAGCTCATCGCCGATCCGCACCGCCATGTAGGTCAGCGCGTCGTCCGGCAGGCCCTCGGCCTCCAGCTCCAGGACCGACTTGGAGGTCAGGGTCTGCTTGGGCTCTGCAGGGCTTAAGATGTCCACGGCGGGCTTTTGCAGGGCCAGGAACTGTCCGTCCGCGCTCACCCGGCCGTTCTCCGCGGTGACCGAGGCGTCGGCGGGCAGCAGAGCGATGACCGCCGCTCCCTCGGCCGGGAGAGAGATCTTCTGGCTGCCGGAGAGGTTTTCCCCCACCACCTCGCCGGTCACCGTGTTGTACAGGGTGGCGGGCCGGGTCAGCTCGAGGGTGACCTCCCGGGCGTTGGGGTAAGGATTGTAGTAGAGATATTTCTGGAAGGGCGACAGGCCCAGGGTGTCGGTCTTGTTCAGGTCCACCCGGATGATCTGCTCCACGTCGGTCGGGGAGACGATGGCCCCCAGGATCCCCACGTGCACCCCGCCGTAGATGCCGTAGTCGGTGGCCCCGCCCCAGCCCAGGTTGGACTGGTCCCCCATGGCGTAGGGCGTCTTGCCGTCCACGGTGGTCTTGACCCCCTCGTAGGCGATGGACTTGTTGGGGTCGCCGGCGGTGGCCTCGGGGCAGCTCTGATTTTCAAGGGGCACCTCGCTGCCGTAGAAGATGCGGGCGGAGTTGGTCATGTGGTAGAACCACTTGCCCACGTCGTCGGCAAAGCGGGCGTCATAGGCCAGCATGGGGGCCAGCGTGGAGGCCATGTGGAAGGTGTTCATGGCAAAGGCGTAGCCCGCCCCCGAGGTGTCGCTGTAGGAAAAGGCCATCAGCCCGTAGGCGTCGTAGTTCCCCCATTTGGCGTTGACCACCTGGGCGCTGTTGCGGAAGTCCCCGCTCCCCTCGAAGGAGACGTTGGCGAACTTCTGGATGTCGTAGTCGGTGCCGTGGAAGGCGTTCAGTACCGCCGCCACGCAGCAGGCGTAGTCCTGCAAAATTTCATAATAGGGGTTTTTGTTCCACTGCTCCAGGTAATCCAGCACGATCTTGCAGTCGTCCAGGAATTTTTTCTCCCCGGTCAGCAGATAGGCGTTGTAAAACAGATAACTCAGCCCCCCGTTGGGCGGCTCGTTCCAATCCGAACCGTACACCGGCATGTCGCTGCGGAAGTCGTAGGACTTGAAGGCGAAATCCCATTCCCCGTTGGTCTTGAAGTTGGGGAGCACCCGGTGCCAGTTTTCGGCCCCGGTCAGAATGATCTCCTCCATCCAGGTCTCGTCTGGGTACAGAGTGTACAGCTTGGCAAACAGGATCTGGGGATAGATCTCGTACCAGAAGGTCTCGCCGGTGGGCGAATTGCCGTGATCCAGCACAAAGCCCACCTCGTCGTTGTAGAACTGCTTGGCCATGGCCACGAAGTTGTGCACCACCTTCTGGTTGTCCTCGTCCGTGAACTCCTGGGCGCTCTTGTCGATGCCGGCATAGGTGGAGGCCACCAGCGAGCCCAGCACGGTGATGCCCTCCTGCCCCGACCGCGAGGCCGCGTTGGAGGCCCCGATGTAGGCCGGGAAGCCGAAGGCCCTGCCGTAGGCGGCGTTGTCGTCCCACCAGCCGATGGGCGTCAGGGTCTCCGCGTCGTAGGGCGGGTTTTCGGCATAGCGGGCAAAGTCGTAGAGCACCCGGTCGACCTCCCGCGCCAGGGCGGCGTAGTCGATCAGTTTGTAGTTGGACGCCATGGCGGGCATCTCGTCCACCTGGGCCAGATTTTTCTGCCCGGCGTTTCCCTTGACCGCCTCCCCGCCGCACCCGAACAGGGCGCTCAGGCAAAGGAGCAGCGCGCAGCACAGAGCCATCCGTCTTTTCATCTCACCTTTCCTCCGTAAAATTTTTTGGGTTTTCGGCCCGATCTTTCAGAGCCTGATCTTTCAAGTTTTGTCCCGGCCCGCCTCCGGCCTTGCTTTCGGCGCCGGTTTTCCAAACCTTCGCCTGAGACTTTTCCGGTCTTTCCGGCCGGACTTTCAGCCGGCAGGGCCGCTGACTTTAGTGTTCATGATTTCCCCGGAAAAAATGTACCGGCTTTTCTCTTTCCCGCCGGATCGGCCGGCCTTTTCAAGCTCGGCATGCCTTACGCGGCGAGCGGTTTGCAGGGGCGTTACGGCTCTTTTCTCAAAAGGTATACTTTTATGGAAGAAGTCCGGAAGACAAAAAAAGGCCCTGTTTCCATGAAACAAGGCAAAAAAACAGGGTGAGATCTTCGGATCTTTCCACCCTTCCGGCTTATATTAAAGTATACTTTTTTAAAGGCCCTCGCTTCCCCTCTCCCGGGCCAACCCTATCCTAACACCCGGATTCTTCGACTTTGGACTGTTCCATCCACGAGCGGGACTCGGTGGCCCTGTTAAGATCTGAATGATCCGAAACGCCGCCCCCCCTGCGCAGCGGCGCAAAATTTCCGGTCACAAAGAAAAAGATCCCGGTCATCCTTGACATGGTCGGGATCTTGCTTTTGTGATCTTTCATCGCCTTTTGGGCTTTCCCCGCGGCGTCTTGCAACTGTTGTCCGCGCCCCGGCAGCTTGCGCCCCTTCTCGCGGCACGAGCCGCTTGGAGCCGGCATTTCTTGCGGGTTTTCACTACTGTCGCTTAAAAATGTTGTCTGCCCCGGCAGCCTGGAACTTTTTGCGGCGCGGGCCTTTTCGCTTGGCCTAGCCGTTCTGAGCCGGCGGCTGATCTTCCCCGGCAGGGTCCTTGGGGGCTTCGTCCAAATCGACCGGGCCTTCCGGCTGTCCCTGGGGCTGCGCGGCCGTATCCTGCCCGCCGGAGGTCCCGTAAGTGCCCGTCTGCGGATTCTGACCGTAGGGCTGTGCGGGAGGCTGAGAGCCGGAAGGGTCGTAGGAGCCGTAGTAGGGCCGGGCCGCCTGCGCGCCGCCATAAGGGCCGATATCGGCCTCCTCCTGCAGCACTCGGGCGGGATCGGGGGTCAGTGTGCCGTACTTTTTCTTCAGCTTCCGCCCGGCCAGACACCCGGCGATCAGGCTCCAGAGGATCCAGATGTGGAAGAGCACCTCGATGACGCTGGAGGTCACTTCGCCGTCAAAGATCCAGACATAGAAGACAAAGTTGGGGATCATGAACAGGCAGTCCGCCGCAAACAGAGCGGCCGCCGCGATCATGAAGCCCAGCTTCTTTTTGGAAAAGACAAAGCACAGCACAAAGAGGCCGATCCAGATCACGGAGGCCACACAGCCGAGAATAAAACCGAGTTGCGTGTTCAGATAGGAATTGGCGTCCAGGATCGCGCCGCCCATGACGGCAAAAAAGGGAAAGCTGGCCGAAACCGTGAACTGCAGCCCGGATCCGATGATGATGAGAATGAGGTTGATGAACGACAGGACGATCATCACCATGAGTACGATCCGGGCGGTCAGGTACCGCTGCGGCAGCGTCTTTTTCTGCAAGGACGGTCCCATGATTTTCCTCCTCTGTCCCCCTGATCTCGGGAGACGGCGGGCGGCACTGCATGAAGATCGCGTGCGGATCGCGCGGTCAGATTTTTCGTCCGATTGTCCGAAATCGACGCAAAAATAACGGTTTCATTTAAGGAGATTTCGGCAAAAGGAAGAAAAGCTGCCGGCAAGCCGTCAAGCCTTCTTTGTGCGAGCGCCTTGATTTTTTTATTATACCATGGCCGGGAGGGGCCCGTCAAGCCTTTTTCAAAAAAAGGCCTTTTCGGTTGTTCCGTACGGGCGATCACAGCCCCTTTTCCCCGTCTTTCAGTCCTTTTCGGCCGTCTTCCAGGCAAAGGGCAGCAGGTCCTCGATGGCTGCCTTGACCGGACGGAGGCTGTCGTCGTTCAAAATGACCCGAATGCCGGGCGCGTACTCGACCAGCATCTGCCGGCAGTTGCCGCAGGGGGCGTAAAGTTTGTTGGGGGCGTCCTCGTGCACGGCCACGATGGTCTGAAAGTCCGCGGCGCCCTCGGCCTTGGCCCGGCCCATGGCGACGAATTCGGCGCAGGAGCCGTGGATGCCGTCCACATTGACGCCGGTAAAAATTCTGCCGTCCCGGCAGCGGATGGCGCAGCCCACGGTGTGGTGATCGGCCCAATAGCACTGTTTCAGCTGTGCGCGGGCGGCCTCGATGAGTTCAAAGTCCTCTTGTTCCAATTCGTAAAGGGTCATAAGCCCCTCCTTTCAGATCAAAATAAATTGCAGACCGGCCGAAGCCGATCAATTTTCCGGGCGTTCAGAACTGCGGGCTCCGGTGCCGCTGGGAGAGAAAGTGCGGCCGGCCCTGCTCGGGGCAGAGAAATTCGCTGAACTGCTGCGGCCCGATCTCCAACAGCCTGTCGATCTCGGCGCGGTTCAGCAGGACCACCTGCAGGCAGGCCACAGTTTTGAATATGCCCAGTTTGCAGCGTAAAATACCGGGGTCTTCGATGATCTCAGGCAGTTCCAGAAAGGCGCCGATCATCTCGTCCTCGTCGGTCTCGCAGTCGAAGACCTTTTCCTCCTCCTGCAGTCCCCACTCGAAGCTGTGGCCGTAGGTGACGTGGATCCCCTCCAAGACGGGATAGTGGGCCACCATCATCAGCTTGTTGTAATACCACCCTACCGTTTCCCGGTCCTCGAAATCCTCGGACTTGTCCATGAACATCATGTACTCGTTGTACCGGGACAGAGTGTGGGGCGCCGGCGGCATGTTGAAATCGCTGGCCCCCATGGTGGCCATCTTCCAGAAGGGGTACTTGGCGTTGGGCGGATACAGCAGCACGTCGATATGCAAAGGGTCCGGATCTTCCGTCGGATGCAAAACCAGGCTGTCGGTCTGGCCGAAATAAGCGTCAAAATGCCGGGTCAGTTTTCCCATCTGTCTGATATTCATCGTTTCCTCCTCAAAAGATCCCGATTCTGTTCTTCAAAGATCCCGATTCCGTGCTTCTGATCTGTTCTTCGGGCCCCTTCCGCCGCCGGCTCCGCATTTCAAAAGGGCCGGCATCCAAAGGGAAACCGCTTTTACTCGAACAGTCTGGCTTCCAGCACCCTGTCGGGGGCGTAGTTTTCGATCTGCAGATAGTGCGCGGCGCAGTCCAAGAGGGCGGCCGCCGGGAACAGGCCGATCAGCTCGGACCCGGCCACGGTCACCCCCAGCTTTGCGGCCTCGGCCTTGACGGCCTCGAAGGCGGCCCAGACCGAAGTCTGGGTAAAGTCGGTCAGATTCATGGAGACCTGCACCAGGCCCCGCTCCTTCAGCTCCAGCCCCAGGGCCTTGCAAAAGGGCAGGCCGCCGTCCCGCTCCCGCACCTTCCGGGCCACGGCCCGGGCCACGCCGAGATCGTCTGTGTTCAGATTGACGTTGAAGGCGCACAGGAGCTTGCGGCAGCCCACCGCCACCGCTCCGAAGCTTGGGTGGGGACGGTCGGGGCCGAAGTCGGGCTTCCAGGCCGGATCCTGCATCTTCCGGGCCAGCCCCTCGAAGCCGCCCCGGCGGACGTCGGCCAGATTCCGCCGCCCGGGATGCCGGGCCGACTGCTCGTAGAGGTAGACCGGGATGCCGTAGCGGTCCCCGATCTCCTGTCCCACCCGCTCCGAAAGGGCCACCGTTTCCGCCTCCGTCACGCCGCGCAGGGGGATGAAGGGTATGACGTCGGCCGCCCCGATGCGGGGATGCTGTCCGCTGTGCCGGCGCAGATCAATGAGCTCTCTGGCCCGGCCCACCGCCTCGACGACGGCCGCCGCCAGGGCCTCAGGCTCCCCCGCCGCGGTGATCACCGAGCGGTTGTGGTCGGCGTCGGCCGACCAGTCGAGCAGCTTGACCCCCTTTTTGCCGCGGAAACAGTCGGCGATCTGTTCCACTTTTTTCAGGTCCCTTCCCTCGCTGAAGTTGGGGACGCATTCCACCAGTTTCATATTTTTATCTCCAAACCGCCCTGCCGAACGGCCCCTGCGCCCTTTCGAAGGCTCCTGAGTTTTCCCTGTTCGATTTGTGTACAAAAAGGCCTCAATCTTTCTCACGGGCAAAAGGCTTTTCTTCATAAATGCCCGTCTGCAAATCCGGACTGCCTTTCCTCGCCCCTTTTGGCGGACTAGGCCTCCAGCATGGGCCGCAGGCGCATCAGGGTCATGCGGCGGCGGATGTAGGGATGCCAGGCCATGCCCAGCGCCTCGAGTTCGGGCGAGACCCCGATCTCGGCCGAGGTCACCGCGCAGCCCGCACGCCTCATCAGAGCCTCTAGCTCCCCGGCCGAGGGCAGCTCATCTAAAATCTTCCGCACCTCCGGCCAGGCCTTTTCCAAGGCCTCGGGCGCGACCTGCTCGGTGATGGCGGGGCGGTTGAGGGCCTCCACCTCGTCGGCAAAACTGCCGCAGGCCGCCCGCAGGCCCGCCCAGTCGATCTCCTCTTTTTGGGCCCTGATCTTTTCCAGGCCGCGCAGCTGTTCATAGACCCGGGTGATCAGCAGGGTGGCCACCCCCACCTTGCGGCCGTGGAAGTCCGAAAGCTCCCCTTTTTCCAGCTTTTTGAGCTCCCAGAAGTGGGAGAGCATATGCTCGGCCCCCGAGGCCGGACGGGGAGACTTGGTAAAGCCCATGGCCACGCCGGTCAGCACCAGGGCCTCCATGATCTCGCCGGCGGTCTCCTCGTCCCGGGCGGTTACCCGGTCGGCCAGCCTGCAGATCCGCCGCAGGGCCTCCTCGGTGAGGGCGGCCGTGCGGGCGCAGAAGGACTCCCCGGTCAGAAGATGGGAGATCTTCCAGTCGGCAAGGGCCAGAAATTTGGCGGCCATGTCTCCAAATCCCGCCCCTTTCAGGACCTCCGGCGCGGCGGCCAGCACTTTGGTGTCGGCCAGGATGACCTCGGGCTGCTTGGCGGGCAGGGTGGTCTTGAAAGAGCCGTCCGTGATCGGCGCCGAGTAGGAGGCGAAACCGTCCATGGAGGGGGCGGTGGCAAAGAGAGCCAGGGGCTTTTTCTTCCAGGCGGCGGCCATCCGGCAGACGTCGTTCAGCGATCCCGTCCCCACCGACAGCAGACCGTCCGCCTCCTCCGCCAGGGCGGCGATGCGCTCGGCCTCGGTCCGGGTGGCCACCCGAAGGTCGGGATAGATCTCGTACCGGGTCTCGAATCCCGAAAGGGCGGCCTCCAGCCCGAAGGAGGCCCTCATGGTATTCTGATCTCCCACCACCAAAAGCCTGCCCGAAAAGCCGGCTTCTTTAAGCAGTTCTCCCGTCTGATCGGTCAGCCCGGAGCCGACCTTCAGCATGCGGATCCCCATTTCGTGCGTCTGTCCGCAGGGACAGTCCCGCACCGAATCCGCCAGAGCCTTTAAGTCCATCTCTCTTCCTCCCTCTCCCGGGCCCTGCCCGGTGTTTTCTCCTTCCTATTGTAGCAAAAAAAATGCCCGTTCGCAACTGTTCTGCGGCCGGCGGGAGAATATTTTGCCCCGCCGACCCATTTGTTTGACAAACGGACGGATTTTTGTTAGAATAGACGGAAATATATTCCCTTTCAGGAGTCCGCTATGGCCTATTATTACAAGGAACCTTCCCACACCTTCGGCGAGTACCTGCTGGTGCCGGGCTACACCTCCAAGGACTGTATTCCGGCCAACACCAGCCTGAAGACCCCCATCGTCAAATTCAAAAAGGGGGAAACTTCCTCCATCGTCGCCAACATCCCCCTGGTCTCGGCCATCATGCAGTCGGTCTCGGACGACAAAATGGCCATCGCCCTGGCCAAGGAGGGGGGCATCTCCTTCATCTACGGTTCCCAGTCCATCGAGGACGAGGCCGCCATGGTGGCCCGGGTCAAAAGCTACAAGGCCGGCTTTGTCACCTCGGACTCCAACCTGACCCCCGAGCACACCCTGGCCGACGTACTGGACCTAAAGGCCCGGACCGGCCACTCCACCGTGGCCATTACCGACGACGGCCAGCCCCACGGCAAGCTGCTGGGCATTGTCTCCAGCCGGGATTACCGGGTCTCCCGCATGTCCCCCGAAACCAAGGTCAAGGAATTCATGACCCCCTTCGAGCGGCTGGTCTATGCGGACGAGAGCACCTCCCTGAAAGAAGCCAACGACATCATCTGGGACCACAAGCTGAATTCCCTGCCCCTCATCGACAAAAAGGGGCATCTGTGCTACATGGTCTTCCGCAAGGACTACGACTCCCACAAGGAGAACCCCAACGAGCTGCTGGACGACAAAAAGCGGTACGTGGTGGGCGCGGGCATCAATTCCCGGGACTATGCCGAACGGGTCCCCGCCCTCATCGAGGCCGGCGCGGACGTGCTGTGCATCGACTCCTCCGAGGGCTATTCCGAGTGGCAGAAGATGACCCTGGAGTGGATCCGCAAAAAATACGGCGATTCGGTCAAAGTGGGCGCCGGCAACGTGGTGGACCGGGACGGATTTTTGTTCCTGGCCGAGGCCGGCGCGGACTTCGTCAAAGTGGGCATCGGGGGCGGCTCCATCTGCATCACCCGGGAGCAGAAGGGCATCGGCCGCGGACAGGCCACCGCCCTGATCGAGGTCACCGAGGCCCGCAACGAGTACTTCAAAAAGACCGGCGTCTACGTCCCCATCTGCTCGGACGGCGGCATCGTGCATGACTATCACGTCACCCTGGCCCTGGCCATGGGCGCCGACTTTCTGATGCTGGGGCGGTACTTCTCCCGCTTCGAGGAGAGCCCCACCAACAAGATCATCATCAACGGCACCACCGTCAAGGAATACTGGGGCGAGGGCTCCAACCGGGCCCGCAACTGGCAGCGCTACGACCTGGGCGGGGACGGCAAGCTCTCCTTCGAGGAGGGCGTGGACGCCTATGTCCCCTACGCCGGCTACCTGAAGGACAACGTCTACCGCACGCTGAGCAAGGTCCGCTCCACCATGTGCAACTGCGGGGTGCTGACCATCGGCGAACTTCACGAAAAGGCCAAGATCACCCTGGTCTCGGCCACCTCCATCGTGGAGGGCGGCTACCACGACGTCATGGTCAAGAACAAGCGCGAGGGCAACGTGTAAACCCTCTTGCCTCCGGAAAACCAGAAAAAACCGTCAAAAAGATGATATGCACCCCCAAAGTCGAGAAATTTGGGGGTGCATATTTTTATGCCAAGAAGAAGGAATTTAACACGAAGTACTCGCCGAAATTCAAAACATTTAAGAGCAAAAATCGTGATAGAAAAATCAGGAGGCGTCCGCAGGATCCGGACGCCTCCTTTTGCCCCTTTCAGCAGGACTTGAAGTTGTAGACCGGCCGGACGATCTGTTCGATCTCAACGGTCTCCGGCAAGTATTTGAGGATGCGCTCGGGGGGCTTGTAGGCCATGGGACATTCGTCCAGCGAGCCCTCCCCTGCCGTCGTGGTAAAGATCCCCGCCATCTCCCGCCGGAAGGCCTCGACCGTAAAGGCGTGTCTGGCCTCGGTGCGGGTGCAGGCTCTGCCGGCCCCGTGCGGAGCGGAAAAGTTCCATTCGGGGTTCCCCAGCCCCCGGCCGAGGACGGCACCGTCCCGCATGTTCAGCGGAACGATCACCCGTTCGCCCTGGCGGGCCGAAATGGCGCCCTTGCGCAGGATCCCATGCCGGACATCCACGTAATTGTGGACGCAGGAAAAGCGGTCCCGGACCGTGAAACCCATGGCCTCGCAGATCAGGCCGGCCATGGACCTGCGGTTCAGGTCGGCAAAGGCCGTCACGATTCCCATGTCATGCAGATAGGCCCGGAAAAGATCCCCCTCCAGCACAGCCTCCTCTTTGCGGACAGGCTTCCGGTTCCGGATCTCTCGCTCCGCCGACCGGCAGCGGACCTCCTCCTCGGAGCGCGCGGCCCGGCGCTTTAATTTTTTGCACTGATCGCGGCGGGCCTGCTCCAGATAGTGGGAGGCGACGTCGCTCCCGAGCTGACGGGAGCCCGAATGGATGACCAGAAGCAGTTTCCCGTTCTGGCAGCGATCCAGTTCGATGAAATGATTGCCTCCGCCCAGCGTGCCGATGCTGCGCAGCGCCCGGGCCCGATCGACCCGGTCTCTGCAGCGGAGTGCGTCGAGGTCAACCCCGAAACGCGGGGTCTCGTGTACCTTAGCCCCGCAGGGGATGTGCGCGTGGATGAAGTCATCCAGCTTTTTCAGATCGGCTTCCCGCTCTTCCAGAAAGACGACCTCCATCCCGCAGCCGATGTCCACCCCCACCAGCGCGGGATGAACCCGCCCTGAAAGGGTCAACGTCGTGCCGACGGGCGCCGTCCGGCCGGAATGAACGTCCGACATAAAGCGGATACGGCTGTCGGCATAGGCCTCCTCCCGCAGGATGGAGGCGATCTGCGTCTTGGTTGAACTGCCGATTTTATCCGCAAAGACGTATGCGGAATTTCGTTTTCCCTTGATGATCATCATATCTCCTGTTTGTATTTTTCGTGTGCGATGAGGCGGCAATGCGATCGATTGCAGACATGATGATCAACTCCTTTTTTATGATTTGCTGTTAGTATAACACAAAAAGCCCCCCTTTGTCAATTTCTCTAGACAAAGATCTCTTTTACGGGCCCTCTTCCCGCCGAATGATCCTGTGCCCGCGTTCAAGGCGGCCTCTTCCGCGGCGTCAAGGGCAGGGCGTTTCTTCTCTCCTGCGTTCTTCCTCCCTTTCGCAGAGAGGAGCGCGAAAAAAAACGCCGGCTTTCAGGCCGGCGGCTCGGGATCTTTGGCGGGGGAAGGGGCGAAGTGTCCGTTGAGAAATTCGATGATCTTGTCGTTGGTCTGGCGGGCCTTGGCGGTCACCCAGATCAGGCTGTAGGTGTGGTTGTCGAGGAGCGATTTGGCGCAGATCGACCGCACGGGAACGCGCAGCCGGCGCAGCTTGCGCAGCAGCGACTCCCCCTGCCCCTGACAGAAGATATCGTTTTCGGAATAGATGAGCAGGGTCTCGGGGAATTTTTCCGTGACGTGAGAAGTCAGGCTCAGCCCCTTGAAGTAGGGGCTCTTGACCGCGTCCTCTAAGGACATGCCGGTGAGTTCCCGGCAGATCCCGCGCACGATCAGCCGATTGTCGTCCGCCAGCTTCTTTCTCATGTTGTACACGCCGCAGTTCAGCACCGCGGCCGTGACGGTCGGCTTCAGCTTGCTCTCGTAAAGGTCCTGCAGGTATTCGCTGTCCTGCAGCGCCGCCAGAAAGCAGGCATAGTAGGCGCCGGCGCTGTCCCCCGTGACCACGAACCGGGACAGGTCCATTCCGTACTTGTCGGCGTTGTCGGCCGCCCAATTGGCGGCGGCGACCAGCTGCTGCATGGGCAGGGGGCAGGGATTTTCCGCCCCCACGCCGTAGTTGGGCGTCACCACCATCGCGCCGGTGTGCTTGGCATAGTATCGGCTCAGGCAGCGGCGGTACTTCTTGTCCCCTGCGGAAAAGCCCCCGCCGTGGATCTCGAAGATGACGGGATACTTCCCGCTCTCTCGGGGCAGGTAGTACAGATCCAGCGCCATGTCGGGATATTTTTCCGAATAGACGATGTTCTGTTCGCAGCGGACGTCCCCCAGCTTTTTCTCCAGACTTGCGGGGTTCTGGGGCAGGTCGAGCAGCTTGTCTATGGACCTGAAGATGATGCGCGTAAAGTTGATCCCCTGCATGGTTTACCTCCCGGGCCGGGCCTTCGTTTTCGCTGTCCTGGGCCGGCGGCACGCTTTGGAGCTTTTTCGCCGACAGGCGGCAGCCTCCTTGCGCTGCGAAGCCGCGCCTAGCGTTTTGCCCTGACGTGGGCTCCCTTCGCTCTCCCAATCAGCCGATCTTGTGTAGTATGCCCCGCCGGCAGCCCTTCCTTTCCTTCTCTCCCGTAAAAAACAGAAATTATTTACCGTTTTTACGCCCCTCCAAACGGCAGGTCGCCGCAAAAAGCCCGGCGCCTTTTAATCAAATGCGGCTGTTCGGCAAACAAATGCCTCCTTCAGAGGGCTTTTTTTTCACGGAAAAATTCGGCTCGACGCGCTTTTGGAACGCCCTACGCTACCATTTGCTTGGATGATGTCTCCGGCCGGAACCGCCAATCCCCATCGGGGTATGATGATACTGCGAAACGCTGTCAGCCCCGAGGGCAAGCCGTCACCAGAGTTCCTTTTTCAGGCGCACGGAATCGGCCGGGGTGATCTTGCGGATGACCCGGCAGGGATTGCCGGCCGCAAAGCAGTTGTCGGGAATATCCTTGGTCACCACGCTGCCCGCGCCGATGACGCAGCCGCTGCCGATGGTCACGCCGCCCAGCACCGTGACGTTGGAGGCCAGCCAGCAGTTGTCGCCGATGCGGATGGGCCTGGCGTATTCCAGGCCGTACATCGAGCCGTCCTCCCGCACGATGGGATTGCGCTCCTCGTACAGCATGGGGTGGATGGCGGTCAGCAGGGAATTGTTGGGCCCCAGCATGACGTTGTCGCCCAGGATGACCGGGCCGTCATCCAGAATGACCAGATTGACGTTGGCGTAAAAGTTCTCGCCGAAGGTCGTGTGCGTGCCGTAATCAAAGAATATGGGGCCCACCATGTAAAAATTCTTCTGCCGGTGGGGAAAAAGTTCCTCGATGATGCGGCTGCGGGCCTCGACGTCCTCCTCGGACAGCAGGCTGTACTGTTTGCAGAGCCGGTGGGCTTTGGCCCGTTGCTCGGTCAGCAGGGCGTCGCCGGGATCGTACATCTTCCCGGCCAAAAGCTTTTGTTCTTCGGTCATCCTGACCTCCCAAATGATCGTTTTTACCCGAAAACGGGGCGGCATCTCAAGTGTCGCCTTTCCCTTTATGATCCCGTTTCCGTTGTCCCTATTATAGCCCTTTCCCCCTTCCCTTGTCAACCCAAATCGGCGCTTTCCCGGACTGCCGCACCGTTAGGCGGTTTTTGACAACAGAAAAAGAGTCCCGACGTTCGGAACTCTTTTTGTTCTGGTATGCGGCGACTACCTAGTCTTCCGGGCCGTTGCCAGCCAAGTACCTTCGGCGTAGAAGAGCTTAACTTCTGTG
>CALVJY010000010.1 GCA_944332455.1 uncultured Clostridia bacterium
TTTCGGGTGCTGGCGGTGGACCGGGCCAACAACGAACTCAAGCTGGACCGCACCCCCACCGGGGCGGACACCACCCACTTTCTGACCGTGCAGGGCTCCTTCAACAACGAGCTGACCGGCCTTGGGGCCATTTTCGCCACCTCGGGCACCATCTACGGGCTGAGCAAGAGCAGCTACAGCTGGCTGGTCGCCCACAAGACCGCCACCTCGACCACCATTTCGGACGCCGTCCTCCAGAAGATGGCGGACAGTCTGGAGATGGACGCCGGCAGCCGGGTCAACATGATCGTCTGCTCGGCCGGGGTGCGGCGGGCCTACCAGAACTACCTGCTGACCAACACCCGCAACGTGGACGTGGTCAACCTGGAGGGCGGCTACAAGGCCATTTCCTTCAGCGGCATCCCGCTGGTGGCCGACAAGTTCTGCCCGGCCAAGCACCTTTACATGCTGAACACCGACGACTTCAAGCTCCACCAGCTGTGCGACTGGAAGTGGCTGGAGGGCGAGAACGGGCGGGTGCTCCGGCAGATGGAAAACAAGCCGGTCTACACCGCCACGCTGGTCAAGTACGCCGACCTGATGTGCGACAAGATCTACGGCCAGGGCGTCTTTACCAACATCACCGAGGCCTGAGCCCGGGGAGGCAGGGGCCGGACCTTCCGGCCCCGCCTTCCGAAAAAACGGACCGGCAGGAGAGGGCGGCATTTCGCCTTTCCCTGAAAACCGGTCGGGGAGGAGGATATGCAGCGGCATCTGATCCGCATCCGCTCGGACGCGCTGGACATCGCCGACCGCATCCGGGAGATCGACCCGGACTATCGGCTGTTTTATGACCCGCGGCGGCAGCGGTACGAGGTCTTTCTGGATGACGAGGGGAAGCGGCGGACCGCCGTGCTGCCCTTTTCCGCCCTGGACGCCCGCGCCGAGCGCTATCTGCGCCGCACCCGGGTGGAGCGGGCCGACCAACTGTTTGCCGAACTCTTTTAGGGGTGGTGAGGCACAACCTGTACGCCACTCTTGGCTGACCGAGAAAATTGATTGATAATTCCTGCGATAAATTTTAGTCGATATGTGCCGCGGAGCGGCACTTGATATATGGCCTGACGGCCATTCGATATGCGGCCCTATCGTGCCGCTCGATATGTGCCACAACGTGGCACGTATTGGACAGAAACACATTGAAAGCAGTACGGTTATAAAATCCATAGTTTTCGATCTGTTTTATCCAATACGAATGGCCGGGTTCGGGGCCTCTGCCTTGATCTTTACTCCATATATGGAGGGACAAAACAGAGGGGAAAAACAAGGAACAAGGCCATTCATATCGATTGCCCGCAAAGCGGGCAAATATCGAGTTTGCCTTTGGCAAACATATCAAGTTTCCCGTCAGGGAAACATATCGTCTGAAAGATTGGGCGAGAACGGCAACTTTTTTTACCCTTCATTTTGTCACGGGCGTACAGGATGTGCCTTCAGGCACCCCGGCGGCGCTGCCGCCCATATCGAGTTTCCCGCCAGGGAAACAGTTCGACCTAAAAAGAAGGAGGGGCCCTTCGGGGCCGAGATCATGAAAATTCAGATGAATCAATGTATCAAGCTGGCCGCCGGCCTTCTGGGCCTGAGCGCGGTGGCCGAAAACCCCGCGGGGGAACTGGGCGGGGAGGACGCCGCCGACCGCGACCTGCTGCTAAAGTGCGTCAACCTGGCCGCCCAGCAGACCGCCCTGAAGACCTCGCCGCCCCGGGCCGAGGAGACCGTGACGATCGAGGGGCAGGAGCTGGAGCTGGGGCAGCTCTCCAAGCGGGCCCTCGAGGTGATCGGCGTGCGGGACCATCAGGGGAGGCCGGTCGCTTTCACGCGGCTGCCCTACGGGGTGCGCCTCAAGGGGCCGGGGACCTTCCGGGTGCGCTATGCCTTCCTGCCCGACGACGCCGCCCTGAACGGCAGTCTGGCCTTCGACGAGGGCCGGGTGCACGCCGAACTTCTGGGTATGGGCGCGGCGGCCGAGTACTGCCTGATCTCCGGACGGTTCTCGGAGGCCGCGGCCTGGGAGGAGGAGTTTCTAAGCCGCCTCTCGGCCGCGGGCCGCAGGGCGCGTCTGCCCCGGCGGGCCTTCGCCGTCAGCTGAGGCCTTTTGCCGGAGGTCGCTCTCAGCAGGGGGGGGAGTCTTTGCCCTTACACACCCAAAAACATGGGCCGTCGGGCGATGATTCATTGAAAAGGGCAAAAGTTCCGGAAGAGCCGGACCGCCGCTCCCTGAAAGAGGCCCCGAAAAACATGGGCCGTCGGGCGATGATTCATTGAAAGGGGAAAAGTTCCGGAAGAGCCGGTGTTTTCCCTTGAAAAGGCCAAAAAACGCGGGCCGTCGCCCCGGCCCTTGAGCCCATCAAAAACGATCACAGGAGGGGAACCACATGAAAATTCCCTCGGTCCGCCGCACCGTGCAGATCTTCTCGGATTTTTCGGGAGGGGTGTCGGGGCAGCGGGAGGAAAACCTGCTGCCCCAGCGCTATGCCCGGGCGGGGTTCAACTTTGCCTCCGGGGACGGCGCCCTGCGGGGGGATCCCGGCGTCAGCGCGCTGTCCGCCGGGATCGGCATCGCCGACAAGAGCTTTGCGATCGCCGGGGAGAGCGTGGAGGGGGTCTACTACTTCCGGCGCTACGACCACGAGGAGGACTGCCCCGACGACAAGCTCCTCTTTTACACCGCCTCCCACAAGATCTACGCCTCCGACCTCTGTCAGGCGGGGGCGCCCTATCTGGTGGACATGACCTTTTCCTCCCGGCCCTTCGGGGTGGGCTACCGCCTGAACGGGGAGGACGTGATCATCCTGGCCACCGAGACCGACGCCATGACGGTGTGGGACGGGGTAAACGACCCCTACCAGCTGACCGACGCCCCCAGGGTGTCCTCGCTGTGCGTACACTACGAGCGGCTGTTCGCCACCGCCGCCGGCGAAAACACCGCGGTCTGGTTTTCGGACGATCTGAACGTCACCAACTGGAACGTCTCATTAGACGAGGCCGGCTTTATCGAGAACGTGGACGAGGGCGGGGGCTTTCTGAAGGCGGTCAGCTTTCTGGATTCGGTCTACCTGTTCCGCTCCTACGGCATCTCCCGGCTGACCGCCTACGCCGACCAGACGGCCTTCCGGCTCTCCCGCCTCTTCGTCTCGGCCGGGCGCATCCTCCCCGACACCGTCTGCGTGTGCGGGGACCGGATCAACTTTCTGACCGAGCAGGGGCTGTACAGCTTCGACGGCTACGACACCGTCCGGCTCTGCCCCCAGTGGGACAGGCTGATCCTGCCCAGGGAGGGGAGCCCTTCGGCGGCCTTCGCGGAGGGAAACTATCTGCTGTGCTGCCGGGCGGACTTCGGGGAGAGCGGCGCCGGCAACAACGCCCTGCTGATCGCGGGCCGGGAGCAGACCGTCTGCAAGATGCCGGTCGATTTTGTGGCCGCCCTCTCGGCCGAGAGCCGGAACATGGCGCTGCTCTGCGCCGAGGGCAAGGCGGCCATGCTGGACAAAAGCGGCAAGTGGTTCGGCCAGTCCCTGGAAAAGCGGTGGGAGACCCCCTTTTCCGACCTCAACCGGGCGGACGCCCAGAAGGTCGCCCAGCTTCTGACCCTGAACGCCGACGGCCCCTGCACGGTCACCGTGCGGAGCGAGCGGGGGAGCCGGACCCTCTCCTTTGCGGGGACTGGGGCCGAGCAGAAGCGGTTCTCCCTCCGGGGCACCCGCTTTTCGCTGGAAATTTCCTCCGAAGCGCCCAACCTCTGCCTGTCCAAGCCCGAACTTACAATATGTACCCTTCGGGATTAGTTCCGGCCAGACGGCAATAACGCCCGTGACAAATGAAGGGTAAAAAGGTTGCCGTTTTCGCTCCGTCTTTATGTCGATATGTTTGCCTGACGGCTTTCGCTCCGTCTTTATGTCGATATGTTTGCCTGACGGCTTTCGCTCCGTCTTTATGTCGATATGTTTGCCTTTGGCAAACTCGATATGTTCCCTTCGGGAACACGATATTTGCCCGCAAGGCGGGCAATCGATATGAATGGCCTAGTTTATTGTCTTTTCCCTCTGTTTTGTCCCACCATATTGGAGCAAAGATAAAGCAGAGAGGCCCAAACCCGGCCATTCGTATTGGATAAAACAGATCGAAAGATGTACGATTTTTAAAAACCTATCGCAGGAACAAGCGATCTGGTTTTCCGTTTGTCCCGAGTGGGCGTACGGAAAGGTGCCTGTGGCACCCCCGGCGTTGGCGCGACGAGATTGAAAGCCCGGTACATATCCGGTACATATATGGTGTTCGTCCACAACGTGCCGCGAAGCGGCACATATCGAGCAAGGCGAGCAAAGCTGAGCCTGTATATCGGCTAAAATACATTGCAGGAACATCAAGCAATGTCCACACTTGCTCAGAGTGGGCGCGTTGCCAGGTGCCGCCGGCACCGGAGCCTTGCATATCGAATGGCCGTCAGGCCATATATCGAGCGGCCGTAGGCCGCATATCGACAAACATAATTTGCAGGAACAAGCAATCAATATTCTCGCTTATTGAGAGTGGGCGTGCTTTCAGGCACTTGTCAAGAGGAGAACATCATGCCGGATTACGGAAAAATGGCCTGGCTGCGGACCGAGGAACTGCTGGCCCGGGTGGAGGCGCTGGAGAACAGAAGGGGGCTGGCCCTGGGGCTGACCCTGAACGAGGAGGTGCTGCGCTCGGTGACCGAGCACAACCTGATCACCCTGCCCGTGCAGGGCGAGGCCGGGGGCAGCGTGGAGTTCCGGGCCGCCCTGACCGTTCTGGGCGGGGAGGCCGGGGCGGGCAAGACGGCCGCCCTCCGCCTGGCCTGGGACGGCACGGAGATCGCCCGCTTCGAGCGGACGCTGGCGACCGGGAGCGAGGTCTGGTCGGTGAGCGCGGCCTTCGGGGCCCTGTCCGGGCGGCACACCCTGACCGCCGACCTGCTGGCGGAGGCGGGAAGCTGCTACCTGGAGCGGGCCGAGCTGACCCTGACGGGGACGGGGGTGCGCGAGGAAAAGGCCGAGGCCCACTATGCCGCCTTCGGCAGCCGCTACGGGGAGATCTTCCTGCTGGAGCGCAAGGGGGGACTGGACCTCGTCAACCAGTCCGAGAGCGGGCAGACCATCACCACGCCCGCCCGCACCCTGCCAAGGCCGGATGACTTCGCGGCCTGCGAGATCTTTTCGGGGCAGACCTCGCACACTCTGTTTTTCCGGCTGACCGGGCGGGAGCTGTACGGGGGGCTGCTGAACCTGCTCACGGGGGCGGAGACCCTGCAAAAAGTGGCCGGCGGGGTGACCTCGGTCTCCTGCGTGACCACGGATCAGGGGGCGCTGGCCGCCGCCGTTGTCAACGGGGGCGTGTTCGTGTTCCCGGTCACGATGGCCGGGGAGACCCTCTCCTTCGGGAGTTTTTCCGAGGTCCGCCTCTCCGGCATGGCCGAAAAGGTCTGCCTGGTGCCCGGCGGCCCCCATCTTCTGATCCGCACGGGCGGGGTGTTCTACCTGCGGACGGGGAGCGCCTCCGGCTTTTCCCCGGCGCTGCGGGTGGGCAAGGGGGAGACCTGTAACGGCTGGACGGACGAGGACGGCCTGCATCTGGAGCTGGGCGGCGAGGGCTGCGTGACCGCGCTGGACCTGACCGGCGGGGCGCTGACCCAGCCGGCCTTCGTCCGCCTGGCAGACGAGGTCAAGCGGCACGGAAATTATATCCTGAGCCGCACTTCGGATCGCTACATGATGGAGAGGCTGGAAACTTAGATTGGAGGTAAAAGCCGTGTTTGACTTTACATTCGGCGAAGAGGACAAGAAGGAACAGGAAGAGCAGCAGGCCCACAAGAGCCAGCTGCTGAAGGAGCTGGAGGAGGTGGACAAAAAGTATCAGGCCGACCCCACCGGGGTGGAGGACGAGGACACCTCGCTGGGCCTGACCTTTCTGGAGGCCGACCCCCGTCCGCGGGAGGAGCTGGAGGCCGAGGCCCGCCGTCAGGTGGAGGAGGCCGACCGGACCGAAAAGCAAAAGCTGACCCAAGAGGCCGACCGGGAGATCTCGGACCTCGATCGTCAGCGGGCGGAGACCGAGCAGGCCGGGGCGGAGGCCAGGGCCGGGCTGGAGCAGGCCTACGCCGACCGCAAGAAGGAGGCCGAACAGCAGGCCCTCTCCCGGGGGCTGGCCCGCTCCTCGATCATCATGGGGCAGATTGAGGAATTCGACCGCGGCAAGCTGGACGATCTGGGGGCGCTGGAGCAGTCCCTGCTCTCGGAACTGTCCGGCCTGTCCGAGCGCCGGGCCGACCTGGAGCGGGAGCGGGACAACGCCATTTCCGAACTCGACCTGACTGCGGCCGCCCGCATCTCCGAGGCCCTGTCCGCGCTGGAGCAGGAGGAGCGGGAACGCCTGGAGGAGATCGTCAAGTACAACAACACCCTGACCGAGAAGCAGACCAAGTACGACGCCGACCGCCGGGACGCGGCCTGGAGCAAGCGCAATCAGGCCCTGTCCAACCTCAGTCAGGCCGAACTGCAGAAGATGATCGGGGAGGAAAAGGTGGAAAAAGTCAAAGCCTACTACGCCGGCCTCTCCCCGCAGGCGGCCCTGGAGGACCTGCTCGCGGATGCCGAACTGCAAAAAATGCTGGGGAGCTACTACGCCTACCTGGTCAGCTACTACCGCAACCGCATCTGATATCGCAAGCGTCTGATATTGCAATTGCATTTGATATCGCAATTGCATTTGATATCGCAATTGCATTTGATATCGCAATTGCGTTTGATGCTGCGATCGCGTTTGATATCGAAATCGTATTTGATATCGCGCCGCATTGGTTGCTTTAATCGCAAAGCCGCCGCCGCAAAAGTTTTTTGCGGCGGCGGCTTCTTTGGGTGAAAGTTCACAGTTTGAAATCTTGTTCGAAATATTTCTTGGTTGAAGGTTTACAGTTTGAAGTATCTTTGATTCCGGCTTGTCGGCCTGTCCGGCTCGGTCATGCCGATCAGCCCTGCCTCCAGGGCGGGCTGCAGGTAATTTTTGTGAAACGAGGTGCGCGATCTGAGGCCGAGTTTTTCCATCAGCTCCAGCGCGGTCTGGGGATAGCTTTCGATCACGGACATCAGCGCCCCGATCTGATGGCTCAGGTGATCCCGGTGATCCCGTGCGTCTGCGGCCAGGGCCCGGACGGCCTCCCGGATGGCTCCGAGCATGAAGAGGATAAAGGGATCGGACCGCCCCTCCGAGGTGGAGAGCCCGATCGCCCGATAGTATTCCTGCTGCCGGTCTTTGATGATGCTCTCAACGGGGATCCAGGCGAACACGGGCTTCCAGCTCGCCAAAAGAGCGGTCTGCCAGAAGCGCCCCATTCTGCCGTTGCCGTCGCAAAAAGGGTGGATGAATTCGAATTCATAGTGGAACACGCTGGAGCGAATGAGCATCTGGGCCCGGCTGTTTTTCAGCCAATCGAAGAGCTGGTGCATCAGCTCGTTCACCAGATCGTGAGGAGGGGCGACATGAAGCACCTTTCCCCGCTCGTTGATGACGTCGACCGATTCCGTGCGCAGGACCCCGGGCTCCTTCATCAGCCCGTCCATCATCACCCCGTGCGCCCTTTTCAGGTCGTCCGGAGAAAAGGGATCCAACCCGGGCAGCATCCGGTAGGCGGCAAAGGCGTTCTGCACGGCCCGGATGTCTTCCTGCGGGCCGAGGACCCGCTTTCCCTCGATGACGTCGGTCACCTGCGCCAGGGACAGCGTGTTGTTTTCGATGGCAAGAGAGGAATGGATGGAGCGGATCCGGTTGACCCGGCGCAGGCGGGGCAGCTTTTCCAGCTCTTGGACCGCGCTCAGCCTGCCAAGATCCTCCATGATCTCGGACGTCAGCGCCAGCATCTCTTCCGTGATGGTGTAGGGGGGCGTGTAACCTTCCATAAAAGCCTCCGATCGTCCCCTTCATTATAGCAAAAATCTCCGTGGGAGTCAATCTTTATCAGGATCTTATATGTTATCTTATATGTTTTCTTATGTGTTATCTTATATGTTATCCTGTATTTTCCGGGAGTAAACATCTTTTTGCCGCGACCGGACTGCCTTTTAGCAGAGGTTGAATGATGCTTTTCCCTTTTTGCATACCTTTCGGGAATGCTCCAGGCCCGGCGGCGGATCGATGACCCGGGCGGATCGGCAGACCCGGAGGCGGATCGATGACCCGGGCGGATCGGCAGACCCGGAGGCGGATTGACAAACCCGACGGATTGTGCTATACTCTTTCCAAACGGGAAACTTCTGTGATCACAGTTTAAGATCATTTTTTGTGCCGTTTTTATGAGATATCCGGGAGGAGTCGGACATGAGATTGGACGGAGATGTGTTGGTGCAGTTCTGTCCCCGTTCTGCCAGCCAGATGATGGGCTATGCGCTGGAGGGCCGGGAGGGCGTGATCGTCATCGACGGGGGCACGCCGGCCGAGGCCGAACATCTGGAGGCCTTCTTGCTGGAGCGGGGCGGAGCGGTCGAGGCCTGGTTCCTGACCCACGCCCACTTTGACCACATCGGCGCGGTCACCGAGATCCTCCGCCGGGGGCGGTGCAAGATCAGGACATTGTACTTCGATTTCCCGCCCCTCGGTTTTTTAAAGGAGCGGGAGGAGATCGAGAAGTCCGTCCCGGCCGCCGAGGCCTTTTGGGAGGCCGTCAAAGCTTCGGGTCAGCGGACGATCCGCACCGAAAAGGGGATGACGGCGGAGGCCGGCGGGTTCCGGATCCGGGCGCTGACCGAGGGAGGCCTGCCCGCCCGCAACATCAACGAGACCACTGTGGTCTATCGGGCGGACACCCGGGGCCAGCCCATCCTCTTTCTCGGGGACCTGGAGGAGGACGGCGAGGCCCGCCTGATCCGGGATTTCCCTGCGGAGATCCGCTGTCCCGTCGTCCAGATGGCCCATCACGGGCAGAACGGGGTCAGCATGGACTTTTACCGCCTCGTCCGGCCCGAACTCTGCCTCTGGCCCACGCCGGACTGGCTGTGGACCAACGTGGACGGGACCGGCCCCTTCCGCACTCTGATCACCCGGCAGACGGCCGGGGAACTGGGCTGCGAAGATCTGACCTCCTTTCACGAGGACGCCTGGCTCCGCTGACCCGCCGGCGGGACAAGCGCCCTCGGGCGATCTGTCGGGACCGTTCCAACAAAATCCGCCCTTCACGGGTGGCCGTTTTTCGAAGGGAAAGAGGGAGGCGGAAAGAAAAGTCAAAAGAGGAGAGGCTTTTTGATCGCGGCCGATCTCTTGTTAATCGGGCGGGGAAAGCGAAGGGTCAGAAAGAGAGAGGCGTTGAAACAAGAAAAGGGTCAGAAGAAGGGGAGAGAAAGAAGAGAGGAGAGCGTTGGAGAGAGAAAGAGAAAAACCGGACCGGCGCGTGTCGGCCTTTTTTCTTACTCAAAGACCGATGGGGATCCAGGTCAGTTCCGGGCCTTCGGCCCGAAGCGTCAGAAAGTGAGGAGAGGAAAAAAGAGGGGAGAGCGTCAGAAAGAGAAGAAGAAGAGTGGAGGGACCGGCGGTGCCGGTCTTTTTTTCTTGCCCGGGAACCTTTTTCCGGGGCGGAAAACACACATAAAAAGCGGGGGAAGAGGCATACTAGGGGCATGATCGCGCTGCTGATCGTCCTCGCGGCGATCCTCTTTCTGCTGCTGTTTCCCTTCCGCATCCGGGCGGCGGCCTTTGCCGACCTGCTGGCGGTGGAGGCCGACATCGACCTGTCGGTGTTCTTTTTCCACCTCCGCCGGAAGCTGGTCTTCGAGAGGGGGAACTTTTTCCTCTGCACCGAGGACACGGCCACCCGCCTGCTCTTCCGGAACCGCCCCTCCCCGGCCGGAGAGGCCCTCAAAAAGAGCCTGATCTTCGGGGGCGGCTGGGTCATCACCCTGTTCGGGCACGACGACCTGGCCAAGGCCGTGGGGGTGTCCGCCCTCCTGAAGGCGGCCGGCGGTGCGCTGTCCGGGTTTTTACGAGCGCAGAAGGTCCCCTTTTTCACCCTCTCGCGGATGAACTTTTCCCCCGATCCCGTCCTGCGATTGCAGGGCTCGGCGGTGCTGACCTTTCAGCTTTGGCGCTTTCTGGCCGCCCTGATCGCCGAACTTTTCGCCTTTCGGCGGACCGGGCGGGCCGGAGCCTGATCCGGCAGGAACTTATTGCAGGAACTTTTGATCATTTGACCGCACGGCCCGGAGTGGGCGTACAGAGGTGCCTCAGGCACCGGGCAAACCGGCCGGAAGGCAGGGCTTTGCCGCTCTGTTTAAGACGAAGGTATCCGGCACCATACCTGCATAACGGTAAAAAACTCATTGCGGGAACTTTTGATCATTTGACCGTACGGCCCGGAGTGGGCGTGCAAAAGTGCCTTGGGCACTTGCCCGGAGTGGGCGTACAGGATGTGCCTCAGGCACTGGCCCGGAGTGGGCGTATAGAAGTGCCTCAGGCACCAAGGAGTGAATGTTATGGAAAATCGCATCGAAGAAGTCATGTCCACGGCGCTGCGCAGCGTGCGCGACCTGGCGGACGTCAACACGGTGGTGGGCCGGCCCTTTACGCTGGCCGACGGCCGCACGGCCATCCCGGTCTCCAAGGTGACCGTGGGGATTTTGACCGGGGGCGGGGAATACGGCACCGCCCACCTCAAAAAGCAGGAGGATTATCCCTTTTCGGGGGGCGGCGGCGCAGCGGTCTCGCTCACGCCCATGGGCTTTCTGATCGCCGGCGGGGACGGGGTGCGCATGATGCCCGCCCAGGAGAACGCCGGGCCCTTTGACAAGCTGTTCGACGCGGCCTCGGGAGTGGTGGAAAAATGGAGCAAAAAACAACAGTCGCGGGAAAACTAGCCCTCCGGGCGGGCATGATCCTGCTTGGCCTGCTGTTTGCCGCACTGCTGGTGCTGTGCCAGTCTCCCCGCTCCTTTTTCGGGGAGGACGGCCATCGTGAGGCCCCCGCGCCCGCCGAGCAGACCGATCTTCCGGAGGGGGAGGGCTTTGAGGAGGACTGCCCTTCGGGTACGGTCCAGGCCTTCGGCGCGGGCAGCCCGGTCTGTCCGGTCTTTTTGCCGGCGGACGGCCCCGGATCCGAAGGCGGGAAAGAGGGGATCGGCGGCGCTCCGGCCTGCCCGAACGCGACCCGGGCCGAAGCCTGTTCCGGCGAGCTGTTGAACGGGAGGAGCGGGGAAGTATTTCCCGCGGTCTCGGTCCCGGCCGGAAGTTCGGCCGTGGTGCTGGAGCGGGACAGCCTGCGGGTGCTGTACGAGCGGGAGGCCTACGTCCGCCGGCCCATGGCCAGCACCACCAAGATCGTCACCGCCCTGGTCGCCCTGCAGGTCTGTCCCGACCTCGACCGAAAGCGGGAGATCCCCGCCTCCGCCGTGGGGGTGGAAGGCTCCAGCATCTACCTCCGCAAGGGGGAGCACTTAAGCATGCGGGAACTGCTGTACGGGCTGATGCTGCGCTCGGGCAACGACGCGGCGGTGGCCGTGGCCGAACTCTGCGCGGGCAGCGTGGAGGAGTTCGTGCTGATGATGAACCGGGCGGCGGCCGACCTCGGCTGCACGGACACCCACTTCTGCAATCCGCACGGCCTGCACCATCCCGATCACTACACCACGGCCTACGATCTGGCCGTGCTGACCGCCGCCGCCATGAAAGACCCCGTCTTCCGGGAGATCGTCGGCACCCGGAAGATCACCATCTCCAACGAGGGCTTCGACTACGACCGGCTGCTGGTCAACAAGAACAAGATGCTTGCCAGCCTGCCCGGGGCCACCGGCGTCAAGACCGGTTACACCAAGGCGGCCGGGCGGTGCCTGGTGTCCTCCTGCGAGCGGGAGGGCATGGAGTGCATCTCGGTGGTCCTGAACTGCGGGCCCATGTGGGAGGTCTCCGCGGCGCTTTTGGAGGAGGCCCTGCAAAACTTCCGGATGACCGACCTTCTGGCTCCCTACGAGGGGGTGGGGGAGCTGACAAAGGGGGAGGAGCGCCTGCCCCTTTACTGCCGGGAGAAATTCGCCTTTCCTTTGCGCGAGGGGGAAAAAGAGGAGCTCTCCTTCCGGCTGGAAACCGGGGAGGGCCCCTTCGATCCCGGCGAATCGGTGGGAAAAATTAAAATTTACCTCGGGAATGACTTGATTTTTTCGGCAAAATTGTATACCATGGAAGAGATCGAACAGCGGGACTTCCTCTCGGCCCTGTTCCGGATCCTCCGGAGGTGGCGGCCCGGGCGGTAGCTCCCGGAAGGACGGCTTTCCATGCGCATCAACAAATTTCTGGCCGAGTGCGGCCTGGGCTCCCGCAGGTCCTGCGAGTCGCTGATCACCGAGGGCAAGGTCCGCCTGAACGGCAAAACCGCAGGTTTGGGCGAGGACGTGGATCCCGAGCGGGACGTCGTGACGGTCTCCGGCCGCCGGGTCACCCCGCCCCGCAAGTACACCTACCTGATGTTCCACAAGCCCAAGGGCTGCGTGACCACGGCCTCGGACGACCTGGGCCGCAAGACGGTCATGGACTACATCGACCTGACCCACGTTAGGGTGTATCCCGTGGGCCGGCTGGACTACGACACCGAGGGGCTGCTGCTTCTGACCAACGACGGGGACCTGGCCCAGACCCTCACCCACCCCAGCCATCACATCGGCAAGACCTATGCCGTCCGCGTGGCCGGCCGGGTGGAGCCCGCCCAGCTGGAGGCTCTGCGGGAGGGGGTCCGGCTGGACGACGGGGACCTCACCGCCCCCGCCGAAGTCACGGTCCTTGAAGAGGGGACGGACAGCACCCGGCTGGAGATCACCATCTACGAGGGCAAAAATCGCCAGATCAGGCGGATGCTGGAGGCCGTGGGCAAAAAGGTCACCTTCTTAAAGCGCACCGGCCTGGGCGATCTCCGGCTGGGCGGCCTGCCCCGGGGCAAGTACCGCTACCTGAACCCCAAAGAGATCGAGGCCCTGAAAAAGCTCGGGGAGGAGTGAAGAGGGGGGAGAAGCTAAAATTAGTTTGAGAGCCGAGCAAGGACGTTTTCCTCTTGCTCGGCTCTTTTATTGCATGTAAGTGTACTGTGAGTTCTGTATGTAACGATTTAGTTTTTATTCCGGACTTTTGTTACTTTTGTGAAAAGTATAATAATGATTGATTTATACTATCTTTTAAAACTTGAATATTAAATTCCTTATAGAGGATTTTCATGCGCTTTAAAAAATCTTTATCAGAAGTAATCAAATAGCAACTGTCTCTTTTAGTTGAGCTAACATGGTTTTTTATGTAGTCTAAATACATTCTCATGATAAACAAATCTATGTAATTATTTGCTAAAAATACATCATCATTAATAAAAATATCACGCAATTCAAATTCAATAATTTTTTCTTCAAATTTATCAATATTTCCTAAATCGAGGTTTTTCTTTATTACATTTATAGCGCTATTTTGAATTTGTTCATCAGATAAATTACTCAATGCAGGAATCTGTTTCTTCATTTCAGAAATGCGTAATTTTAAAAGGTTCTCCTCTATGTTGGTGGGGCACGATGAATTAAAATCTATATTTGAAAGAATAAATAAAGAATCTTTCGAATCTAGATTTATATAACTGAGCCATACATTGTATCGAATAATATCTCTTATGTTTTTATATGTTTTTTTAATATTCTTTTCTTGTAGAGAGTTTGAATTTTTTAATTTAAAAAGTTCGTTTTCAATAGTGACTGAAAGCCTACTGCGTACTATACTTATAAGCTCTCTTAAAGTTATATCGTCAAATTGAAATGCTTTTAATCTAGAATAAATGTGTTGAAGATAATACCAAATAACCATAAGCCGATTGACAATATTGCGTTTTAGTTCAGCAATAATAGGCTTACTTAACTCTTCGAAAAAATCGTTAAAAGAGAGATTATAACCTGTAAAATCCTTATCTGACAATTTAAACGAATCACTTATATGAATCTTAAAACCATCAAAATTTTTTTTTAAATATTTTACTGTATCCTTGTATCCATCTAATCCTTTTTGATTAATAATTTCAAATACTGAATAGGCAGAAAAAATAATTTTGCTGGTTTTTAAATCTGTTTGAAACGCCCTATTTAAAATAGGATTTTTTTCAACAATATAATTAATAATACATGTATCTAAATATAACAGCATATTCCCCTTAGCATAGTTATAACTTTGTTTTAAAGGTCCTCGTGGTGGCTGCGGAAACCCTCGCCGTACACCGCGCGGGCGTCGTTGACGATCATAAAGGCGGCGGGGTCCTCCTCCCGGACGATGTCCCGCAGGCTGGGGTAAAGGTGTTTGCGGACGGCCACCAGCAGGATCTTTTTGTTCCGGCCGGTGTAGCCGCCCACGCCCTCCACGTCGGTCACCCCGATGTCCAGCTCGGAGAGGATGCGGGCCCGGATGCCGTCGGGGATCTCGCTGACGATGTAGACGAATTTTTCGCCCTGGCCGCCGTATAGAATGGCGTCCATCACCACACTGTAGATGAGGATGCCGAAGGAGGCGTACAGGCCGATGGCGATGTCCTGAAAGACCGCCGCCGAGGCCGCCGCCACCAAAAAGTCCACCGCCAGAAAGATGCGGCCCACGCTCAGGTGCCGCCACCGCTTGTGGATCAGGGCCACCACGATGTCCAGCCCGCCGGTGGTGCAGCCCCGGCTGAACACCAGCCCCAGCCCCGCGCCGGAGAGCAGCCCCCCGAACAGGGAAGCCAGAAAGAGGTCTCCGGTGACCGCCTCCACCCCGAACAGTCCGGCGATCCAGGAGATCAGGTCGGTCAGCAGGGAGAGCATTACCGTGGCGTAGACGGTGGAAAACAAAAACTGTCGTCCGAATTTGATCAGCCCCACGATCAGCAGGGGGATGTTCAGGATCAGAAGCAGCAGGCCGGTGTTCAGGGGCAAGAGCTTGTTTAAGATGATGGCCACGCCGGACAGCCCGCCGGGGGCCAGACGGTTGGGGTCGAGAAAGAGGGCGATCCCCGCGGCCAGCAGAAAGCAGCCCAGGGTGATGATCAGAAGATCGGTCACGATCTCCTTTCCGCTCTTTCTGCGGCCGGCGGCGCCCGAAGTTTCTGCTGACGTTCGCTGTCCGGCGGCAACCGGATCTCCGGCTCCGGGCAGATCTTTTTCGTTCATGCCGATCCCTCCTTTTTCAGCCTGTTCTTTAAAATCATACCCCATTATTATAGCACATTTTGGAAAAAAACGGAACCGAAACTTTCCTCTTCCCCAAAAGAGGGGGAGGGACGGGCTCTGTTTTGTGCCGGTCTTTTATAAACGGCCTCAACGGTTGCTTTGGGGAAGGCGCTGTTTTCCGGGAATTGTACCCCGGCGGCTGAAAGGCACGGGGCTGCAATTGCAGGGGAAAGGCGCAGCTTTTTGAAAATGACACACTCAAACGGCTGACAGGGGGCGGAGGTCACTCGGTCTCGAAGCGGGTGGGGATGAAGGTCTCGGCCGGGACTTCCTTTCCGGTCAGGCGGTCGAACAGGGTGCGGGCGGCGGTAAAGCCGATGCCGTAGCCGTCCTGGGTGATGGTGGGAATTTTTAGCCCCAGCAGGTCCAGGGTGTAGGCCGACTCGTTGTCGATGAGCACCATGCCGAAGTCCCGCCCGGGCGTCCGTCCCAGCCGGCGGAAGGCGGCCAGCACGGCGTCGGCGGACTGTCCGCTGCCGCAGATGATGCCGGTCACGGAGGGGTGTTCCCGGAAAAATTCGGTAAAATACTCCACCGTCTGGGCGTGGCTGAGGTTCTCGGTAAAAAAGTTGTGCCGGTTGATGGTCCCCAAAAAGTCTAAAAGCCCCTGCTCGAAACCCCGCAGCCTTAGCTGCAGGGAGGAGGCCCGGGGCTGGGGGCTGACCAGAAAGACGATGTCCCGGTGTCCCTTTTGGGCCAGATAGCGCACGGCCTGGTAGGTGATGTCGAAGTGATCGGAGGACACGCAGGGAAAATCCAGCCCGGGCAGCCGCCAGTCCACAAAGACCACCGGGGTCTTGCGCAAAGACAGCCTGAGCATTTCGTCGCTGTAGCTGCCGAAATCCAGGGGCATCAGCATCAGCCCGTCGCACTTCAGGTCCCGGGCGGTGCGGATGGCCTTATCCTCCAGCCCGGGGTTCAGGCAGGAGAACAGCACGGCAAAGTCAAGTTCGTTCCGGCTGCAAAAGTCAGTCATGCCCCGGATCAGCTCCCGCATGTAGGCCGAGCCGGCGTCCGGGGCCAGAAAGGCCAGGGTGCGGGGGGTGCCGGGCGAGGGTTCGCGGATAAAGCTGCCCTTGCCCTGCATGCGGACGATCAGGCCCCGCTCCTCCAGGTTGCCCAACGCGGTGCGCACCGTCACCCGGCTGGCCTTGAACTTGATGGCCAGCGCCTGCTCGGAGGGCAGCTTGAATCCGGGCTGGTCCCGGTGACGGACGATCTGCTCTTCCAGGTAGTCCTGGATCTGACGGTAAAGTTTGGCCATGGCGACCTCCTCCCTCTATCATAAACCAACCGCGGGATTTTGTCAACGGTTTTGCTCAAAAACCATACAACTTAGACAAGATATTCGGCTCCGGGGCGATTTTCTTTGAAAAACCCCCTTGACAAGCTTCCAGCTTCGTGATAAAGTATGAAGAGAGGAAAATTTCGGCGGAAGAGGTCGGAGCCCTTTCCGGCTCTTCTTCGGGTTGTCCTATTTTTTCAATACAAGTTGAGGTGCGCATGAATTTTTACGTCGTTTCCAGCACGCACTGGGATCGGGAATGGTACGATCCCTTCCAGAAGTACCGCTTCCGGCTGGTCCGCATGATGGACCACCTGCTGGAAGTGCTGGAAAGCCATCCGGAGTATGCCTGCTTCCACCTGGACGGACAGACCGTGGTGATCGGGGACTATCTGGCCGTGCGGCCCGAAAACGCCGACCGGCTGAAGGCGCTGATCGAGGCCGGCCGCATCCAGATCGGCCCCTGGTACACCATGCCCGACGAGTGGCTGTGTTCGGGGGAGAGCCTGATCAAAAACCTGCAGACCGGATTTTCGGTCTGCGATCGGTACGGGGTGACCCCGCCGCCCTGCGGCTACATCTGCGACCTGTTCGGACACAACAGCCAGATGCCCCAGATCTTCCGGCAGTTCGGCCTGCGCTCCACCGCCTTCTTCCGGGGGGTGGAGGACACCCGCAAGGATCTGTTCCGCTGGGAGGGCGCCGACAAGTCCGAGGTGGTCTGCTTCAAGCTTCACCGGGACTATGCCTACTCGACTTTTTACTTTGTGCTGCGCAAGCCCTTTGAAAAGAAGGAGTGGGACGAGGAAGAGCTCTGCCGGCGCTTTGCCGACTTTTTGGGGCGCGAGCGGGAGAACTTCGCCACCGAAAACGTGCTGCTCATCGACGGGGTGGACCACATCGACCCCGAGGAAAAGACCCCCTGGATCCTGGAGGTGCTGCGCAGGCATTTCCCCGAGCACACCTTTGTCCAGACCGGCATGGGCGAATACCTCCGGGCGGCCGAGGCCGACCTCGACAAGCTGGAAAAGCTGTCCGGCTGTCTGTACGAGGCCGCCGACGACGGCGTCAATCAGGCCGTTCTGAAAAACTGCGCCTCCTCCCTGGCCGACCAGAAGCAGGACAACGCCTTCTGCGAGACCCGGCTGGAGCGGCTGCTCTCCCCGCTCAACTTTCTGGTGCTCAATCTGCCCAAAAAGCCCCGGGAAAAGCATTTCCGCTCCGCGGCGCCCTACAACGGCTTCTTCGAGGAGGCCTGGAAACTGCTCCTGCAGAATCACGCCCACGACTCCATCTGCGGCTGCTCGGTGACGCCCACCCACCGGGACACCAAGAACCGCTTCAAGAACGCCCGGGAGATCGTGGAGGTCTGTTCGCAGAATCTGCTGGCAGAGCTGGCCGAGAACGCGGACACCGCCGGCGCGGGGCAGGACGGGACCGACGCCTTCGTGATCTACAACCCCTCGCAGTGCGAGATCGACGGGGTGACGGCCGTGGAGCTGGATCTGCCCGTGGTCCCCGAAAGCTGGAATTACCGCTTCTTCGACGCCGAGGGCAACCGCTTGGACTACTGCGAGCTGGAGGCCGAGGACGTCCTGGTGCGGGACACCTCCTTTTCCACGCTGATCGACTTCATCCACACCCGCCGGGTCAAGATCACCCTGCCCCTTCATATCCCGGCCGGGGGATACCAGACCGTGTATCACAAGATCCTGGCCTCCGAGCGGGACCTCGAAAAGGGCTGGGAATTCCAACACTACGAGCACCCCTACCGCCCGGCCGGCAGCCAGCGCGTCCGGGGGCTGACCTTTGACAACGGCCCCCTGGAAGTGACCGTCTGCCCCAACGGCACCCTGCAGGTGAGGGTCAAGGAGACCGGCAGGACTTACCGGGATCTTCTGACCTTCGAGGACTGCGGAGACGTGGGGGACGGCTGGAACTACCTGCCGCCGGCCTTCGACAGCCGCATCCTCTCCTCGGCCTGCCCGGCCGACATCTCGGTGGAAAAGGATACCGCCTTCGTCACCGTGCTGAAGATCGTCAGCCGCATGCGGATCCCCGCCGCCGCCGAGGGCGGAAAGCGGACCGAGGAGCGCAAGGACCTCTTCGTCGAGAGCCGGATCACCCTGAAAAAGGGGGACACCCGGATCGACGTGGAGACCCGGGTGGACAACGGCTGCAAAAATCACCGTCTGCGGGCGATGTTCCCCACAAATCTGAACTGCACGACCTTCCGCACTTCCGTTCCCTTTGACTTCTATGCCTGGCCGGTGGCCAAGCGGGACAACACCTTTACCAAGGAGTACGATTCCGGCGTCAATCCCAACCAGGGCGCCATGGCCCTGCGGGAGGGGAAGGACGTGTTCGCCCTCTACGACCTCGGCCAGTACGAGTGCGCCGTGGCCGACGACGCCGAGCGGACGGCCTATCTCACCCTGTTCCGCTCCTTCACCAACGAGGTGGGCAGCTTTTTCCACGAGGGACTGGGCAACCAGCTCGGGCCTCAGACCTTCCGCTACGCCATGGATTTTCTGACCGGGACCGAGGACTTCGAGATCCTCCGCCGGGCCGAGGCCTTCCGGCTGGGACTGTCCGCTCTCCGCACCGGCATCCACGGCGGGGCGCTGCCGGCCTGTCTGCAGGGCGTCCGGGTGGAGGGGAAGGCCGTGCTCTCCTTCCTGGCCTGCAGGGACGGGGTCAACACCCTCCGCCTTTTCGACGTCTCGGGGGGCGAGCGGGGCAAAGTGGCCTTCTTCCGCCCCGTCAAAAGGGCCTTCGCCGCCGATCTTCTGGGCAATCGCCTGGCCGAGCTTCGGGTGGAGGACGGCAAGATCTGCTACGAACTCTCCGACCGGCAGATCCTGACCATAGACTTCGAGTTCTGAGGCGGCAGGTGCCTGAGGCACACCCTGTACGCCCAGGTGCCGGCGGCACCGGGCAATACGCCCACTCTTGGCTAAGCGGGAATATGGAATTTGTTCCTGCAATCAGTTTTAGCCGATATGCGGGTGCCTGAAGGCACACCCTGTACGCCCAGGTGCCGGCGGCACCGGGCAATACGCCCACTCTTGGCTAAGCGGGAATATGGATTTTGTTCCTGCAATCAGTTTTAGCCGATATGCGGGAGCCTGAGGCACACCCTGAACGCCCAGGTGCCGGCGGCACCGGGCCATACGCCCACTCTTGGCTAAGCGGGAATATGGATTTTGTTCCTGCAATCAGTTTTAGCCGATCGGGAGGGGAAGACCCCTTCCCGCGCCCCGAGCGGGCGGACAAACGGAAACAGTGCCCGTTGGATCCGGGCAAGGAGGAAACCATGACAGAGAAACAGAGATTTATCAAGGCCCTGAAAAGGGAGCCGCTGACCGGCCACGTGCCCACCTTCGAACTGGTGTTTTTCCTCACCATGGAGGAATTGGGCAAAGTGCATCCCACCCACCGGGCCTACTTCCAGTGGGACCAGATGAGCGCCCACGAGAAAAAGCTGCAGATCGCCGACATGGCCGACTGCTACGTCGAGGTGGCCAAGCGGTATCACCACAGCGCCATCTTCATCCATCCCAACCCCGGCGACAAGGAGAACACCCTCCGCCTGCTGGAGCGCATCCGCGAGATCTCGGGGGACGAGTACTACATCATGATGCACGGGGATCCCACCCTGCCCATCCCCACCGGGGACGACATGGTGGAGTTCTCGGCCCGGCTGTACGAGGATCCCGAGGGGGTCATCGCCGAACAGCAGCAGAACATGAAGTGGGCCTTCGAAATGGCCGAGTACCTCAAAAAGAACGGGGGACTGCTGGACGGCTTCGCTCTCTGCTCGGACTACTGCTTCAACGTCAACCCCTTCTACACCCCGACCATGTTCTCCGAACTCATCGCGCCCACCCTGGCCGAGGTCATCAAGGGTTACCACGACATGGGCTACTACGTCATCAAGCACACCGACGGCAACATCATGCCCATCGTGGACCAGATGGTGCAGTGCGGCCCCGACGCCCTCCACTCCCTGGATCCCCAGGGCGGCGTGGACCTGAAGTTCATGAAGGAGCACTACGGCGACAAGGTCTGCCTGGTCGGCAACGTCAACTGCGGCCTGCTGCAGACCGGTACCGACGAGGAAGTGGAGGCCGACGTCCGCCGGGCCCTGCGCGACGGCATGCCCGGGGGCGGCTACATCTTCTCGACCTCCAACTGCGTGTACACCGGCATGGACCTGGAGCGCTACCGCCTGATGAACCGCATCTGGTGGGAAGAGGGCATCTACAAATAAGCCGAAACAAGGCACATTGTGAAGAGAGGATCCATAAAAGTGTGAGGGGATCCATAAATGAGCGGTATTGTAAGATAAACAAGAGGCACCCGGCGGGGCAGCGGTCATGTTGATCGCTGCCCCGCTCGCGGTATTTGCCTTATGGCAGGTATATTTGCCTTCGGCAAGTTTTATTTGCTTGACAGCAAGTTTTATTTTGCTTCCGCAAAGTGTTATTTCTCCCTTCGGGAGAAGTTTTGGTAATATCCATAAAGGGCTTTTTTGGCGCAGACGGGGGGATTTGCTTTACAAAAGGGGAATTTCTCACTATAATATTAGCTAAGGCCTCGTGCGCTGTGCGAGGGCCTTTTTTGCCGACGCTCCGATCTCAGCCGCAGCGGCATGCGGGCGGGGCCGGAACAGTTGAAAATTTTCGCTCCCGAAGGGGACGAGGTAAAAAGTTTTATGGGATACAAAAAGGTAGACGCAGGAATGGATTTCGGCCGGCGGGAGCTGGAGACGCTGAAGTTCTGGAAGGAACACAGGATCTTCGAAAAGACCCGCGAGCAGTCGGAGGGGAAGCCGGCCTTCACCTTCTACGACGGGCCGCCCACGGCCAACGGAAAGCCCCACATCGGGCACATCCTGACCCGGGTCATGAAGGACATCATTCCCCGCTACAAGACCATGAAGGGCTTTTCGGTGCTGCGCAAGGCCGGCTGGGACACCCACGGCCTGCCCGTGGAGCTGGAGGTCGAAAAACTGCTCCAGCTGGACGGCAAGCAGGACATCGAAAAGTACGGCATCGAACCCTTTATCCAGAAGTGCAAGGAGAGCGTCTGGAAGTACAAGGGCGAGTGGGAGAGGATGTCCGACCGCGTGGGCTACTGGGTGGACATGGAACATCCCTACGTGACCTATGACGACACCTACATCGAGTCGGTGTGGTGGAGCCTGAAGCAGCTGGCCGACCGCGGGCTGATCTACAAGGGCCACAAGGTGGTGCCCTACTGCCCCCGGTGCGGGACGGCGCTGTCCTCCCACGAGGTGGCCCAGGGCTACAAAGACGTGAAGGAAAAGTCGGTCTTTGCCAAGTTCCGCAAAAAGGGGGAGGAAAAGACCTTCTTCCTGGCCTGGACCACCACCCCCTGGACCCTGCCCTCCAACGTGGCCCTGTGCATGAACGCAGACGAGGACTATGCCGAGATCGCCTGCAACGGCGAGCGCTACATCCTGGCCCGGGCGCTGGTCCCCTCCCTGTTCGAGGAGGGGAGCTACGAGGTCCTGTCCGTCCGCAAGGGCAGGGAATACGAGGGGGCGGAATATCTCCCCCTGTTTGACTGGGCCAGGCCGGACAAAAAGGCCTGCTACGTGGTCAACGACTCCTACGTCACCCTGACCGACGGCACCGGCATCGTACACATCGCCCCGGCCTTCGGCGAGGACGACGCCCGGGTGGGGCAGAAGTACGGCCTGCCCTTTGTGCAGCTGGTGAACGAGCGGGGCTGCTTCAAGCCCGAGGCCGCCCCCCTGTCCGGCATGTTCGCCAAGGAGGCCGACAAGGTGATCATCGGGCTTTTGAAGGAGTCCGGCGCTCTGTTCAAAGAGCAGCTCTACGAGCACAGCTATCCCTACTGCTGGCGGTGCGACACCCCCCTGATCTACTATGCCCGCTCGACCTGGTTCATCAAGGTCACCGCGGTCAAGGAGGAACTGCTGAAGGCCAACGCCTCGGTCAACTGGATCCCGCCCGCCATCGGCACCGGCCGCATGGGTAACTTCCTGGAAAACGTCATCGACTGGGGACTTTCCCGGGAGCGCTACTGGGGGACCCCGCTGCCCATCTGGGTGTGCGACAAGTGCGGCAAAATGCACGTCATGGGAAGCAAGGCCGAGCTAAAGGAAAAGTGCGGCCTGAGCGAAGATGTCGAACTTCACCGCCCCTACATCGACAAGCCCACCTTTGCCTGCGAGTGCGGCGGCACCTTCCGGCGCACCCCCGAGGTCATCGACTGCTGGTACGACTCCGGCTCCATGCCCTTCGCCCAGCACCACTATCCCTTCGAAAACGAGGAACTTTTCAAGCGCAATTTCCCGGCCGACTTCATCTCGGAGGCCGTGGACCAGACCCGGGGGTGGTTCTACACCCTGCTGGCCATTTCCACCCTGCTCTTCGGGAAAGCACCCTTCAAAAACTGCATCGTGCTCGGCCACGTCAACGACAAGAACGGGCAGAAGATGAGCAAGCACAAGGGCAACGTGGTGGACCCCTGGACGGTGCTGGACAAGCAGGGCGCCGACGCCGTGCGCTGGTATTTTTACACCAATTCCAACCCCTGGCTGCCCTCCCGCTTCTATCCCGAGGCCGTGGACGAGGTCCAGCGCAAGTTTATGGGCACCCTGTGGAACACCTACGCCTTTTTCGTGCTGTACGCCGACATCGACAAGTTCGACCCCTCGGCCGTGCGGCTGGAGGACTGCAAGCTGAGCCTGATGGACCGCTGGGCGCTGTCCCGCCTGAACACCCTGATCGACGGGGTGGAGAAAGATCTGGACCGCTACGACATCACCTCGGCCGCCCGGGCCATCCAGGCCTTTACGGATGACCTCTCCAACTGGTACGTCCGCCGGGGCCGGGACCGCTACTGGGGCTCGGAGATGACCGAGGACAAAAAGGCGGCCTATGCCACCTTGTACCACGTGCTGGTCACCCTGTCCGAAGTCATCGCGCCCTTCGTGCCCTTCATGGCCGAGAGCATCTATCAAAATCTGGTGCGCGGGTTCTTCCCCGACGCCCCCGAAAGCGTGCATCTTTGCACCTGGCCCCAGGCCGACCTCTCCCGGGTGGACCGGGCGCTGGAGGAGCGGATGGCGCAGGTGCTGAACGCCGTGGTGCTGGGCCGCTCCTGCCGGAACGCTGCCAACCTCAAAAACCGGCAGCCGCTCTCCCGCATGTTCCTGGTCTCCGACCGGGCGGACCTTCCGGCCGAACTGCTGGCGCTGGCCGCAGACGAGCTGAACGTCAAAAAGATCGAGTATGTCAGGGAGGTCACCGACTACGTCTCCTACGAGCTCAAGCCGCAGCTGAAGACCCTCGGGCCCAAGTACGGCCCCCTGATCGGGAAGATCCGGGCATTTTTGGCCGAGTGCGACGCCCTGGCCGTGGTGTCTGCCGTCAGAGGCGGCGGCCTGTTCCGGGTGGAGCTGGACGGCAGAGAGGTGGAATTTGCCGAGGGCGATCTTCTGATCTCCTCCAAAAACAAGGAGGGCTTTGTGGCGGCCTCCGACCGCGGCATGACCGTGGTGCTGGACACCAACCTGACCCCCGAGCTGGTGGACGAGGGCCTGGCCCGCGAGATCGTCAGCAAGATCCAGACCATGCGCAAGGAGGCCGGTTTCGAGGTCACCGACCGCATCCGGGTCTGTTACCGCGCCGGGGAAGATCTCTCCCGGGTGCTGCGGGCATGGGGCCCCTCCATCGCCGAGGACGTGCTCTGCGACCGGCTGGAGGAGGGGGACGAGGGCTTTGCCAGGACCTGGGAGATCGGGGGCGAAAGCCTGACCCTGGCCCTCTCCAAAGTGTAGATCCATGGAGATCTGCAGAGATTGGCGGGACTATGAGATCCTGGCCACCGGCGGCGGCCGGAAACTGGAGCGCTGGGGGCAGGTCTTCCTGCTCCGGCCCGATCCCCAGGCCATCTGGAAGCCCGCCTTTGATTTCGAGACCTTTCCCAAGCTGAACGCCCTCTACCGCCGCAGCGAGCGGGGCGGGGGAGAGTGGAAAATTCTGCGGCCCTTCCCCCCGGAATGGACCGTCCGCTTCGAGGATCTGACCTTTCTGATCAAGCCCATGGGCTTCAAGCACACCGGGCTGTTTCCCGAACAGGCCGTCAACTGGCAGCGGATGCGGGCGCTGATCGCCTCGGCCGGCCGTCCGGTCTCGGTGCTCAACCTGTTCGCCTACACCGGCGGGGCCACAGCGGCCTGCCTGAAAGCCGGGGCCTCGGTCTGCCATGTGGACGCGGCCAAGGGCATGGTGGAGCGGGCAGGGCAGAACGTGGACCTTTCGGGGTGCGACCGCAGCCGTGCCCGGTTCATCGTGGACGACTGCTTCAAGTTCGTGGCCCGGGAGATCCGGCGGGGGCGGCGGTACGATGCCGTCATCATGGATCCCCCCAGCTACGGCCGCGGCCCCAACGGGGAGACCTGGAAGCTGGAGGACGGCCTGTACGACCTGGTGGCGCTCTGCCGGCAGGTGCTCTCCGACCGGCCGCTGTTCTTCCTGCTCAACAGCTACACCACCGGACTTCAGCCCGCGGTGCTGTCCGACATTCTGAACCTCTGCCTGAAGGACTTCCCGGGCAGGACCGAGGCCTACGAGGTCTGCCTGCCCACGGACGAGCCCGGCGTGGTGCTGCCCTGCGGGGCGACGGGGATCAGATACGCTGACGCTTCCGAATAAAATTCCGCTGAACGGAATTTTATTCGGGTTTGAGGGGACAACCACGGTTCGCTTTGTATTTAACAAAGCTCTGCCGTGTTTTTCCCCTCTCAAAAGGCCCTGCCTTTTGATTCACCCCTTTCCTCCCGTGATTTTGCTCACCGCAAAACCACGATCGTGCAAAAGCCCGGCGCAGGTCCGGCCTTTTGCGAAACCAGATTTTTATGTCGATATGTTTGCCTTCGGCAAACTCGATATATGGCCTGACGGCCATTCGATATGCAAAGTTCCGCTGCGCTCACTTTGCTCGATATGTGCCGCTTTGCGGCACGTTGTGGACAGGCCATATAACAAAGAAATTTATAGACTCGTAACACATTGCTTTTTTACAAAGTCTATGAATTGCACCGGGCTTTCCATCTCGTTGCGACGATGGCGGGGCGGTAGCACCGCCGGGCAATACGCCCGTTCTTAAATAGACTTTATTTAAGAACTGTTCTCGCACCGGCTTTCTTGCCGCCATCGGACTCAATCGTGGTTTTGCGGTGAGCAAAACCACGGCGGAAAAGAGTGAATCAAAAGCGCGCAGCGGTTTTGAGAGAGAAAAACCGATGCAGAGCTTTCCCAAGGGGAAAGCGAACAGCGGTTTGTCTTTCAAGTCCGGCCGATTTTCGCTTTCGGCGAAAATCGCGTTTGGCCGGAATAAATCTCGTTGTGACGATGGCGGACATGCGCCGCCATCGGACTCGATCCGGTCTTTTGCGGTGAGCAAAAGCCGGGGAGGAAAAGGGTGAAGCGCAGGCTTGCCGAAGCGAGGGAAAAACCGCGCAAAGCTGCACCAAAAGATTGCAGACAGCAGCAAAGTTTATTAAAAACAAAGATCATTTCAGAACTTAAAAATCGGACAGCGGGACGCGGTTTGTCCCTCAAGTCCGGCCAAAATTCGCTGTAAGCGAATTTTGCGTTTGGCCGGAGAATTTTTATGGATTGGGAACAGACGATCTTATTTGAAGACAACCACATTCTGGCGGCGGTCAAGCCGCAGAACATGCCGGCCCAGGAGGACGCCTCCGGGGATCCGGACTTTCTCAATGCCCTGAAGGGGTATCTGAAGGAAAAGTACCAAAAGCCCGGCAACGTGTTCCTGGGGCTGGTGCACCGGCTGGACCGGCCGACGGGCGGGGTGATGGTGTTTGCCAAGACCTCCAAGGCGGCGGCCCGCCTGAGCGCGGCCATCCGGGAGGGGGACATGGAAAAGGAATACCTGGCCGTCACCGTCAAAAAGCCGCCGGAGGAGAGGGCTCATCTGGTCCACTACCTCAAGAAGAACACCATCAACAACACGGTGTATGTGGTGCCCCAGACCACGGCCGAGGCCAAGCGGGCCGAACTGATCTACACCTTTTTGCAGTCGGCGCCTCCCGTCCACCTGCTCAAAGTCGAGCTGCTGTCCGGCCGCTCCCATCAGATCCGGGTCCAGCTTTCGCACATCGGCTGCCCCATCTTCGGGGACCTGCGCTACGGCGGGGCCATCGCCAAGGGCTACAACCTGGCGCTGTGGGCCTGCAAGCTCAAATTCACCCACCCCGTGACCGGGGACCGGATGGTCTTTGTGGCCTATCCGCCCGAGGAAGAGGAGCCCTGGAAGCGCTTTGACCTGCCCAGATTCCTGAAAATTTACAAATAACCCCTTTTTTCCCGGAAACGACCGGGATATAAGATTGACAAACGCAGGTAAAAAGTGTAAAATAGATTTTGATACATTGTCTTTCGATCGTCCGTCCCGCCCGAAGGGGAAAAGGGCGGCCGAGACGAGTTGACAACTGTCGGAGGAACTATGATCAACGCATCCCAGAAAAAGCTGATCTGCCTGCTGACCGCCGCGGTCATGCTGCTGTCCCTGTTCATGGGGTTCCAGGCGGCCCACGCGGTCACCGTTTCGGTGGGCAGTTCGACCTTCACCTCTACGCAGAACATCACCATCGGTGCCAGCAGCGAAGGGCTTTCGCTCCGGCCCACCGAGCTGTCGGGCTCCTACGCCTCCCTTTCGGCCACCCAGTACGTGGGCGAACTGGACGGGCAGCCCTATTCGGTGAACTTTACCGTCAAGCGGGACAACTTTACCTCGCTGACCTTCACCCTGATCTCCCAGCAGCCGGTGGCCGACCGGGCCTACACGGATGAGGAGCTGCACGTGGCCGAGGTCGAGAACGCGGTCTCCCTGGAAAAGGAGGGGACCGAGGATCTGACCGGGGACTATGTGCTGACCTACGAGCCCACCCAGACCGGCGGCACCCTGTCCATCCGGAAGGGGGACACCGTGGTGGCCAGCACTGCGGTGGAGGAGCCCATCTACAAGAACGAAGCCACCCTGAAGATCGAGTTTTCGGGCGTGGACGAGCTGTTTGTCCGGGACAGCGACGACGAGGACATGGATGAGGAGATCGAGGTCACCTCGGTTGTTTTGACTGGCATCCGCCTGAGCGAGGGCGAGGAGGAGAGCATCTATGCCCAGTCCTTCTCGGCCAACTCCTCCAACCGGGTCAGCGACACCTCCACCCCCGTGCTCCGCCTGGATCCCGCCAAGCTGGACCTTGACGCGGCGGACGTGGGGTCGGACGGCACCCTGAACGACAACATCATCGCCGTGCTGAACACCACCATGAATCTGCCGGTGCTGTTCTACGACACCCTGCGCTCTTCCATCACCAACCGCATCACCGTCAAGTACAGCGCCGAGCCGGTCACCGACTGGTCCCAGGTCGAGGATGAGCAGACCTACACCTCCTCCTCGGCGACCACCGGCGTCAACTTCAACGTGCGCCAGCCCGGCTACTACGCCATCACCCGCATCCAGACTTCGGACGGCACCAACACCGTGGTCTACGAAATGGCCTCGGGGGAGACCGAGTCCGAAAACAGCGATCTGATCTACGCCGGAGATCTCCAGCTCAAGCTGCCCCTGGTGTACGAGACCGTGGAGCGGACCTCCCTTTCGGCCGAGGACAGCGTGGGCTTCAACGAGACCAACTACGCCTCGCACTACACCCAGATCAGCACCACCCAAAAAGGCGGGGACAAGCACACCCTGACCTTCTTCGATCCCGTGCTGTGGACCCCCGAAAATCAGTTCACCGAGGCTGACATCGAGGCCGTCAAGACCGCCTTCGCGAGCAGCGGCGCCGACCTTTACTCCATCGTGGGCGTGGACGCCGACGGCTACCTGATCTTCGAGAACAACCTGAACATGGTCAGCTTCACCCTGCAGTACCGGCTGAACAACGCCTCCAACACCTCGTCGGCCTACACCGATTCCACGGACGACGGCCTGACCTTTACTGCCCGCAACGCCGGCCCCTACCAGTTCAAGTTCACGGTGACCGACCGCAACGGCCGCAAATACGTCATGAAAAAGCCCTTCCTCACCGTGGAGGAGTTCTTCGACAACGAGACCCCAGAACTCAACGTGACCGGCTTCCCCGACACCATCTACCTCAACCAGTCCTGGACGGTGCCCTCGGGCACGGTGACCGACGACTTCGATTCCAGCCTGTCGGCCTCCTACACGGTCTACCACCTCTACAACTACGAGGTCATCGACCCCGATCAGGACTACGATCCCACCAACTTCGACGATCCCAACGTCCGCTTCACCCCGGTCTACGTCTACGAGATGGACGGCGACAGCTTTGTCTACAAGAAGGATGAGAACGGGGACGACCTGCTGGACGAAAACGGCGATCCCATCCGGGTCATCGTCTACGAGTACGACACCGACGAGGACGGCAACCAGCTGTACGCCAACACCACGGTGGAGGTCGACGGCGAGACCTACTACGTCTTTGACCCCGAAGTTCTGGTGGACGGTGAGATCCGCTACCTGATGGACGAGGACAACAACAAGATCCCCGCCGTCAAGCTGGACGAGGAGGGCAACCCCATTCCCGCCCAGTACGAGGTGACCGGCAGCGTCACCCCCAGCACCTACGCCGTCTACAAGGTGGTCTACACCGCCGAGGACGCCGCCGGCAACAAGGTGGAGGAACAGACCTTCTACACCTATGTGGTGGACGCGCCGCCCACGCCGGTGCTCCAGAACCTTTCCACCACCGCCATCGTCTTCGGCTGCATCGCCATCGCCTGCATGGTCGGCATCTTCGTGGTGCTGCTGATCCCCACCAAGGACAAAAAGACCCGCTGACCGCAAAGACAAATGATCTGACCCGTACGGGAGAAGGAGAAACATCTCTTTCTCCCGTTTTTTTGCGGGGAGTGAGGCCGGGACGGAACGGGATCTCTTTCCGCCCGCTCTTGCGGGCCGAAGGGCGGGCAGGGAAAAGAGATCCCGCCTCCGGATCGAAAAGTTTCCCGCTTCCCTTGTGCCGGTGCAGGAGCGGGTGTTCGGACAAATTCGACAAAAAAATTAGACGAAGCCCCCCGAAAATACTTTCAAAACGGGAGGCTTTTGTGTTATAATAAAAAAGAGAAGGGCGGAAAGTTCCGTCCGAAAAAATCACGTTCGATCATCGTTTTCCGGCTCCGGCCGGAAAGGGAGGAAAAAAGAGGCTGAGATAACAATTTTGTTTCCGGGCCGCGACCTTACGAAAAGGAGGACCTGCCGTTGAAAATTTTAATGCAGAAACTGAGGGAGGCGTTGTTGTCGGTCCTGCCGATCACGGCGGTCATTCTGATCATCAACTTTGCCGTCCGGCCCATGCCGGATTACAACCTGATCGCCTTTCTGATCGGGGCGGTGCTGCTGATCCTGGGCATGGGGCTGTACACCCTGGGCACGGACGTGGCCATCGAGCCCATGGGCGGGCACATCGGATCCCGGATCACCAAGACCAAAAAGGCGGGGCTGATCCTGGCCGTCTGCTTTGTCATCGGCGTCATCGTCACCGTGGCCGAGCCCGACCTGACCGTGCTGGCCACCCAGGTGCCCACCATCGACAACTGGGTGCTGATCCTGACGGTGGCGGCGGGCGTGGGCGTGTTTTTGGTCTTTGCCATTCTGCGCATCATGCTCAAGATCAACCTCAACCTGGTGCTGATCGCCTTTTATGTCCTGCTCTTCGTGCTGGCCGCCTTTGTGGACGCCGAATTCATCCCCCTGGCCTTCGATTCGGGAGGGGTGACCACCGGTCCCATCACCGTGCCCTTCATCATGGCCCTGGGCATCGGCATCTCGGCGGTCCTGGGCGGAAACAGCACCCAGGACAACAGCTTCGGGATCATCGGCATCTGCTCCATCGGCCCCATTTTGGCCGTGCTCATCCTGGGCCTGTTCAATCCCCAGGCCAGCGCCGGCGCCGCCGACGTCACGGTGTTCGGGTCGGTGGGGGAGATCTTCGCGGCCTTCGGATCCCGCTTTCTGTACGAGCTGCGGGAGGTCGGCATCGCCCTGCTTCCCATCGTGGCCTTCTTCTTCATCTTTCAGTTCATCGCCTTAAAGCTGCCCAAGGCCCATCTGCTCAAGATCGTCGTGGGCATCGTCTACACCTATGTCGGCCTGTCCATCTTCCTGACCGGAGTCAACGTGGGCTTCATGTCCGCGGGGGTCTACATCGGGGAGATCCTGGCCGGGACCAACCGCTGGCTGCTGATCCCGGTGGGCATGGTGGTGGGCGCCTTCATCGTGCTGGCCGAGCCGGCCGTTCACGTGCTGAACAAGCAGGTGGAGGAGATCACCGGCGGCACCATCCGCCGGAGCACCATGCTCAAGGTGCTGGCCGTCTCCATGGCCGCGGCGCTGGGGCTGTCCATGCTGCGGGTGGCCGCCGGCGTCTCGATCTGGTGGATCATCCTGCCGGGCTACGCCGTCGCCCTGGGGCTGTCCTTCTTCGTACCCAAGATCTTCACCGCCATCGCCTTTGACTCGGGCGGGGTGGCCTCCGGGCCCATGACCGCCACCTTTCTGCTTCCCCTGGCCATGGGGGCGGTGACGGAACTTGGCGGGAACATCTTCACCGACGCCTTCGGCATCGTGGCCACCGTGGCCATGACCCCGCTGGTCACCATTCAGGTGCTGGGACTGATCTACAAGTTCCGCCTGATCAAGGCCCAAAAGGCCGCTACGGCCGAGGCCGAAGCCCTGCTGAACGAGGAGGGCGAGGTCATCGACCTGATGGGGGATCCCGTGGAGATCCCCGCCCTGCCCGCACACAAGAGCAAGTTTTACCACCTGCGGGAGGAGGGAGAACGCCTGATCAAGGAGAGACGGGCACGGATGAAAAAGGAGTGGAAACGATGGACGAAAAAATAGTCCTTAAGGCGCTGTTCATCATTGTGGACCGGAGCAAGGCCGAAAAGGTCATCCAGGCCGTCAAGCCCCTGGGCGTCAACTACGAGCACGCCATGCTGGGCTTCGGCACGGCCTCCTCCGAGGTGCTGGGCATCCTGGGTCTGGGCGACACCGAAAAGGCGGTCATCCTGGGGACCGTGGACGGGAACAAGATCCCCGAAGTCTATGCCTGCCTAAAGCACGATTTCGACTTCGAGAGCGCGGGGGGCGGCGTGGCCTTCACCATTCCGCTCTCCTCGGTCGGCGGCCCGGTCAGCCTGCGCATTCTGGCCGGCATTTTCCCGGACCCGATCCAAAATCCGGGAGATCTTAAGAGGTGATTCCATGAAAGAGACCTACTTTGAACTCATCGTCGCCATCATCAACCGGGGCTATTCGGACACCGTCATGGAGGCCGCCCGGGCCGTGGGCGCCCGGGGCGGGACGGTCATCCAGGCCCGCGGGGCGGGTTCGCACGAGGCCGAAAAGTTCTTCGGCATCAGCATCCAGCCCGAAAAAGAGATCGTGCTGATCCTGACCACCATCGAGACCAAAAAGAGCATCATGAAGGCGGTCTGCCAGAGCGCCGGCCTCAAGACGCCGGGGCGGGGGCTGACCTTCTCGCTGCCCGTGGACGACGTCATGGGCATGGCCATGGGCGTTCCCGTGGAAGACGGGGAAGAATCCGACAAAACCTGACAAAAAGACGAAAAAAGAGGCTGTCTCTTCGATACGGAAGGGCAGCCTCTTTGAAGTTCGGCCATCTTTTGCTATACTGTTTGGGGAGGCTCTTGCCCTGCGGGAGGGCAGCAGGATGGGAAAGGCGGGAGGACCGGGTGTTCAACGGCCCGCCGCTTTCAAGCCCGGCCGCCCTGCCTCTGCTCCGTCCAAGGTGCCTGGCGTGCGGGGCGGAAAGACGGAAGGACGGGCATGCGTCCGCCGATCCCGCGCTAGGTGCCGGCGCAGTCTTCCCTTATTTGCGGTTGTACTGCTTGGCGTAGCGGTAAAAGGTGGACATGCTCTCGAATCCGCAGGCGAAGGCCAGTTCGCAGACGTTGTCCGTGCCGGCCTTGGCCAGGCGGTTGAACTCCCGCAGGCGGATCAGGTTGACGTAGTTGCTCAGGCTCCCCGGCACGTAGGTGTTGAACAGCCTGGAAAAGTAGTATTTGCTGTACCCGAATTCCTGGGCCAGGCTATCCAGGGTGAGCTTTTCGGTGTAGTGGCAGTCAATGTAGCGGAGGATGCGGGCCATCAGGTCGACGTTGCGGTCCAGCCGGATGGGCACGGTGGGGTAGTGATCCAGCAATTTGCCGAACAGTACGTTCAGGTAGCCCTTCAAAATCAGCGAGGAGCCCTGTTTTTCGGCGGCCAGGCTCTCGAACAGGGGGAGCAGGGTGCGGTTGAACGCCCGGTCGTCCAGCAGCGCCGGCAGGGTGGACTGGCGGAAGGCCCGGTCAAAGTCATCCGAAAAGCTGGGGGGAATGATCAGCACGATCTTGCGGAAGGGCCCCCCGAGCAGGGTCAGCCGATGGGGATAGTAGTTGTGGACGAAGATGATCTCGTCCATTTGGGCCAGAAAAGTCTGTTCCCCGACCTCGGCCTTCACCTCGCCCTCGGTCAAAAGCAGGACCTCGATGGAGCGGTGAAAGTGCAGGTCGCAGTGCGCCCCGTCGGCAAAAATGCAGATGTTTTTGTTCTCGTCGTGGTGACGCTCGTAGAAAATGTCCGTTCCCTTTTTCATGGCTGCCTCGGAGATGACAATTTTTGGGATAAGAAGCTGTAATTTTGGGGTGAAAATCACAATATTTAGTGGTATGATTATAGCATCCTCGAGCATAAAAGTAAAGCGGAATCAAGGCTTTGGGGGAAATTGCGTAAAAAACCTTAATGGACCGAAAACGGAGGCGTACAAAATGAAATTGGCATTGATCGGCTACGGCGGAATGGGCTCCTACCACGCGGCCAACATCTCGGAGATGAATCAAAAAGGCGATCTCAGCCTGACCCTTTCGGGGGTCTGGGACATCGACCCCGCCCGGCGGGAGGCCGCCCGGGCGGCCGGATTTGCGGCCTTTGAAAGCCTGGAGGAGGCGCTGTCCTCCTGCGAGGCCGTGCTGCTGGCCACCCCCAACGACACCCATCTGCCCCTGACGCAGGCTGCGGCCGCGGCCGGAAAGCATATTCTGTGCGAAAAACCCATCGCCTGCAGCTTAGAGGAGGCCGAGCAGATGTACCGGGCCGCCGAGGAAGGCGGGGTGCTTCTCACCGTTCACCAGAACCGCCGGCTGGATCCCGACTTTCTCTGCCTGAAGCAGATCGTCGAGGGCGGGGAGCTGGGGCGGATCTACCGCATCGAGTCCCAGGTCTGCGGGGGCAACGGCATCCCCGGGGACTGGCGCAAGAGGGCGGCCCAGGGGGGCGGCATGATGCTGGACTGGGGGGTGCACCTGCTGGATCAGATGCACCTGCTGTTCGGCCGTCCGGACTGGGTGCACTGCGTCTGCTCCTTTGTCTTAGGCGAGGAAGTGGACGACGGATTTTTGCTGGAGGCGGGCTATCCCGGCCTTTTGTATCGGGTGGAGGTGGACACCAACTGCTTTGTGCCCCGCTTCCGCTGGCTGGCCTTCGGCGAGGCCGGCACCGCCGAGATCTCGGATTGGGAGATGAACGGGGAGATGGTGCGGGTCAAGGAGCGGGTAGACCCCGCCCTGAAGGGGGTACAGGCCGGCAACGGGCTGACCAAGACCATGGCCGCCCGGAGCGAGCAGACCCTGGAAAAACTCCCCCTGCCCAAGGCCTCCCTGCCCGGGCCGGCCTATTACCGCAACTTCGCGGCCGCCGCGGCGGGGAAGGAGGCCCCCTTTGTCAAAAAGGAGGAGGTGCTTTCGGTCTTTTCCCTGATGGAGGAGGCCCTGCGCTCCGACCGGGAGCGGCGGGTGATCTCCCTGAAAAAATAGGGCGGGGCGGTTTCGGGCTGGGCCCGAAAAGTGATATTTTGGCCTTCGGCCAAAGTGATATTTTGACTTATCGTCAAAGTGATATTTTCAGCCTTGCGGCTGAAAGTGATATTTTGGCTCCTGGCCAAAGTTGTGGATAAGTCCACAACTTCTAAAGCAAAGATCACAAAGCTGAAAAATCAAATTTCATTCTATATTTTTTAGAATCGGAGGAAAACATGAAGATCAGCGTCGTCAGTTCCATTTTGGGAGGATACTCCCTGGACGAGAGCCTGGCCTACCTGAAGGGGCTGGGCGTGGAGCAGTTTGAACTTGGCGTGGGGGGCTACCCCGGCAAGGCGCACGCCGACGCCCGGGTGCTGGCCGCCGACAGGGCCGCGCGGGAGAAGGTCCAGAAGACCTTCGAAAAGCACGGCATGGAGATCTCGGCCCTGGCCGTGCACGGCAACTGCGTGCACCCCGACAAAAAGGTGGCCGCCGAGTTCCAGGCCGACTTCGAGGCCGCCTGCGTGCTGGCCGGACAGCTGGGGGTGGAGACCCTGATCACCTTTTCGGGCTGCCCCGGCTCCGATCCCGGCGCCAGCCAGCCCTCCTGGGTGACCTGCGCCTGGCCGCCGGAGTACGGCGAGGTCTTAAAGTACCAGTGGGAGGAGGTGCTGATCCCCTACTGGAAGGAGGCCGTGTCCTTTGCCGCCTCCAAGGGGGTCAAAAAGATCGCCCTGGAGATCCACCCGGGCTTCTGCGTCTACAACCCCGAGGCCCTCATGCGGCTGCGCGGGGCGGTGGGCGAGATGATCGGGGCCAACCTCGACCCCTCCCACCTGTTCTGGCAGGGGGTGGACATCCTCTCGGCCATCCGCTACCTGAAGGAGGCCGTCTACTACTTCCACGCCAAGGACACCGTGCTGCACGCGGACAAGATCCGGGTCAAGGGCGTGCTGGATACCACCCCGCTGTCCGAGCTTTCGGACCGCTCCTGGGCCTTCTGCACCCTGGGCTACGGCCACGACGCCGGCGAGTGGAAAAAGATCGTCGCCGCCCTGAAGACCGTGGGCTATGACGGCACCCTCTCCATCGAGCACGAGGACGGCCTGATGTCCCCCAAGGAGGGGCTGGAAAAGGCCGTGGCTTTCCTGAAGGGCATGGTCATCCGGGAGGGCAACCAGAACATGTTCTGGGCCTGACCGGGCAGGACAAGGAGGAATTATGATCGGCATACAGCTCTATTCGCTCAGAGAGATGGCGGGGCGGGAAGGCCCCGAGGCCGTCTTCCGGGCGGCGGCGGAGGCCGGCTTTGACGGCGTGGAATTTGCCGGGTTTTACGGCCTTTCCCCCGAGGAGATCGGGGCGCTGCTGCAAAAATACAACTTAACGGCCATGTCCGCCCACATCGGCGTGAGCGCGCTGGAGGAGCAGCTGCCCTTTGTCCGGGCGCTGAAGATCCCGGCCGTCTACATGCCCTGTCCCGGGCCGGAGGATCTGGATTCGGAGGCGAACCTCACGGCCTTTACCGAGCGGATGCGGGCCTGCCAGACCCGGCTGGCCCCCCTGGGGGTGCGCTACGGCTACCACAACCACTACATGGAATACCGGGGGGAGGGGGACCTGGTCGCCCGCTTTCTGGAGGCCCTGCCCGGCCTGACCGCCGAGCTGGACGTGTTCTGGGCCCAGGCCTCCGGCCGGGATCCCGTGGCCCTCATGCAAAAGTACGGCGACAGATTGTCCTGCCTGCACATCAAGGAGCTTTCGCCCGACGGCCCCGAGGCCCCCAACCCGGTGGTGGGCGAGGGCGAGGTGGACATGCCGGCCGTGTTCGCCCAGGCCGCCCGCATGGGGGTGCAGACCTTTGTGCTGGAGGCCGAGCGCTTCGACATCCCCGAGCGCGACTACCTCGCCCGCAGCTGCGCGGCCATGAAAAAGCTGGCCGGGGCGTAAGTTCCGAAAGGAGAAGGGGCCCGGAGAAAGAGGGGATCGGCTTCGGGCCGGAAACAGCGGGAGGGAGTTCTTTCCGTGGCCCGGTCAGGGCCGAACGTAAAAATCAAGAGGGCAAATGCCCGAAGGAGACAATATGAGCAAACTGAAGATCGGCGTCATCGGCTGCGGCGGCATTGCCAACGCCAAGCACATGCCCGCCCAGAAGAACAATCCGGACGCCAAACTGGTGGCCTTTTGCGACATCATCGAGGAGCGCGCCCAGAAGGCCGCCAAGGACTTCGGCGGCAAGTCGGCCAAGGTCTTTACCGACTACCGCGAGCTGCTGAAGGAGGGGGACGTGGACGCCGTGCTGGTGTGCACCCCCAACTGCTCGCACTGCGAGATCACCGTGGCCGCCCTGAACGCCGGCAAGCACGTGCTGTGCGAAAAGCCCATGGCCGTAAGCTACGAGGAGGCGCAGCAGATGATCGCCGCCCGCGACAAGGCCAAAAAGGTGCTGACCATCGGCTACCAGAACCGCTACCGCCCCGACGTGCTGTACTTGAAGGGGCTGGCCGACGAGGACTACTTCGGCGAGATCTACTATGCCGAGGCCAACGCCCTCCGCCGCCGCGGCGTGCCCACCTGGGGGGTGTTCATCGACGAGGCCAAGCAGGGCGGCGGCCCCCTGATCGACATCGGCACCCACGCCCTGGATCTGACCCTCTTTCTGATGAACAACTATCAGCCGGCCTACTGCGTGGGCCGCACCTTCCACAAGCTGAACAAACAGACCGCCACCGGCAACGCCTGGGGGGATTGGGATCCCGAGCGCTTCACCGCCGAGGACGCGGCTTTTGGGTTTGTGGTCATGAAGAACGGCGCGGTCATCTACGTCCGCTCCAGCTGGGCCCTGAACGAGGCCAACCCCCGGGAGGCCTGCGCCACCCTCTGCGGCGAAAAGGCGGGGGCCGAGATCCTGGACGCCTCCGGCACCGCCCTCAAGCTGAACGGGGTCATGGGCGGCCGACAGGTTTTGACCACCCCCGACCTCAACGCCGGGGCGGTCCCCTTCTTCGAGGGCACGGCGGGAGGCGATCCCTCCTTCCTGGAGGCCAAGACCTTCACCGACGCCGCCCTGGGCAAGGGCAAGCTGTGGGTGACGGCCGATCAGGCCGCCGTGGTCACCCGCATCCTGGAGGGGATCTACCGCTCCCACAAGACCGAAAAGCCGGTCTATTTTGACTGAGGTGCGACCATGAAAGTGACTGTCTTTTGCGAAATGTCCGGCGGCATGGAGGCCGAGGCCGTCAAAAAGGCCTATCCCGAGGGCATGGACCGTTGCCTGCAGGGGATCTTCGGCCCCGGCACCCGGCTGATCTCCCAGCACGAGGGGGAGGACGGCTCCGCCCTGACCGAGGAGATCTTAAACGACACCGACGTGCTGGTCTGGTGGGGACACGTCCTCCATCACGCGGTCTCGGACGAGGTGGTCGAAAGGGCCGCCGACCGCGTCCGGCGGGGCATGGGCCTGATCGTCCTGCACTCCGGGCACATGTCCAAGATCTTCACCCGCCTGCTGGGCACCACCTGCACCCTGAAGTGGCGGGAGGACGGCGAAAAGGAGCGCCTGTGGATGGTGGCGCCCGGCCATCCCATCTGCGCCGGCCTGCCCGAGCAGTTCGTGATCCCGCACGAGGAGATGTACGGCGAGTACTTCGACATCCCCACGCCCGACGAGCTGATCTTTTTGGGCTGGTTCCCGGGCGGCGAGCTCTTCCGGGCCGGCTGCGTGTTCAGGCGGGGCCATGGCAGGATCTTCTACTTCAACGCCGGACACGAATCCTTCCCCAACTACAGGCAGGAGGAGGTGCGGAAGGTGCTGACCAACGCCGCCGGCTACGTCTGCCCGGCGCAGCCTCTGGCCCCGCCCTTCGGCTGCCCCAGCCCGGCCGCCCTGGAAAAGCTGTAATATTTTTCGGGACTTTGACCGAACAGGCTGCTCTGGAAAAGTTTTAATTTTTTTGGATTTTGACAGAACAGGCCGGCCCCGCGGTTCGATCGCGGGGCCGGCCTGTTTTGATGTTTGAAACCGTCTGTACTTTCAGATTTTTTTGAGCCTTATCTTGAGTATTTTTTGAGGTCCAACAGCTTTTAAGAAAAAATCTTCAGAAAAGTTTTGCACTTAAGGCAAGGCTAAAGGAGATTCTGTCGGGAAGAAAAGGCATGCCTTTGGGGGAGGAGGTCAGCCCCTTTTCAGCACCTCGAGGTAGGCCGCGATCTCCCGTTTGGCCCCCTCCAGGTCGTGCTCGAGGTAGTTTCCGCACTGCTTCCGTTCCCGGCCGGGGACCTCGTCCAGGGTCAGGCAGCGCTCCAGACAGGCCACCGTCGCGGCCCGGACCTCCGCCTCGGGCATGTCGTACATCAGCAGGTAAAAGCCGGTGCGGCAGCCCATGGGGCCGAAGTAGACCACCTTGTCCTTGACTTCGCTGTTGCGGATGACCACGGCGAACAGGTGCTCGACGGAGTGCAGGGCGGCGTAGCTGATGTAGTCGCCGGCATTGGGCTTTTTAAAGCGCAGATCGTAGGTTCCGACCTTGTGGGCCTCGCCCAGGAAGTAAAAGCCGGGGACCAGCTTGTCGTGATCCAGTTCAAAGGATTTGATGTTGTCCATAAAAAACACGCTCCCGCCCGCGAAGGGCCTTTGTTTTGCCGCCGAAGAGGCGGATGAGGGGAAAGTCGGGGGAAAAGTTTCGGGTCTTTTGAGAGCCGTTGAGGGCATTAAACGGCCGCCTTTGATGGCATCTGTCCAAAAGTCCGGCCGTGGGCGGTTCAAGGCGGCATGCCCGCAGGGGATATCGACAAATCATGCCCGGGCAGAACGGTCGGGTCAGCGGCCGGTCACGAAGAGGGCGGCTGTCGGACTGTCGGTGTCCCGGATAAGCCTGCCGGGAAGAGGGAGAACGGCCGTAGAGAGTTTGGAAGATCAACCCTCGAAGAGGTCGGTGGAGAGGTAGCGCTCCCCGGTGTCGGGGAGCAGGGTCAGCACCCGGCTGCCCGGTCTGCGTTTGGCCAGCACGGCGGCGGCGTGGAGGGCGGCTCCCGAGGAGATGCCGCACAGCACCCCCTCCAGCCGGGCGACTGACCGGGCGGCGGCGTAGGCCTCGTCCTCGGTCACGGTCAGCACCTCGTCCAGCAGGCCGGTGTCCAGCACCTTGGGCACAAAGCCGGCCCCCATACCCTAGAGACCGTGGGGTCCGGGCTTCCCGCCCGAGAGCACGGGGGAGCCGGCCGGCTCCCCGGCCGCCACCCGCAGGGAGGGGAAGCGTTCTTTCAGGACCTGTCCCACCCCCGTCAGGGTGCCGCCGGTGCCCACCGTGGCAACGAAAAAGTCGGGGGCCTCGGTCAGGTCGGCCAGAATTTCAGCCGCCGTGGTCCTTCTGTGGGCCTCGGGGTTGGCCGGGTTCTCAAACTGCTGCAGAATCAGGCTGTTGGGGGTCTCCCGCTGCAGGCGCTCGGCCTCGGCGATGGCCCCGGCCATGCCCTCGGCTCCGGGGGTCAGCACCACCTCGGCGCCCAGGGCCTTGACCAGCTTGCGCCGCTCCACGCTCATGGTGTCCGGCATGGTCAAAATCAGCCGGTACCCCAGCGCCGCGCAGCACATGGCCAGGCCGATTCCGGTGTTGCCCGAGGTCGGCTCGATGAAGGTCCCGCCGGGGCGGATCTTTCCCTCCCGCCGGGCGGCCTCGATCATAAAGACGGCCACCCGGTCCTTGACCGAGCCCATGGCGTTAAAGCTCTCCAGCTTGGCCGCGATCAGCGAGCCGGGGCAGTGGGCCTGGGAAAAGCGGCGAAGCCGCATCAGGGGGGTGTTTCCGATCAGCTGGGTGATGTTGTCGACGATCATGGCCGTTCTCCGGCGGGCGGACCCGCGGCCTCCTCGCGCCCTTCCCGGCCGGTCGGCGGGGAACAGGGTGCGGGGAGGGTGAAAATGATATTCCTATTATAGCACATGTCTGGCCAAAATGCAAGGCGAAGAGGGGAGTCCCCCTGGCTTCGGGCGCCCCGCAGAGACTGCCGCCGCGGGACTTTTAAAAACCCCCTCAAAACAGTTGACATTCGGAAAAAATAGGACTATAATGCAGGCGAAAACAAAATCCGACCCCATCCGCCTCCGGCCGCGGGCGCGGCAAAGGTTTAAAAAGAGGGGGCCTGCGCGGGAAAGAGGGAAAATTTTTCTCCTCTTTCGACAGGGCGGGGCCAAAGGGCTTCCGACAAATTCCGACCGCTCCGGCGGAGACGGTCCTTTCGGGACGGGCGGGCCAAAATCTGACCCGGACCGGCGGAAGGCCGTTTCGGACCGTATGAGCTGGGGCTGCCTGACCCGGCGGAAGGCCGTTTCGGACCGTATGAGCTGGGGCTGCCTGACCCGGCGGAAGGCCGTTTCGGACCGTATGAGCTGGGGCTGCCTGACCCGGCGGTAAAGCACCGATCGGGGGAGTTGGCCGAGGACTGCCGGACCCAGGAGGGAAGGCGCCGGCCGGGGAAGCTGCCGCAAGCCTGACAGGAAAAGAACTGGCAGGCTCAGGAAAATGGCCGCCGCTATGGCCCGGCGAGGGAGGGTTGGCCTCCGTCGCCGCAGATCTGACAAAATTTTTTTTAGATAGAGAGGAAACAGCTATGAAGTACATGGTGGACAGCGCGGACGTCCGCGCCATCAAAAAGATCAACGAGTACTACCCCATTTCGGGGGTGACCACCAATCCCTCCCTGGTGTTCGAGGCCGGGCGGGACCTGAAGACCCTGATCCGCGAGATCCGGGAGATCATCGGACCCGAAAAGATGCTGCACGTGCAGACCCTCTCCTTAAAGGCCAAGGACATCGTGGCCGAGGCCGGCCGCATCGTGGACTTTGCCGGGCCCAACACCTATGTCAAGATCCCGGTGACCCCCGAGGGCATGAAGGCCATCATGGCCGTCAAGGCACAGGGCATCGGGGTGACCGCCACCGCCATTTTCACCCCTCAGCAGGCCCTGATGGCGGCCACCGCGGGGGCGGACTTTGTGGCTCCCTACATCAACCGTCTGGACAACATCGCGGTCAACGGGGTGGAGATCGCCGGACAGATCGCCGACCTGCTGCGCACGGCCGGAAGCCCCTGCGAGGTGCTGGCCGCCAGCTTCAACAACATCGAGCAGATCCACATGACCTCCCTGCACGGGGTGGGCGTGGTCACCATCAGCCCCAAGATGTTCGAAAAGATCATCTATCATCCCCTCACCGACATCGCGGTGGAGGACTTCGTGGCCAAGGGAAAGGATCTCTACAACATCTGAAAAAGGTCCGGTCCGGCCTCTGTGTTCCGCTTCAGGGCGGAAAGAGGTTGCCTGCGCTGCAAAGCGCTGCGGCGGCCGGGACCAAGGGGCGGGCTCCTCGGGGCCCGCTTTTTTGCTGCCTCCGGGAAGTCCGGAATGCCCTCTGTCCGGGCGGCCCGTCGGAACCCGTCTTATCCGTTAAAGGTTGTTTTTCAGCCGTTTGCCCGCCCCCCTGCGGGACAGGAAAAGGGACCTGCTCCTCGAAGATCGGAGGAGCAGGTCCCTTTGTGTTTTGATCTTTTTTTGACTTTTGGTCTTTGCCTGTCTTTCGGCCTTATTCAGGCTGAATGGGCCGCCCGGTTGATGGGCTTTCCGGCTTACTCCGCCGGCGTCTCGCCGCCGTCAGATTCGACCCCTTCGGCGCCCTCGGTCCCGGCCTCGTCGCCGGTCTCCTCGGAGGGCGGGGTGACGGCCACCGAGACCACCTTGCTGCCGTCGTCCTTCAGCTTCATGATGCGCACACCCTGGGTGTCCCGGCCGATGACCGAAATTTCCCGGACCTTGATGCGAATGACCACGCCGTTGTCGGCGATGACCATCAGGTCGTTGTCCTCGCTGACCAGCTTCAGGCCGACCAGCGCGCCCGTCTTTTCGTTGAAGGTGCCGGCCTTGATGCCCTTGCCGCCCCTGGACTGCAGGCGGTACTCCTCGATCTCGGTGCGCTTGCCGTAGCCGTGCTCGGTGACGGTCAGCACCTTGAAGTCGTCTTTCAAGACGATCATGTCGACCAGGCGGTCGCTCTCGTCCAGCTTCATGCAGCGTACGCCCTGCGTATCCCGACCCATGGGGCGGACGTCCTGCTCGGAGAAGCGGATGCACTTGCCCTCCCGGCTGGCCGCCAGGATCTCGTCGTGGCCGGAGGTCAGCTGGACCGAGATCAGCTCGTCGCCCTCGGTCAGGCTGATGGCGATCTTGCCCACCTTGCGGATGCTGTTGAACTCGTCCAGGGCGGTCTTTTTGATCAGGCCCTGGCGGGTGGCCATGATCATAAAGCCTCTGGGATGCTCGGGCCTCGGGACCACGGCCGAGACCGACTCGCCCTCGGACAGCTGCAGCAGGTTGATGATGGCCCTGCCGCGGGTGGCCCGCTCGCTCTCGGGGATCTCGTAGCCCTTGATGTTGTAGACCTTGCCGAAGTTGGTGAAGAAGAGGATGTCGTCGTGGGTGGAGCAGACGAACATGTTCTCCACGAAGTCCTCCTCCTTGGCCTTGTGGGCCACGATGCCCTTGCCGCCGCGCTTCTGGGCCTTGTACTCGGACAGGGACAGGCGCTTGATGTAGCCGGCGTGGGTCATGGAGACCACCACGTCCTCCCGCTCGATCAGGTCGCCGATGTCGATGTCGCCGTAGTCCATGGAGATCTCGGTGCGGCGGGGGTTGGTGTATTTTTGGGAGACCTCGCCCAGCTCGCCCTTGACGATGTCCACCACCTTGGCCTCGGAATTGAGGATGGCCTTCAGCTCCACGATCAGGGCGTGGACCTGCTCCAACTCCTCCTTCAGCTTGTGCACTTCCAGAGAGGTCAGGCGCTGCAGCCGCATATCCAGAATGGCGCCGGCCTGCTTTTCGGAGAGCACAAAGCTGTTGCACAGGTTGGCCACGGCTTCCAGCCGGTCGCGGGAGGCCTTGATGATGCGGACCACCTCGTCGATGTTCTCGAGGGCGATGACCAGGCCCTCCAGGATGTGGGCGCGCTCCTCGGCCTTTTCCAGGTCGAAGCGGGTGCGCCGGACGATGACCTCCTTCTGGTGGTCGATGTAGCAGGTCAGAAGTTCCTTCAGGTTTAAGATCTTGGGCTCGCCGTTGACCAGGGCCAGCAGGGTGATGCCGTTGGAGACCTGCAGCTGGGTGTGCTTGAACAGCAGATTCAGCACGACCTGGGCGTTGGTGTCCCGCTTGAGGTCGATGACCAGCCGCATGCCCTCCCGGTCGGATTCGTCGTGGATGTCCGAAATGCCCTCGATGCGCTTGTTCTTGACCAGGTCGGCGATGGACTCGATCAGCCTGGACTTGTTGACCTGGTAGGGGAGTTCGGTGACCACGATGCGCTGGCGCTGGATGTTGCCCTGCATGAACTCCTCGATGTCGGTCTTGGCGCGGATGATCACCCCGCCCCGGCCGGTCTTGTAGGCCATGCGCACGGCCGCCCGGCCCATCAGGATGCCCCCGGTGGGGTAGTCGGGGCAGGGCAGGATCTTCATCAGTTCGTCGATGGTGATCTCGGGATTGTCCATCAGCGCGATGCAGGCGTTGATGACCTCGTCCAGGTTGTGCGGGGGGATGTTGGTGGCCATGCCCACGGCGATGCCGTCCGAGCCGTTGACCAGCAGGTTGGGGAAGCGTGAGGGCAGCACGGTGGGCTGCATCTCGGTGCCGTCGAAGTTGGGGTAAAAGTCCACGGTCTGCTTGTCCAGGTCGCGGAGCATCTCGCTGGCGATGGGGGCCAGCCGGGCCTCGGTGTACCGCATGGCGGCGGCGCCGTCGCCGTCCACCGAGCCGAAGTTCCCGTGGCCGTCCACCAGGGGATAGCGGATGGAGAAGTCCTGGGCCAGGCGGACCAGGGCGTCATAGACCGCGGTGTCGCCGTGGGGGTGGTACTTGCCCAGCACTTCACCCACGATCCTGGCGCACTTTCTGTGCGGCTTGTCCGAGTACAGCCCCAGATCCGAGCCCATGGCGTACAGGATGCGGCGGTGCACCGGCTTCAGGCCGTCCCGGGCGTCCGGAATGGCGCGGGAGACGTTGACGGCCATGGCGTAGGCGATGAAGCTTTTCTTCATCTCCTCGACCAGATGGACGGGTTCGACGTTGCTCTTTTCCAGATGCTTCCGGAATTCTTCGGAAGCCTGCTCGTTATGTTTCTTCGCCATATCAGATATCCAACTCCTTGACCAGCGTCGCGTTTTCCTCGATGAACTGCCGCCTTAATTCCGGCTTTTCGCCCATCAGGGTGGTAAAGATGCTGTCGGCCTCGTAGGCGTCCTCCATGCTGACCCGCAGCAGGGTGCGGTTCTGGGGATCCATGGTGGTGGACCACAGCTGTTCGGCATTCATCTCGCCCAGGCCCTTGTAGCGCTGCACGTCGGCGCCCTTGCGGCCGATGCGGTCCAGGTGGGCGTCCAGCTCCTTGTCCGAGTACAGGTAGGTCTCCTGCCGGTTCTTGGTGACCTTGTAAAGCGGAGGCTGGGCGATGTAGATGTGCCCGTGCTCGATCAGCGGCCGCATGAAGCGGTAGAAGAAGGTCAGAAACAGAATGCGGATGTGGCTGCCGTCCACGTCGGCATCGGTCATGCAGATGATGCGGTCGTAGCGGAGCTTTTCCTCCTTGAAGTCGTCCAGGATCCCGCACCCGAAGGCGGTGATCATGGCCTTGATCTCCTCGTTCTCCAGCACCCTGGCCAGGCGGGCCTTTTCCACGTTCAGGATCTTGCCGCGCAGGGGCAGGATGGCCTGGAAGCGGCGGTCCCGGCCCTGCTTGGCGGTGCCGCCGGCCGAATCGCCCTCGACCAGGTAGATCTCGCACATCTTGGCGTCCTTTTCGGTGCAGTCGGCCAGCTTGCCGGGCAGGGTGGTGTTTTCCAGCACGCTCTTGCGGCGGGTCAGATCCCGGGCGTTGCGGGCGGCCTCGCGGGCGCGCTGGGCCAGAATGGCCTTCTGGACCAGTTCCTTGGTCTTGGCGGGGTTCTCCTCCAAAAAGGTGCCGAAGCCCTCGGTGACCGCCCGGGTCACCAGGCCGCGGATCTCGCTGTTGCCCAGCTTGGTCTTGGTCTGGCCCTCGAACTGAGGTTCGGGCAGCTTGACCGACAGCACGGCGGTCAGGCCCTCGCGGGCGTCGTCGCCGGACAGCTTTTCGTCCTCCTTCAGAAGGTTCAGCTTGTGGCCGTAGTCGTTGATCAGCTTGGCCACCGCGTTCTTGAAGCCCTCCAGGTGGGTGCCGCCCTCGTCGGTGTTGATGTTGTTGGCGTAGGGGTAGATGATCTCGGAGTAGGAGTCGTTGTACTGCATGGCGATCTCCACGCTGACGTCCCCGTACACCTCGTCGATGTAGACGGGCTCGTCGAACACCGTCTCCTTGTTCTTGTTCAGCTGGACCACAAAGTCCATGATGCCGCCCTCGTAGCACAGGGTCTCCGAGCGCTCGGCCCCCTCGCGGTGGTCGGACAGCTCGATGGTCAGGCCCTTGTTCAGGTAGGCCAGCTCCCGCAGGCGGCTCTTTAAGACTTCATAGTCGAAGTTGGTGGTCTCGAAGATCTCGGAATCCGGCAAAAAGGTGATCTTGGTGCCGGTCACAAAGGTCTCGCCCACCACCTTCAAGGGGGCCTCCGGGATGCCGCGGTGGTAGGTCTGGGCGTGGATCTTGCCGTCCTGGTACACCTCCACCTTCAGCCATTCGGACAGGGCGTTGACCACCGAAAGGCCGACGCCGTGCAGGCCGCCCGAGATCTTGTAGCCGCCGCCGCCGAACTTGCCGCCGGCGTGCAGCTTGGTCAGCACCAGCTCCACGGCCGAGATCTTCTCCTTTTTGTGGATGCCGCAGGGGATGCCCCGGCCGTTGTCGGTGACCGTGACCGAGCCGTCCGCGTTGATCTCCACCGTGATCTTGTCGCAGTAGCCGGACAGCGCCTCGTCGATGGAATTGTCCACGATCTCGTGCACCAGGTGGTGCAGGCCGTGCTCATCGGTGCTGCCGATGTACATGCCCGGGCGCTTCCGGACCGGATCCAGCCCCTCCAGGACCTGGATCTGTTCCTCGCTGTACTTGCCCTTGATTTTGTCTGCCATGAATGTTCCTCCGGTTTTTTCAGCGCGACGGTCCTTGGACCTCCGCAAAAAATCCTTCCAGCGCCCGGGGTGTCAGGTCGGTCCCCTCGGAAAACAGCTTGCCCTCCGCCTCGTAGACCACCGCCCGGCCCTCCGCCGGGCATCCCGAAAGAAGGGTGCTCCGCGGGGAACGGACGGCCGTCTGGTCAAACAGGCCCAGGATCTGTTTTCGTTCGATGACCATGCTTTCCTCCCCGCCCCGTCGGGGGCGGCGCCTCGGCGCGGGCCGAGCCCGCAGTGCCGCAAGGTAACGTCAGATAATATATAATATATTATCTAGATATATTATAACATAAAAGGAAGCATCTTGGCAAGGAATTTAGGCTCATTTTGCCTCAGAGGCGCAAAAACCCCGGATCGATCCGATCACCGACTTCATGCCTTGCGGGCCTCTGAGGGCGAAAAGAGGCCGTATCCGGCGGGTACAGGCCGAAAGAGGAGATCGCGAAAGACAGGAATAAGGCAGGCGAGGCCTCTGGAACGGAACCGGAAAGCCGAAAGAGGGGGCAGCGGAAGGAACAAAAGGCAGGAACAGGGCAGACGAGGCCCCAAGAATGGAACCAGAAGGGAGGGAGGTCAGAGCGACGTCAGATCTGTACTGACGGCGAGAAAAGCTCCGAGGCCGGGTGCTTCGGAGCTCGGGAAGGGATTTCGGAAAGAGTAAGGCAGGAGGCTGCAAAGCGGGTCCGGGCGGCCGGGATAGAGGCCCAAGAAAGGGGCCCCGAAAAGGCGGCTTCGGGCGGAGCGGGCCGATTATCGCCCTGAGAGGAGTTGAGGGAGAGCAGAGCGTCGAAAGAAGAAATTTTGCGAAGAGGGGGCAAAACGGTTGCCTTTTTGGCCGAAATAGCGTATAATCATGGTACTGTGCCAGGCGGGGAGCTAGCGGTGCCCTGTATCTGCAATCCGCTACAGCAGAGCTTACATGCCGGCCTCGGCTTTTGCCGTGAGGGGTCAGACCCCGGCAAGGGACGTCGATCTCAAGGTCTTATGCAACTTCAAACTGTGAACCGTGTCAGGGTAGGAATACAGCAGCACTAAGCAGAAATTGGGTGTGCCATAAGGTTGCTTTGGGGGAGTTACCTGCCGGGCCATCGCCTTGGCGGCAACTGTCAAAGCCGGCTGCACAGTTTTTTTGAAGAGGTCCGCCGCATTCGCGGCGGTTTTTTCATGCCCTTCGGGCGAAGGGGGAGAGAGAAAAAGAAAGAGCCCGCAGCGTCAGCTGCGGGCTCTTCTTATTGAAATCCCGGGGGATCAGTTCTGTTGTTCGCCGTCGGAGCCGCCTTCCTCGGAGGGGGTCTCCTCGGGCTGCGCTTCGGCCTCGGCCTCGGTTTCGGCTTCGGTTTCGGATTCAGGCTGGGTCTCGGCCTCTGCGGCTTCGGATCCCTCCCCGCTCTCTTCGGGTTCGGCGTCCTCGGGCAGATCCTCGTCCTCGACCGGCTCCTCGACCTCGACCTCCTTGCCGTCCTCGGTCTTCTTGATCACCTTGCGGACGGGCCGGACGCGGTTGCGGCTGTAGGAAGCCTCGGTCTTGGTGTTGGCGATCTTGCGGAGCTTGCGCTCGCTGGCGCTCTTCTTCCAGCGGCGGACGAGGATGGCGACCAGGGCGGCCAGCAGGGCCAGGGCCAGGATCAGGGTGGTCAGCATGGCCCAGTCGAAGGGCGTCGAGGTGGTGTCGTCGGTGCCGTCGTCCACGTCGTCGTCGGTGCCGGTGTCCCCGCTGGTGCCGGGATCGGTGTAGTAGTCCGAAGTGTCGGCGAAGAAGAGGTTCTGGGCGGCCTGTTCGTCCTCAGGCAGGGACTCGTAGGCCTCCTTAGCGTCGGTGAAGGACTGCTCGTCCGAGAAGGTCCCGCTGACCACGCGGTCCACCAGGACGATGCCCTGATTGAGTTCGCTGCCGTCCTTGCTGCCCGCCCACACCTCGATGTTGTAGGAGATGGCGGCGCCGGCGGCCACGTAGAAGCGGCATCTGACCCAGCCGTCCTCGGCTCCGGTCACCTTGACCTGCATGGGCCCGGTCTCGGCCGCGGTGGTGTACTTGACGTCATCCGTGGTCTTGTCGCCGTCGATGACTTCCTGGTCCTCCTCGGTGTAGTAGGTGGCCACATAGCCCTCGACGTTGAGGATCTCGCCGTCGGCGTCGGTCAGGTAGACCCAGACGCTGGCGTCTCCCGTGATGTCCACGGCCCGGACCCACACGTCCACAAAGTTGTAGGTGTTGGCCGAGAAGGAGAGGGAGGGGGAGCGGTAGCCGTAGGAGGCCGGCACGTTGGTGCCGATCATCAGCACATTGGGGTTCCAGTCGGGATCCCAGTTGTCCAGCCCGTTGACGTTGAACAGCTCGCCGGCCTCGATGCCGAGGCTGTTGTCGCCGTTTTGCAGCAGGCTGCGGATCCGCTCGGCCAGGGTGCCGGAATAATTTTCCATATCCTGCACCGAGAACACGCCGGTCACGATGTCGCCGGGCTTGGCGTAGACGGGATCGTCGTTCTCATCCGTGCCGGTCTGTCCGGGCAGCTTGGTCCAGTTGGCGGGGGCGCCCACCTCGTCGCGGAGGTAGGTGTCCGCCCCGGTGACGTTGTTGAAGTTGCCGTTGGTCACGGCCAAAGTCCCCTCGCCGGAGATGGTGCCGGTGGCCACGGTGTCGCCCGAGCTTGCCGAGGAGAAATCGCTGTTGGTGATCTCGGTCAGCTGCAGGTTGGTGGCCAGCAGATAGTTGCCGGCGTTGGGGAAGGAGGAGAAGTTGAGGTTGCGGGCGTCATAGACCCCCATCCACAGCTGCAGCTCCAGATCCGAACCGCCGTAGATGCCGCCGTAGATGTAGAAGGTGTACTGCGTCCAGTCGGCGTACTTGCTGTCGTTCAGCGGATCGGCTTCCTCGTCCCCGGTCAGGTTGAAATCGGTGGTGTTGATGCCGGTGATCTCGTACTTTTCGTTGTTCGCCCGATCCAGCAGCCTCAGGTTCAGGGTGCCGGTGGAGAGGGCGGAGGACTTGACCCACAGGCTCAGCCGGTAGTACATGTAGGGTTCGGCCGTGAAGGTGCCGAGGGAAAGCCCCCTGCTGGCGTAGTAGTCGGGATTGAAGATGTAGTAGACGTTCCGGTCGGCGAAGGGGAAGCGCTCGGCCAGCGTGCCCACCTTGCGGTCCTCGGTGACCTCGTTGCCGTCCTCGTCCTCCACGGGATCGCCGTTTTCGTCCAGCACGGTAAAGGTCTTGGTCACGTCGAACAGCTCGTCCGTGAACATGGGATCGTCGATGGAGGCCAGGCCGGATTCCACGTCCTCATTGAGGTGGTAGTCTTCCAGAAGTTTGTCCGAGACGTTGATGCTGTCGATGGCAAAGCCCTCGTCCTGGGCGTCGGTAAACAGGAAGCTGTCCGTCCGGTCGTCGGCCGCGTTGGTGAAGTCATAGACGAACAGGGTCTCTCCGCTTTCGGCGGCGTCAAAGACGTGGCGGTCTTCCACGGGGACCTCGTCGATGATCTGCTGGGCGGAGCGGGCGGCGTAGTAGTTGGCCACCTGCACGTCCCCGCTGTCGTCCAGGACGGCCGCCTCGTACTCGGCGGGGGTGATGTAAGACAGGGTGGCCTGATCGAAGAAGGCGTAGCCCTCGGTGTAGTTGGAGGTGTCCGAGGCGCCCTGGGTGCCCAGGCCGAGGTTGAGGTAGACGCTCTGCGAGGAGGAGGGCGACCCCTTCAGATAGATGTTGTAGACCACCCAGTTTTCGGAGGGATCAAAGGTCCCCTCGGTCTGGGCATAGGTCGAGATGTTGCGTAAGGTCGTGGTGGCGTCCACATTGCCCGAGACCGAGATCTGGGCGCCCTTTCCCTCGGGGAAGGCCGCAAAGTCGGTGCCGTCGAACCAGAAGGCGTTGACCAGCACCGAGATCTTCATGTAGGCGTTGGCGGGCAGGGTCAGCACCGCAGACTGGTAGCGGGTGGCGGTCTCGCTGCGGTTGACGATCATCAGGATGTATTCGTCCCGCATCTCCTCGTCGGCCAGGATGTCCGCATAGTCGGGATAGGCCGCCTGCAGTTCGGCCAGCTTGTCCGCATACTCCTGGCTTTCGGGATCCAGATCCGCCAGCTCGGAGAAGATGGTGCGGGGGTTGGGGATGCTGACGATCTCCTCCTCGGTCTTGTCCTCGTTGAAATCGCTCAGCGTGTCCGTGGCCCAGTTGTTCTTGTAGGCGTCAAAGCGGTCGTCCGTGGTGTTGACCACGCCGTAGGTCGTGCCCGAAGTGCTGGCCGTCTCGGAGTTCAGGCTGTCCCCGGCGTAGGACCAGTTTCTGGGCGAGCGGGGGTAGGAGCCGGATTCCGAGGTATCCGTCAGGTCCGTGAAGTGTCCGTTCGTGATCGGCAGCGTGATCTCGGTCTCTTCGGAGTCCGAGGAAGAGCTGGACGACGAATCTTCATCGCCGGGCTGGCAGGCTGTCGCGAACAGCAGGCAGAGGGCGAGGAAGAGGGAAACCAGGACAAAAATGAGTTTGTCATGCTTGGTTTTGCTGCGGATGTGTTGCATAGAATGTTCCACCATATCCTTGGATTTTTTGCCCGGAAGGGCAGCTCGCTCACGGCCGGCCCGAAAGGGGCGCTTCCGCTCCCCGAAGAGCCGGACCGCGATACAATGATACACTGATATATTTTAATATAAATCCGAAAATAAAGCAATCAGATTTGCCGCCTGATTTATAGATTTTCAAAAAATTGGCATACTATTTCCATGAATCGCCTTCTTCTCCTGCTTTTCGGGGGGCTGACGGGCCTGGTCAACGGCTTTTTCGGGGGCGGCGGGGGCATGATCATCGTGCCCGTCCTCCTCCTTTTGAAAAAGCTCCCGGTCAAAAAAGCCCACGCCACCGCCATCCTCGTCATCCTGCCCGTCTGCCTGGTCTCGGCCTTCTTCTACTTTTCGGCCGAGGGCTTCGACCTTTTGACTACCCTGAACGTGGGCCTGGGGGTGATCGCCGGCGGCCTGCTCGGGTCCCTGCTCTTGAAAAAGGCCTCCAACAAGCTGATCACGGTGATGTTTGCCGCCGTCATGGCCGCCGCCGGCGTCAAGATGCTCTTCTTTCCCTGACCGTCCGGAAGGGCCTGCCTCCCTCTGCCGTCCGGACATTCAGCAGGACTGCCCTCGGAAGGACGTCCTGGGCCATGCCGCCGGGGAAGGCGGAGGAGCCGGACCTTCGGACGCCAACGCGGGGCCTTCGGAGACTAAGAACATTCCGTCTGGGCGGAAGGAGCCAAACCTTCGCAGCCCGGCCAGCTTCCGGCCGTACCGGGCAAAGATCGTCGTCAGGATGCCGCAGGGTTGGGAGCCGGGCCTTTGCGACAGTCTGCCGCCGATCACTGCGGCGGGAGCGCTCGTAGCGGCCTCTCACGCATGGCCCGGAGTGCCGGACGGTCCGAAACGGGGAAAGCCGCGGCGTTTACATATAGAGTCTGCCCGGCCTTATAGGGGGCGGACCGAGGAGAAAGCCATGTTTTTCTGGTATCTGCTGTGCGGCCTGCTGGCCGGGGTGCTGGGCGGGATGGGCATGGGCGGCGGCACCGTGCTCATCCCCCTTCTGACCATCTTTCTGGACGTCGGGCAGCGCACGGCCCAGGGCATCAACATCCTGACTTTTCTGCCCATGGCGGGGGCGGCGCTTTTCATGCACTTCAAGAACAAGCTGGTGGACACCCGGGGGGTGCTGTGGCTGATCCTGCCGGCCTGTCTGCTCTCCGCCGCCGGCGCCCTGCTCTCCGGCCTGTTCGACAACGGGCTGCTGCATCGGATCTTCGGGGGCTTCCTCATCCTGCTGTCGGCCTTTCAGATCCTCTCGGTCTTCGTGTTCGGGGCCGGCGGGGAAAAAGAGGACGAAGGGGGACGAAAAAAGTTCCCGGAACGGGAAATCTGCAATCTGCCCGCGAAGAAAAAGAAAATCCGTCCCTTTCAGGGGAAATAATTTGCAAAACCGTCTCAGATGTGGTATTCTATTAGATAGAAATCGACAGGCTGCGAAGAGGCGGTTTTTTTCTGCCCTTCGGGCCGGGGAGTTTTGGGATTGAACAAATTCACTTTCAGGCGGGGGGTGCATCCGCCCGACCGCAAATCGCGCTCGGAGGGGGAGGCCGTCCGGGCCATGCCAGCCCCCGGGATCGTCAAGGTCCCCCTTTCCCAGCACATCGGCGCGCCCTGCGAGCCGGTGGTCCGGGAGGGCGAGACCGTCAGAAAGGGGCAGCTGATCGGGCACACCGACAAAGGGCTGTCGGCCCGGGTGTTCTCGCCGGTCTTCGGCCGGGTGACCGGGACCGAGGTCATCCAGACCCCCTCGGGGGGCAGAGTCCCCCATCTGGTGATCGAAAACGGGGGAGAGGGGGAGGAGTTCCGCCTGCCCCCCCTCTCCGACCCCGGCCCGCTGGAGATCGTGGAGCGGGTGCGGGAGGCCGGCATCGTGGGCATGGGGGGCGCCGCCTTCCCCACCCACGCCAAGCTGACCCCGCCCAAGGACAAGCCCATCGACACCCTGATCGTCAACGGGGCGGAGTGCGAGCCCTACATCACCTGCGACGCCCGGCTCATGGAGGAGCGGGCCGCCGAGGTGTTCGAGGGCGGCCTCCTGCTCCAGCGGGCGGTCCGGGCCGAACGGCTGGTCTTCGGGGTGGAGGAGAACAAGCCCGAAGCCGTCCGCCTGCTGCGCGAGGCGGGGGCCGAGGTGGCGGTGTTAAAGACCAAGTACCCCCAGGGGGCCGAAAAACAGCTCATCTACGCCCTGACCGGGCGCAAAGTGCCGGCCGGCGGCCTGCCCATGGACGTCGGGGCGGTGGTGGACAACGTGCACACCGCCTGGGCGGTCTTCCGGGCCGTCCGGGAGGGAAAGACCTGCTACGAGCGGGTGATGACGGTCTCGGGCGGAGCGGTGAGCGCCCAAAATCTGCTGGTGCCCACCGGCGTCAGTTTTGCCGAGGTGCTGGAATTCTGCGGCGGGCTGAAGGCCGAGGCCCTCAAGGTGATCTCGGGCGGGCCCATGATGGGCTTTGCCCAGTTCAATCTGGCCGCCCGCACCTCCAAGGCCACCGGGGCCCTGCTCTTTCTGACCGCGGAGGAGCTGAACACCGACAAGGCCGGCCCCTGCATCAATTGCGCCCGCTGCGCCAGGGCCTGTCCCATGCGCCTGATGCCCATGTACATCGACGGATTCACCCTGGCGGGGGATCTGCCCGGCGCCAAGCGCTACGGCGCCCTGCACTGCATCGAGTGCGGCTGCTGCGCCTACTCCTGCCCGGCCAAGCGCCCCCTGGTCCAGTCCATCCGCCTGGCCAAAAAGCTGATCAAGGCCCGCAATATCTGAAAAAAAGGAGGCCCTTTCGTGCCCGAAAGCAAAAAATTTCTGGTCTCATCCTCCCCGCACATCGCGGCGCCGGGATCGGTCCGGCAGATCATGCTGGAGGTCAGCCTGGCCCTCTTTCCCGCCCTTTTGTGCGGCACCCTGTTCTTCGGGGCCTACGCCCTGTTCGTGGTGGGGCTGGCGGTGGGGAGCTGTTATCTGTTCGAGCGCCTGTTCAACCTCATCCGCAAAAAAACGGACACCACGGGGGACTTTTCCTTCCTGGTCACCGGCCTGCTGCTGGGGCTCAATCTGCCGCCCTGGGTGCCCTTCTACGTCCCCATCGCCGGGGGCGCCTTCGCCATGCTGATCGTCAAGATGCTGTTCGGGGGGCTGGGCAAGAACTTCGCCAATCCCGCGGCCACCGCCCGCATCTTTCTGCTGCTGTGCTGGTCCTCGGCCATGACCACCTTTGTGCAGCCCTTTTCGGGGGGCTTTTTCGGGGGCTTTTCCACCATGCTGACCGGGCCGGATCCCGGGCTGGACGGGGTGGTCGGGCCCACCCCCCTCGGCGGGGGCGAGGCCGACCTTCTGTCCCTGTTTCTGGGCAACGTCGGCGGGTGCATCGGGGAGACCTCGGCCCTGGCCCTGCTGATCGGCGGGATCTGGCTGATCGTCCGCCGGATCATCGACTGGAAGATCCCCCTGTTGGTGCTGGCCTCGGCCGCGGTCTCCGTGCTGATCTTCGAACAGGACTTCTCGGCCGTGCTGCCCGCCCTGCTCTCCGGGGGGCTGATGATCGGCGCCTTCTTCATGGCCACCGACTACGCCACCAGCCCCAATACCCTGTGGGGGACGGTCATCTACGCGGTGTTCATCGGCTTTATGACCGTGTTTTTCCGCACCTTTTCCAACTATCCCGAGGGCATGTCCTTCGCCATTTTGCTGGGGAACATCCTGGTCCCCCTGCTGGATAAGTTCCTGATCCCGCGGCCCTTCGGGGCAAAGGGGCCGGACAGACCCAAGGCGGCCGGGGAGGTCAGAAAATGAAGAAGGATATGGTCAAATCGGTGGTCGTGCTGACCGCCATCGCCCTGGTGTCCGGGGTGCTGCTGGGCCTCTTTCACCAGCTCACCGCCCTGACGGCGGACGAGGAGGAGGCCAGGGTCCTGGAAAAGCTGGCCGAAGTGGTGGAGCTCCGGGATCCCCAGAAAGTGGACCGCAGGGGCGCGGACGACGAGGGCGTCAGCTACTTTTACCGCGACACCGACGCGGCGGGGGAGGAGTACTACATTCTGGTGACCGAGGGCGAGGGCGGCTACGGCGGCCCCGTGGAGATGTTCGTGCTGGTGCAGGACGACCGCATCTTCCGCCTGGCCGTCGGGAGCAACGCGGAGACCCCCTCCAAGCTGGAACAGATCCTCAACGAGAGCTATCTGGCCCAGTACCTGGACAAGGACATCACGGCCATCGGGGAATTCGTGCTGAACGGCGGGGGGGAGAACGGCGTGGACGCCGTGGTCTCGGTCACCCGCTCGGCCACTGCCGTCAACAACGCGGTGAATGCGGCGGTCCGCTTCTACACCGCCTGGAAGGAGGCCTGACATGGCGAAAAAAATGAGCCTGAAACAGGTGGCCAAGGCCGGCCTGCTCTCCGAAAACCCGGTCTTCCGGCTGGTGCTGGGGACCTGTCCCACCCTGGCGGTGACCACCTCGGCCCTCAACGGCGTCAGCATGGGGCTGGCCACCACCTTCGTGCTGTTCTTCTCCAACCTCATCATCTCGGCCTTAAAGCACGTCATCCCCGACAAGGTGCGCATTCCCTGCTACATCGTCATCATCGCCACCTTCGTCACCATCGTGGAGATGGTCATGCAGAAGTTCCTGCCCGATCTTTACGACTCCCTGGGGGTGTTCATCTCCCTGATCGTGGTCAACTGCATCATCTTTGCCCGGGCCGAATCCTTCGCCTCGGCCAATCCCGTGCTGCTGTCCATGGCCGACGGCCTGTTCATGGGCCTGGGCTTTACCGGCAGCCTGGTGCTGCTGGGCGGCATCCGGGAGATCCTCTCCAACGGGACCTTTTTCGGCCTAGGCGCCGACCTTTCGGCCTGGTTCCCCAAAATGGAGGTCTTCGGCCTGACCGTGGGGGGCTTTCTGACCTTCGGCCTGGTCATGGCCCTCATCAACCATCTGGCCGACCGGCGGACCAAAAAGGCCGAAGCCCGCAAAGCCGAGGCCCAGAAAGCCGAGGTGCAGAAAGCCGAGGCCGCCCGGAGCGGGGCAAAGGAGGGCTGAGATGGAGACCTTTCTGCTGATCTTCGGGGCCATTCTGGTCAACAACTACGTGCTGGTGCAGTCCATCGGCATCTGTCCTTTCTTGGGCGTCTCCAAAAAGACGGACACCGCCCTGGGGATGGGCATGGCCGTCATCTTCGTGATGAGCCTGGCCTCCCTGTTCACCTTTTCGGTCTACACCTGGGTGCTGGTGCCCTTAAAGCTGGAATACCTGCGGACCATCGCCTTCATTCTGATCATCGCCGCCCTGGTGCAGATCGTGGAGATGGTCATCAAGCGCTTCAGCCCCACCCTGTACAGCGCCCTGGGGGTCTATCTGCCCCTGATCACCACCAACTGCGCGGTGCTGGCCGTGGCGCTGGCCAACGTGGACGGCTCGGGCTACAACCTGTTCCAGGCCTTTTTGAACGGCATGTGTTCGGGGATCGGGTTCACGCTGGCCATCGTGCTGATGTCCGGCATCCGGGAAAAGCTGGCCCGCTGCGACATTCCTGCCTCGTTCAAGGGCTTTCCCATCACCCTGATCACCGCCGCTCTGATGTCCATGGCTTTCGCGGTGTTTTCGGGGATGACGTTTTAGCGCTTCGCTTCCGGCCAAACGCAAAATTCCGTTTCACGGAATTTTGGCCGGACTTGAGGGGGCGCCGTCGGCGCCGGGAAGGATCGCCCACGCTAGCTGAAAGGAAAACCCGGTTGTTTTTCCTGCAACAGGTTTTCTTTCGGCAAAGCTCTGCAACGTTTTTCCCCTCTCAAAACCGCTTCGCGCTTTTGATTCACCCTTTTCCGTCCGTGGCTTTGCTCACCGCAAAGCCACGATCGTGCAAAACGTCGGCGCATGTCCGCCGTTTTGCGAAGACTTTTTTCCGACCAGGCGCGATTTTTGCTTCGCAAAAATCGGTCGGACTTGAGGGACAAGGCGGCAGCGCCGCCGGGCCATGCGCCCACGCTGTCAAAAAGGGACCCCCGGTTGTTTTTCCTGCAACAGGTTTTCTTTCGGCAAAGCTCTGCAACGTTTTTCCCCTCTCAAAACCGCTTCGCGCTTTTGATTCACCCCTTTCCGCCCGGTTTACTCACCGTAAATTTTCGATTGAGTCCGATGGCGGCGCATGTCCGCCATCGTCACGACAAGATCAAAAGCCCGGTGCGGGGACAGGCTTTATAATCAGAAGCAATTTGTTACGGGCTTATCATTTCTATTTATGTGGTCTGTCCATAACGTGCCGCAAAGCGGCACATATCGAGCGGCACGATAGGGCCGCATATCGAATGGCCGTCAGGCCATATATCGAGTTTGCCGAAGGCAAACATATCGACATAAATTTATCGCAGGAACAATAATCAATATTCCTGTTTAGTCAGAGTGGGCGTACAGAAAGGTGCCTGTGGCACCCCATAACGTGCCGCAAAGCGGCACATATCGAGCGGCACGATAGGGCCGCATATCGAGTGGCCGTCAGGCCATATATCGAGTTTGCCGAAGGCAAACATATCGACAAAAATTCATTGCAGGAACAATAATCAATATTCCTGCTTAGTCAGAGTGGGCGTACAGAAAGGTGCCTGTGGCACCCGGCGCTGCCGCCAATCTGCAAATGGGTGAGCCATGATGAACGGATTGACAGTAAATCTAGCGGATATTCTGATCCCGACCGGGGTGCTGGCGGCCATTGCGGCCCTCTTTGCGGTGCTGCTGGTCTTTTTGGGCAAAAAGCTGAGCGTGGCCAAGGACGAGCGGGTGGACGAGATCCTCAAAAATCTGGCCGGGGCCAACTGCGGGGCCTGCGGCTATCCGGGCTGCGAGGGCTTTGCCAAGGCGCTGGCCGAGGGCAAGGCCAAGCTGTCCGACTGCGGCGCCACGCCCGCCGAGGGCAAGGCGGCCATTGCGGCCGTGCTGGGGGTGCAGGCGGAGGACGAAGGCCCCACGGTGGCCGTGGTCTGCTGCAACGGGGGTACGGCCTGCGAGAACAAGTACGAGTACCAGGGCTACGGGAATTGCGTCACCGCCGAACTGCTGGCGGGGGGGCGGAAGGCCTGCCCGGTGGGCTGCATCGGCCTGGGCAGCTGCACGGACGCCTGCCCGCACTACGCCATAGACGTCAACGCGGACGGGGTCTCGCAGGTCCGACGGGAGAAGTGCGTCTCCTGCGGGGCCTGCATCGCGGCCTGTCCCAAAAAGCTGATCCGGCGGATCCCCAAGTCCGCCAAGGTCTACGCGGCCTGCTCCAACAACTGCAAGGGCAAGGACGTGCGGGAGGTCTGCCAGCACGGCTGCATCGGCTGCGGCCTCTGCGAAAAGAACTGTCCGGCGGGCGCCATCACCATGGCCGACAACCTGCCGGTGTTTGACTATGCCAAATGCACGGGGTGCCTGACCTGCGTGGAAAAGTGTCCCCGGCACTGCATCCACCATGTGGAGGGGGACGAGTACGTCGTCCGCGGAAGCCGATGAAGACCAAAGCTCTGCTGATCGCCGTATTTACCCTGTTTTTTCTCTGCTTCGGCGGCGTGAGCGTCTTCATGACCGTGCTGGTGGTCCGGGACGGGCAGGGCGCCCGGCTGGCCCAGACCGGCCGGCCGGTGGAGGCGGAGGCCGTCGGCATGGATTCCTCCCTGACCGTCAACGGCGTGCCCTACTATGCCATCGAGGTGCGCTTCGAGGACGAAAACGGGGTGCATACGGGCTGGACCTCGGAGTCCTTTACCTACGGCGAGGCCCGGGACGTCCTGGAGGAGGGGCGCATCGAGCTCCGCGTGGACGAGGGGTACAACATGATCGAGGCCGGGTTTTCGGGCTCGCCCTTCATCCTGATCGCCAAGATCTTTCAGCTGGTCTTCGGGGCGATCGGGCTGGGCTTTTTAGCCGCCATTGTCTGGCAGATCGTCGGGATCTTCCGCAAAAACAGCGTGATGCGGACGGGAGAGCGGGCCGAGGCCGAACTGATCTCGGCCGCCAGCAACACCCGGGTCAACGGAAAACCTTACTACTATCTGCGGCTGGGCTTTACCGACCGGGAGGGGGTCTACCGGGAATTCGACACTGCCTCGCTGTTCTCCTTCGAGGAGAAGGAGATCCTGCGGGCGCAGAAGGCCCTGCCCGTCCGCTACGGCAAAAAGGCGGCGGCGCTGGACCTTGCGGCCCTGAGGGAACAGGGCATTCTGGGGGAGGCCGGCCGCGGCAAAAGGGCGGCACAGCTCCCGGAGCGCGGGAAGGCGGAGGACGGGGAAAAAGAGTGAGAAAAGATCAAAAGGGGAGAAGCACGGAAAGAGAAAAACCGCCGAAAACGGCGGTTTTTTGCTTAGAAAGTTGTTTTTTCAGAACTCTCCGGAGTCGTCTTCTTCCGAAAACTCCCCGTCCGGGTCCTCCTCGGGCTCGGGCTCGTCCTCCAGCTCCTCGCCCAGCGCGGCGTAATCCTCTTCGTAGCTCAGGATTTCGGGGCCGGAGGGCTTCTGCGGGGGCTCCTTGGGAGGCTCCAGCTCCTGCTCGGCCTTTTTCTCCAGCTCCTCGCACAGGGAGAGGATGTCCGGGCCGGCTTCCCGGATGTTCAGGGCCTCCTCCAGCCGCCGGAGCCGCCGTTTCAGGCACTTGAATTCCTCCAGCACGGGGTCGATCTCCCGGGTCTGGTCCATGTCGGCCACCGGCCGGCCGTCCACCCGGACGATGCGGCCGGGCACGCCCACCACCGTGCAGTTGGGGGGGACGGACTTGAGCAGGACGGCCTGGGCGCCGATCTTGCAGTTTTCGCCCACGGTGATGGGACCCAGGACCTTGGCGCCGGCGCAGATCATCACGTTGTCCTTGATGGTGGGATGGCGCTTGCCCACGTCCTTGCCGGTGCCGCCCAGGGTGACGCCCTGGTAGATGACGCAGTTGTCGCCCACTTCGGCGGTCTCGCCGATGACCACCCCCACGCCGTGGTCGATGAACACCCCCTTGCCGATCCTGGCGCCGGGGTGGATCTCGATGCCGTGCAGGTGCTTGCACCACTGGCTGGCCACCCGGGCCAGAAAGCGGCACTTGTGCCGGTACAGCCAGTTGGCGAAGCGGTACCAGCGCAGGGCCTTGAATCCCGAGTAGGTCAGCACGACCTCCAGTTTGCTCCTGGCGGCCGGATCCCGGTCCAGCACCGCCTTCAGATCTGCCTTGTAAATGTCAAACACGCGCGCTCTCCGAATGGGACGGCCAGGGCCGTCGCTTTCTTTCTATCTTATAACAGCCGGCCGGCAAAAGTCAAATCATTTGAACGGGAAAATCGGGAAACCCCCTTTTCGACCCGGGCCCCCGAGGACCGCCCTTCTTCCCTGATTCCCGAAGGGCGGAAAGCAGCGGAAAAAGGGAAGGGGGAAGAGGCTGACGCTTTCCTGCGGGCGGAAAAGGGCGGGCAGGGCCCAAATAAAATTGATTTTTTGCGGGATTTATGCTAGAATAGGGGGGAACGACAAACAGAGCCGCCGGGGAAGGCTGTTCCGGTCCGACGAAGGGCCGGGCGCCTCCGCGGGGCCGGAGGTGCGGAGTGGTAAAACTCATCGTCAACAAGGTGCTGTGCAAGGACGGGGTGCTGCACGAACTTCAGTCCGGGAGCTCGCTGCTGGAGGCTATGGGCCGGCTGGTCCCCGAACTGCCGGAGGAGGAGGCGCTGGACCGGGCCAGAAAGGGGAGCATGACGGCCGCCGTGCTGGCCGCCCACAACCGGGCGGGGGAGCGGGACAAGGTGCTTCGGCTGAGCTTTGACGCCCTGACCTCCCACGACATCACCTACGTGGGCATCATCCAGACCGCCCGGGCCAGCGGGCTGAAGGAATTTCCGGTACCCTATGTGCTGACCAACTGCCACAACTCCCTCTGCGCGGTGGGGGGGACCATCAACGAGGACGACCACGTCTTCGGACTCTCGGCCGCCCAAAAATACGGGGGGATCTTCGTGCCCCCCCATCTGGCGGTCATCCACCAGTTCATGCGGGAGACCATGACCGGCTGCGGCAAGATGATCCTGGGGTCGGACTCCCACACCCGCTACGGGGCCTACGGCACCATGGGGGTGGGGGAGGGCGGCCCCGAGCTGGTCAAGCAGCTGCTCGGCCGGACCTATGACATCAACCAGCCCGGAGTCATCGCCGTACAGCTTTCGGGGACCCCCCGCCCGGGGGTGGGGCCGCAGGACGTGGCCCTGGCCGTCATCGGGGCGGTCTTCAAAAACGGCTTCGTCAAGAACAAGGTCATGGAATTCATCGGGGAGGGCGTGGCCTCCCTGTCCATGGACTTCCGGGCCGGCATCGACGTCATGACCACCGAGACCGCCTGCCTCAGTTCGATCTGGCAGACCGACGAGACCGTCCGCGCCTTCTACGCCGCGGTGGGGCGGGAGCAGGACTTTGCCCCCCTTTCGCCCGGACCGCTGGCCCTTTACGACGGGGCGGTGCTGGTGGACCTGTCCAAGGTGGAGCCCATGATCGCCATGCCCTTCCACCCCTCCAACGTCTACAAGCTGGCCGACGTCATCCGGGACCCGCTGGACATCTTCGCCGAAGTCGAGGCCGAGGCCAACAAGTCCGATCCCGCCGTCCGCCTGTCGCTGACCGACAAGGTCAAAGACGGCCGCGTGCAGGTCTCACAGGGCGTCATCGCCGGATGCGCCGGCGGCACCTTCGAGAACGTGGCGGCGGCCGGCGACATGCTGAAAGGGCGGAACTGCGGGAACGGGGAGTTCTCGCTCTCGGTCTATCCGGCCAGCCAGCCCGTCTTTCTGGAACTGATGAAGCAGGGCAGCCTGGCCGAGCTGATGGAGGCCGGCGCGGTGGTCAAGACCGCCTTCTGCGGCCCCTGCTTCGGGGCTGGAGACGTGCCATCCAACAACGCGCTGTCTATCCGGCACACCACCCGGAACTTCCCCAACCGGGAGGGCTCCAAGCCCGCCAACGGCCAGATCGCCGCGGTGGCCCTGATGGACGCCCGCAGCATCGCGGCCACGGCCGCCAATCAGGGCGTGCTGACCTCGGCGCTGGATTTCGACTACACCCCCAAAAAGCACCTCTTTGCCTTTGACGGGGAGATCTACAAAAACCGGGTATACAACGGTTTCGGGGCGCCCCAGCCCGACCTGCCCCTCCGCTTCGGCCCCAACATCGCCGACTGGCCGGAGATGATCCCCTTGCAGAAAAATCTGCTGCTGCGCATCGCCTCGGCCATCTCGGACCCCGTCACCACCACCGACGAACTGATCCCCTCGGGGGAGACCTCCTCCTACCGGAGCAATCCCTTAAAGCTGGCCGAGTACACCCTCTCCCGCAAGGATCCCGCCTACGTCAAGCGGGCCAAGGGCATCTTTGCCGAGGAAAAGGCCCGGCGGGAGGGCCGGCCGCTCGAGCCGGAATACCTGAACGCGCTTGATCTGGTGGGGGGCTCGGCGGCCCTGCTGCCCACGACGGCCATCGGCAGCGCCGTCTTCGCCCTCAAGCCGGGGGACGGCTCGGCCCGGGAACAGGCCGCCTCCTGCCAGCGGGTGCTGGGCGGACTGGCCAACCTGGCCGTGGAGTACGCCACCAAGCGCTACCGCAGCAACCTGATCAACTGGGGCATGATCCCCTTTCTGACCGAGTTTACCTCCTTCCGCCCGGGCGACTTCGTCTTTGTGGAGAATGTGACCGATCTGGTCCGCAACGGCGGGGAGGTCCGCGCCCGCCTGATCCGGGGGCACCGCTCTTTAGACATCGTCATCCGGCTGGACTATCTGACCGAGGACGAAAAGGAGATCATCTTGAGCGGCTGCCTGATCAACTTCTACCGCCGGAACGGAGGTCAGGCCTGACCCCCCGCCTTTCAGAAAATCTTACTGCTTAACGGACCGGCCCTGTTGGTAAATATCCTGTCGTGCCCCTTTTCCTCCCCGAAGATCCCGGGAGGGAAAGGGGCCTTTTTTTTTGGCAGCTCGGTCGGGAAAAATTCCGGGGAATTTCGGGAGATTTCCAAATTTTGCGCGGATCCCGGCATATTGCGCGGATCCCGGGACGAGCTGTCTGAGCGCCATGGGGGGAAGCGGGTCTCCGACGCCTGCGTTTGATCCCGGCGGGCCGACGGCGGCCATCGGAAAAATTTTTCATTCCGGCAAATGCGCCGTTCACAAAGAGCGGGGGCAAAACTGCGCCGGTTTTGTACGGCCGAAGCGGTTGACATTTTAGCATAATTATGCTAAAATGAGAGTACAGGCCCGGCAGCCGGGCCGAAGGAGGAAAAACCATGAAACAGGCGCCCCGGATGATCCGTCCGGTTTCAGATCTGAGAAATCATTTTGCCGACATTTCCCGCACCGTCCACGAGACCCGTCAGCCGGTCTTTTTGACCAAGAACGGCTTCGGGGACATGGTTGTGCTGAGCATGGAGGCCTACGAGAGCATGCAGCTGGACAGCGAGATCTACCGCAAGCTGTTGGAGGCCGAACGGGCTGAGGAAGCGGGCTGCCGGTACTACACCCTGGAAGAGGTCCGCAAGGAGGCCGAAGATGTCATCAACGGAAAGGGTTGAGCTGATCTTCGGCGAGGAGGCAAAAAGGGATGTCCGGGAGATCATCCGGTATATCACAGAGGAACTGAAGGCGCCGGCGGCGGCCCGGAAGCTGTTGGGGAAACTGCTCCATGCAGCCGGGAACGCGGTGCTTTTTCCCCATGCCAATCCGCTCTATTTTCCGCCGGACGAGGAGCCGCTCAGGCGGGAGTACCGCAAGATCTCGCTGGAGGGCTATCTGATCTTTTACTATGTGGACGAGGATAAGGGGCGGGTGGTCATCTCCCGCGTGATCTGCGCCAGAAGGGATCTGCGGAGGAAGCTGGAGGAGCCGGAAAGGCCCTTGGAGGGAGGAGAGCGGCCCTGAAATTTTGTGATTTGAGCAGAAGCGGCCCGCCCGGTCGGCAGGGGGCTGCGGCTTCCCGGCGCGCTGCCGGACGGGAGGCGCATGGCGCGCAAGGAGGGAGCCGCCCCCAGAGCATGAAACTTTCCCGGCTGTTCGCCCGGACGGAAGGGAAAAGTCCGCAGCCAAAGGCCGAAAGCCGGGCCAGGCCGTGAGCCCGTTCCCTCCCCAGAACGCTGGGAGGGAACGGGTCTTTTTCGGCAATGCGGCCGGGAAAAATTCCGAAGCCGTTTGCGGGAAAAATTCCGGGGCCGGCCGAATTTTTTGTTTGAAGGCCGGCAAAACGGTTGACAAAAGAGGTGAAACCGCGCTATAATGCTGACGAACCTGAACGAAAAGGGAGCCCTGATCGCGAAGGAGCCCATACAAAAAGAGACGCCTTTTTTCAAGGCGCGCTTTGCGTTGCTCCTTCGGCCCGGCCCGAAAGGAGCTTTTTTCATGGAAAAACGACTGGCTGTGATCTCCGTCATCGTGGAGCGGCCGGCGGCCGTGGAGGACGTCAACCGCCTGTTCCACGAGTTCGCCGAACACATCTGCGGCCGGATGGGGCTGCCCTGCCGGGAGCGGGGGGTCTCGGTGATCTCGGTGGTGCTGGACGCGCCCGCCGACGTCATCAACCGCCTGACCGGCCGCCTGGGCATGGTGGAGGGGGTCTCCGCCAAGACCCTGTTCGCCAAGGTCTGAGGACGAAAGATCGGCCTGCCCCGGGGTTTTCTCTGTCGCCCCCGGTCAGACCTTCTTCCGTTCCGCCAAGATTCTGTTTGCCAAGGTCTGAAGCATCCGAAACATCGGTCGACTTGCCCGAGCTTTGCTCCGTGCTGCCGAAGATTTCCGGGCGCGGATAGGCAGGCAAAGGCTCATAAAAAGCGGGGGATCGGCAAAAGGTAAAGGACAAGGGGGAGGCATGGGCGATCCCTGTACGGATCGGGATCCCGCTCTGCCGGGCGGCATCCGTTCATGGCTCATCGATCAAAGGCCATACGTGTTTTGCCTCGTTCCGGCTTCCGTCGGAAGATCGAAGGAGCATCGGGCAGGTTTTTTGATAGAAACAGTTGATTGACAGACTTTGAAAACGGAGTGCTTCAAAGCGTACAGAGGCAGAGAAAAACGAAGAAAACAGCAGACATAGGGGAGAAAGATGAAGAATTTTTTCGGAGGTAAATTTTATGAAAGGCTTTAAAGTGCTGATCGCGGCGCTGGCCGTGCTGGCCACGGCGGCGTTCGGATTCGGCTGCCAGCCCCGGGAAGAGGGGACCGTCCAGGTCTATATGCCCGACGGCGCGCCCGCCCTGGCCATGGCGCAGATGATGGAGGAAAAACCGGTCATCCGCAACATGCAGACGGTGTTCCACATCGTCAAATCCACCGACAACATCGCCGCCTACCTGACCCGGGGGGACGCCGACCTGTGCATCGTGCCCACCAACGTGGCGGCCAAGATGTATAACGGCGGGGTGGACTACCGCCTGGTGTCGGCCAACGTCCACGGCATTCTGTACCTGGTGGGCACCGGCTCGGCCGAGACCCTGTCCGACCTGGTCGGCAAGGTGGTCCTGAACACCGCCGCCGGCGGCACCACCGATCTGGTGTTCAAGTACATTCTGGATCTGAACGACATCGAGTACGAGGAGAGCGCCGACCCCGTGGAGGGCAAGGTGGCCCTGCGCTATGTGTCGGCCGGCACCGAGATCATCCAGCTGATGAAGGCCGGCCAGGCCGAGTACGGCGTGATGGGCCAGCCCCAGGTCGCCATGGCCCAGGCCAACATCGAGGGCGCCCGTCAGATCTTCGACCTGCAGGAACTGTGGAAGGAGGGCACGGGCAGCACAGACAGCTATCCCCAGGCCTCCCTGGTGGTCAAGGCCGATTTTCTGGAGAAATATCCCGAAGTGGTGGAGGCCTTCCTGGACAAACTGACTCAGAACGACACCTGGGTGGTGGAGAACGCCGACAAACTTCAGGGAATTTTGGCCGAATACGAGAGCAGCATCACGGTCAACTTTACTTCGGCCATCGTGGAGGCCTGCAACCTCAGGACCGTGCCCGCGCCCGAAGCCCGGGCCGCGGTGGAGACCTACCTGAATTCCATCATGAGCTTTGACCCCTCCTTCATCGGCGGCAAGCTCCCCGATGACGCCTTCTACGTCAGTTTCTAAGTTCAGCAACCGCCCGAAGGCCGGCCCGGAAAACCCGGCCGGCCTTTCTCACTTCGGAAGGGCCCCCTCATGCCGGGAACTCAATATTTTGGAACAGAAAGATTTGCCCTGAGCGCCTTCGCTTCTTCGGTCGCGCCCGGCCCGGAACATGGTTCCGCCGGAGAGGGTTCCGGGGGAGCCGGAAAGTCCGGAGCGACGAGCCGGACATAGAAAAACCGGCGGAAGCCCCAGATCCGAAGCGACGGCCGGACATGGAAAAGCCGGCGAAAGCCCAAGGCCCGAAGCGACGGCCGGACATGGAAAAGCCGGCGGAAGCCCAAGGCCCGAAGCGACGACCCGGACAAGGAAACCGGCGGAAGCCAAACGGGCGGCCGAGCGGGACAAGGCCCCTCCGCCCGACGCAAAAGTTATGAAAAAACGGCACATCCTCAACTTCATCTACCCCCTGCTGACCCTGGCAGGCATCCTGCTGATCTGGTGGATGGCCGCCCTGATCATGGACATCGAGATCATCCTGCCCTCGCCCTGGGTGACCTTCCGGGAGTTTTTCGTCCTGCTGGGCAGCGCGCAGTTCTGGCAGGCGCTGGGGGGCACCCTGCTCCGCAGCCTGATCGCCTTTGCGCTCTCCTTCGTGCTGGCGGTGGGGGCAGCCCTGTTGTCCCGGCTGTCCGGGACGGCCCGCAGGTTGCTCGAGCCCTTGATCACCTTTCTGCGGGCGGTGCCCACCATGGCGGTCATTCTGCTGCTGCTGATCTGGACTTCGGCCTCGGCCGCCCCCGTCATCGTGGCCATGCTGGTCATCTTTCCCACCCTGTACTCCGCCCTGTACGCCGCCTTTTCGGGGGTGGATCCCGAGCTGATCGAGATGAGCCGGGTCTACCGGGTACCGAAGGCGGTCCAGATCCGCAGGCTCTTTCTCCCCGCCGTGCTGCCCGCCCTGTTCGAGAGCTTTGCCAGCGGCTTTTCCCTCAACCTCAAGCTGGTGGTGGCCGCCGAGGCCCTCTCGCAGACGGCGCGCTCCGTCGGGGCCATGATGCAGACCTTCAAGGCCAATTTGGACATTTCGGGCCTGCTGGCGCTCACCGTGACCACGGTGATCATCAGCTTTCTCAGCGAATTCATCATCCGGCTGGCGGGGCGGCTGTGCACGCCCTGGCTCAAGGGATAAAGGAGGACCGCCATGGACGTCGTGCTGCGCAACATCACCAAACGCTACGGGGACAAGACGGTCTACCAGGGCTTTGATCTCACCCTGAAGGAGGGGGAGGTCACCGCCCTTTTAGGCCCCTCGGGCTGCGGCAAGACCACCCTGTTGAACATCCTGGGCGGGCTGACCCCCTTCGAGGGAGAGGCCGAGGTCCCCGCCGAGGTGTCCTATCTCTTCCAGCGCGACCGGCTGCTGCCCAATCTGAAGGTGCTGGACAATCTGCTCTACGTGCTGGGCGGCCGCCCCGACGCCCGGGAACGGGCGTTAAAGACCCTCTCCCTGGTGGAAATGGAGGGGGAGGCCGACCGCTATCCCCGGGAGCTGAGCGGCGGCATGGCCCAGCGGGTGGCCATGGCCCGGGCCTTTTGCTTTCCCTCCGAGCTGCTCTTAATGGACGAGCCCTTCCGCAATCTGGACTTCGCCCTCAAACTGCGGCTGATGCAGGTGTTTGAAAGTCTCCGGGCCGAAATGCCCCGCACCTGCCTGTTCGTCACCCACGACCTCGAGGAGGCCCTGACGCTGGGGGACCGGGTGCTGATCTTAAAGGCGGGAAAGCTGGCCGCAGACGTGCGGCTGTCCGAGCCCAAGCCCCGCGCCTTCGGCCAGCCCATGGCCGAGCGGGAGGCCCTGTTCTCGGCGCTGTGCACCTGAGCCGGCGGCCCTTTTGTGAAAGAAGGGGCCGGGATTATCTTTGAGGGGGGAGGTGTCATTCTGACGGGATGCAGACCGGCAGGATCTAAACGGACGACGACTTAAGATCCGGACGGTTTGAAAATCATACTAAAAGCATCAACCGGCCCCGACGCAAGTCGGGGCCGGTTGATTTCGGGTTTCGTGATGCGGCCGGAAAGCTGAGCTGAGGCCGCCTGCCTTCCGGCCGATGTGATCCGTCAGGGACGATCTGACGCCTGGGTCTTACGCCGCCGCTCTTTCCTGCGTCTTTTTCCAGTCGACCGTGATCGTGACGCCCTCTCTGTAAGAATAGGCCCAGTCTTCATCCCAGCCATCCGGCTGTGCCGATACTTCGCAATGGATCGTCAGATCGACCGTGTTGTGGTTGAATACGAGTTCACCGACGGTAACTACGCTTTCCGGGATCGTGATCTCCGAAATCGCTGCCTGAATAAAAGCTCCTTCGCCTATGCTCTCCAACTGCGTGCATTCGCCGAGATTTACCGCCGTCAGGTAAAAACAGTCTGCAAACCCGCCGTTGCCCAAAGTCTTTAAGCCTGCGGGCAATTGCAGCTCTGTGATCTTTAAGCGGGCAAAGCTCCGCGCTCCGACATATTTCAACGAAGAGGGAAGGGACAATCGGGAGACTTTCTGCGCCTGTGTGGGGAAAAGGGCCGTGTCCTTTCCGTCCGCCACGCCGACCGTGCCCTCGCGCACCGTAAAGGAGGTCCTGGCGGCGTTTTCGACCTTGACCAGCCAATTGCCGATATATAATCCGCCGTCCGTGTAATGACTTGCTTCATCGAATCCCGTTGCTTCGAAGGCCGCATAGCCGACAGAGCGTACCGAATCCGGAATGTTGATCTCTGTCAGCGAAAACAGCTTTGAAAAAGCGCGCGTGCCGATCCTGCGTAAACCGTCCGGCAAAACGACTTTTTTCAAAGTGCCGCCGACTCCCGCGAATCCAAACGCATTGTCCGCAATGACGATGGTGCCTTCTTTCACCGTATATTCCGGATAAGCGGTCAGCTCGGAATTTGCCGTCAGGAGATAACCGTCCGCATACAGTACGCCCTGTTCCCAATTGGCCGGATCGTTGTAAAAGGCCGTTCCGTTGAACATGGAATGGGGGATCGCCGTGGGATTGGCCGGCATGTCGATCTCAGTAAGCGAAGTGCAGCCGCTGAATGTATTGCCGGTGCCGTTCAGATCTGTCAGGGTGTCCGGTAATTTGATCGACTGAAGGGCCGTGCAGTTCTGGAATACCCCCTCATTCAAACTGCGTACGTTTTTCAGGTCGACTTTTCCCAGATTTTTACAATCCTTGAACGCATAGTGCCATATGCTTTCCAGGGAATCGGGCGCCGTGAACTCTGTCAGCGCCGTGCCGCCGAATGCGTCCGCCCGGATCTGCACCAGGGTATCCGGAAAGTTTATGGCGGTCAGGGAAGAACAGTTTTCAAACGCATTGTCCGGGATCACAGTCAGTCCGGCGGGCAGGTGTACTTTTTTTAAGTTGGTACAGCCGGAACACATCGCATAGCCCAGATACCTTACCGAATCGGGGATGATAAGGCTGCCGATATTCTGATTGTCTTTGAACAGTTTCTGTCCGATCTCTTTGACCGTTACGCCGTTGACCTGCTCGGGGATCTCCACGCGCATATCGCTTTCTGTCAGCCCGCTCACGCCGGTCAGCACGCCGTTGCCGTCCACCGTGAACACCGGACTTTCCGTTTCGTTCCGCGTCCATTTCGCATATAATGTCTGGGCCTTCGTCACTTCGTAAGGGAAGGTCACTTTGTTCAGAAAGGCTTTTTCGGTGTACCAGCCGTCAAAGGTATAACCTTCCTTTTCCGTGGCAGGCGATCGCTCGATCCTCGATACGGTCATGTCATTCAAGGCCGTTCCGCCGTCCGTGTCAAAATGTACCGTAAATTTGGATTTTTCCCATCTGGCAAAGAGCGTCTGCGCTTTTGTCACCTCGTAGGGGAAGGTGACTTTGTTGACAAAGCTGCTTTCCTTATACCAGCCCAAAAACGTGTAGCCGTCCCTTGCGGTCTGCGGTTCTGTTTCGATCCGCGCCGTCGTGATCGGATCGATCGGGGTCCCCTGATCTACGTCAAATGTTACCGTGTATTCCTGCGGGAGGTCCGGCCCTTCGATCTCTTTGTAGAAAGCGTAAACGCTCGCGTCCTCCGACAGCGGTTTGTGCGCATAGGTGCTCGCCGTCAGTTCGATCTGCCAGGTCCCGGGATCGAAAAACCAACCCTCAAAGGAGTGCCCGTCTTTGTCCGGCGCGGCGGGCAGACCGATCTCTTCATTGCCTGCTGTTTCTACCCTGCCGACGAGCGCTGCGTCGGCATAAAACGAAATCGTGTGCTTTTGAGGCTCATCCGGTTCCGAGCCGCAGGCGGTAAAAATGCCGACGGACAGGATCAGGCACATCAAGACGCTCAAAAAGGAAGTAAATTGTTTTTTCATCAGTAAAGCCTCCTGTGCAGTCATTTAAAGTCCCCTTGTTCATCGGGGCAATGTTCTCTTCCGGGATATTATACCACATATTCCCCGACAGTTCAAATCTTTTTACCCGGCGTGGCGCGCGTGCGGACTTCATGAACGGGGATCCGGACTTCGGCCGGAAGGCAATTACAGCCGATGACTGCCGATGGATATCCGCTGTCGGCCTGTGGACACAGAGGGCGCCTTCACGGGGCGCAAAAAGGTTCGGGCAAAGCAACAGCCCGTCCGCGCTTTCTGCGTGCGGACGGGCTGTCGGTTTTTGCGCTTTTCCTTTCCCGGGCGGCCTCAGATGCTGAACAGCAGGTCGCCGTAGGTGGGGAAGGGCCATTTTTCGCGGGCGGTCAGGGTCTCCAGCTCGTCGGCGGCGGCCCGGACCTCCTCCATGGCGGCAAACACCTTCCGGCGGTAGAACGCGGCCCGCTCCTGCATGGGCAGGCAGTCCTCGGCCTCGGGGAGCAGGGCCTCCAGCTTTTCGGTGCGCTCGGACAGGGCGTCGCACAGGGCCGAGATGCGGCCGATCAGCTTTTCCTCCCGGGCGGCCGGGCAGGCGGGCGCGGCTTCCTTTTTGAGCTTGACCTCCCGGCAGAGGTCGGTCATGTAGCCCGTCACGGCGGGCAGGATGTCCCTTCTGGCCATCTCGACCATGGTCATGCCCTCGATGTGCAGGGTCTTGCAGTAGTTCTCCAGCATGATCTCGGTGCGGGAGCGGACCTCGGCCTCGGTGAAGATCCTGAACTTTTCAAACAGGCGGATGTTCTTTTCGGCCTCGAAGCAGGGCAGGGCCTCGGGGGCGGTCCGCAGATGGAGCAATCCCCGCTTTTCGGCCTCCTTGACCCACTCGTCCGAGTAGTTGTTGCCGTTGAAGATGATGCGCTTGTGTTCCCTGATGGTCTTTTTGATCAGCTCGTTCAGGGCGGCGTTGAAGTCCTCGGCCTCCTCCAGCACGTCCGCGAACTGCGAGAGCTCCTCGGCCACGATGGCGTTCAGCACGATGTTGGGGCCGGCGATGGAGAGGGAGGAGCCCAGCATCCGGAACTCGAACTTGTTGCCGGTGAAGGCGAAGGGGGAGGTCCTGTTGCGGTCGGTGGTGTCCTTGGGGAAGTTGGGCAGCACGTCCACCCCGATCTCCAGGTACTTTTTGGCCTTTTTGTTGTAGGCCGCCGACTTTTCGATGCTCTTCAAGATCTCGCTCAGTTCCTCGCCCAGGAAGATGGAGATGATGGCCGGCGGGGCTTCGTTGGCGCCCAGGCGGTGGTCGTTGCCCGCGGTGGCCACCGACATCCGCAGCAGATCCTGGTACTCGTCCACGGCCTTGATGACCGCGGTCAGAAAGAGGAGGAACTGGGCGTTTTCCTCGGGGGATTTGCCGGGATCGAGGAGGTTCTGGCCGAGATCTGTGGACAGCGACCAGTTGTTGTGCTTGCCCGAGCCGTTGACCCCGGCAAAGGGCTTTTCGTGGAGCAGGCAGGCCATGTTGTGCCGCTCGGCCACCTTTTTCATCATCTCCATGGTGATCTGGTTGTGATCGGAGGCGATGTTGGTGTCGGCGAAGATGGGGGCCAGCTCGTGCTGGGCGGGGGCCACCTCGTTGTGCTTGGTCTTGGCCAGCACCCCGACCTTCCACAGCTCCTCGTCCAGCTCCTTCATGTAGGCCACGATGCGGGGACGGATGGCCCCGAAGTAGTGGTCCTCCATCTCCTGGCCCTTGGGGGGCTTGGCCCCGAACAGGGTGCGGCCGGTGTAGATCAGATCTTTGCGCTTTTCGTACAGGCTCTTGTCCACCAGAAAGTACTCCTGCTCGGGGCCGACGGTGGACATCACCCGGGTGGCCGGGTTGCCGAACAGCTTCAGAATGCGCAAGGCCTCGCGGTTGAGGACCTCCATGGAGCGCAGCAGCGGGGTCTTTTTGTCCAGCACCTCCCCGCCGTAGGAGCAAAAGGCAGTGGGGATGCACAGCACGCCGTCCTTGATGAAGGCGTAGGAGGTGGGGTCCCAGGCGGTGTAGCCCCGGGCCTCGAAGGTGGCCCTTAAGCCCCCCGAGGGGAAGGAGGAGGCGTCCGGCTCCCCGCGGATGAGCTCCTTGCCCGAAAATTCCATGATGATGCCGCCGTCCCGGGTGGGGTTGATAAAGCTGTCGTGCTTTTCGGCGGTGATGCCGGTCATGGGCTGGAACCAGTGCGTGAAGTGGGTGACCCCCTTGGAGATGGCCCAGTCCTTCATGGCGTGCGCCACGGCGTTGGCCAGGTCCTGATTGAGGGGCATCCCCGCGTCGATGGTCTTGCGCAGGGACTTGTAGACGTCCTTGGGCAGACTCTCCCGCATGACCTTGTCGTTGAAGACCAGGCTGCCGAACAGCTCAGGCACATTGCTCATAGCTTTTTTACCTCCTGTATGAAAAAAATTGGAAGACAAAAAGAAAAAACGCGCCGCCACGGCTGTCGGGCAGACAGCCATTGCGTACGCTTTCACGCCGCGCTGCCCAACCCGCTCAGGGGCCGGCACCCAGGCCAAAAAATCAAGTCAACAAAATTATGTCACCTATTATAAAGCTTTCCGGGCCGGAAAGTCAATTCATTTGCGGGGGGTCGGGCAAAATAAATCAAAAAAAGCCGGAGGACCGCTCCGCTCCCGTCTTCCGGAGAGAGCGGACGCCGGGCGGATAAATAAATCAAATACGCCCTATAATCAATCGGAATACGCTTCCCGCCCGGACTTTGGTTGACAAAACCGGGGAAAAAAGTTATAATGAGGTAGGATTTCAAACCGGACGCGTTCACCCGATCGGAAGTCCCCAAAGCGGGCTCTGGAAGCGGTGGACTTTTTTTCTGCCCTGTCCGGGGGAAAAGCGCGGTTTGACCGAAGATCAAACTAAGGGAAAAGAGGATTGTTATGCTGACAGCCATCGTAGGGATCAACTGGGGAGACGAGGGCAAGGGCCGCATGGTCGACCTGCTCTCCAAGCGCTACGGCATCGTGGCCCGCTATCAGGGCGGCAACAACGCCGGCCACACCGTCATCAACGAGCGGGGCAAGTTCATCCTGAACCTGCTGCCCTCCGGCATCTTGCGCGAGGGCGTGGTCAACGTCATGGGCCCGGGCATGGTCATCGACCTAAAGCACCTGTGCGGGGAGATCGACCGGCTGGAGGAAAAGGGGGTGGCCGTCACCCCGGAAAATTTGAAAATTTCGGACCGGGCGGTCATCTGCATGCCCTACCACGTCCGGCTGGACTGCCTGGAGGAGGAGCGCCTGAAGGATCAGAAGTTCGGCTCCACCCGCCGGGGCATCGCCCCCGTCTACGGGGACAAGTACATGAAAAAGACCATCCGCATGGGCGAACTGTTCGACCCCGAGGAGCTGGAGCGCCGCTTAAAGGGCATCGTGGAGTGGAAAAATCTGACCATCACCGGGGTCTACGGCGCCGAGCCGGTCACGGTGGAGGAGATGATGGACTACATCCGCACCTACGGCGGGCGGCTGAAGGCCCACGTCACCGACGTCGGCCTCTACCTGGACGGAGCGCTGAAGGCGGGGAAGGACGTCATGTTCGAGGCCCAGCTGGGGGCCCTGCGGGACATCGACTTCGGCATCTACCCCTACACCTCCTCCTCGTCCACCATCGCGGCCTACGCCCCGGTGGGGGCGGGGGTGCCCAATCACAAGCTGGACTGCGTGATCGGCATCATGAAGGCCTACTCCACCTGCGTGGGCGAGGGACCCTTCGTCTGCGAAGCCTTCGGGGAGGAGGCCGAGCGCCTGAGAAAGGCGGGGGGAGAGTACGGCGCGGCCACCGGCCGGCCCAGACGGGTGGGGCCCTTTGACGCGGTGGCCTCCCGCTACGGCATCCGCATGCAGGGGGCGACCGAGATCGCCCTGACCAAGCTGGACGTGCTGTCCGGGCTGGAAAAGATCCCGGTCTGCACCGCCTACGAGCTGGACGGCAAAAAGATCGAGGAGTTTCCCTATCCCTCCCTGCTGGACCGCTGCAAGCCGGTGGTGGAGTACTTCCCCGGCTGGCAGTGCGACATCAGCGGCTGCCGCAGGCTGGAAGATCTGCCCAAGGAGGCGCTGGACTACGTCCGCACCCTGGAAAAGCTGACCGACTGCCGCATCAAGTACATCTCGGTGGGCGCCGAACGGGAGGAATACATC